>JBDTOL010000153.1:0-13032 GCA_039933235.1 Spartobacteria bacterium | reverse complement strand
GCAGATGGAAAGCGCTAATTGCCGACCGGAGTGGCCGGGTCTGTTCTCGACGACAGAATAAACAGGCGCGCTGAGCGCGTGCGCGTTGGAAATGATATTTGCGGATTGCCATCCGAACAGAAACCGATCACGCTGCAGCGAGTCGCTTCATCATCCAGCTATGAAATCTCTCGCGCGCGCTCAATTTTGGGGAACGCGCGGCTCGCTTGCCAGGCCGGGACGAAAAACGCTGCGCTACGGCGGTAACACGTCGTGCGTGCAGGTAACCTCTCCGGGAGGCGCTCTTGTGATCATCGATTGTGGGACCGGCGCTTTCGATCTCGGCAAGGCGCTGATCGCCAACGCGGATCAACCGCTGCGGGGCAGCATTCTCATTAGCCACACGCACTGGGATCACGTGCAGGGATTTCCTTTTTTTGCCCCACTCTTCCTCCGGGGCGGCTACTGGGATATCTACGGTCCATCCGGGCTCGGCCAATCTTTGCGTGAGACGCTCGCCGGCCAGATGCAATACACCTACTTCCCGGTCACGCTCGATCAGCTCGAAGCCAGCATCCATTATCACGACCTGGTGGAGGGTAGTTTTGAGATCGACGATATCCGCATCACGACGCACTACCTCAATCATCCGGTGCTCACCCTTGGCTACCGGCTGGAAATGGGCGGCGCCTCTCTGGTCTATTCCTGCGATCACGAACCGTTCGCCCGCGATCCGGATGAGCGGGCGCCGCTTAACGAACGCGACCGACGTCACAGCGAGTTTCTCTCCGGGGCGGATCTGTTGATTCATGATGCCCAGTTCACCGATGCCGAATACAGCGAGCGGAAAGGCTGGGGCCATAGCCCGGTCGAGTACGCCAGCGAGATGGCTCAGCTGGCCGGGGTAAAACAACTCGCCCTGACCCATCATGATCCATCGCGGACGGATGATGCGCTCGATCAAATCGTCGTTGAAGTCCAAGCCGATTTGGCCGCCAGGAAATCCGGCGTGCGGGCCTTTGCCGCCGCTGATGGTCAGGTCGTGGAACTGGCGACTTCTTCCCGTCGCCTGGAAGAGGAGTTGGACGGCGCCGCTCCAGAGATCTCGGCGGTCGCGCCGGCGCAGCAGGATTCGACCGTGATCCTGGGCCTCGCTGATACCAGGCTGGAGCTGATTCTTTCGGAAGCTTCCGACATGGAAGGGGTGCGGATCAGTCATGCGTCCGATGGGTATCTGGCGCTGCAAATGGCGAAGACTGCGCCGCCGCCCGTGCTCGTGATCGTGGAAGAGCAGTTACCGGGGCTCGACGGACTGAGTATCTGCCGCAGCTTGCGCGCGGAGCACGACGAGCGGTTGAAAGATATCCCGGTCATCCTTGTGGCGGATCGGGAGAATAACGAAGAAGGACAACGCGCCGGAGTCACCGGCTGGTTGATCAAGCCCTTTTCCCAGCAATACGCCCGCGCCCACATCCAGGCGTGGCTCATGCGCTCGGCCTGCCGCTGGGCCGCCGCTGCGGTGCCGCCCGATGAGCCTTCCCGCCTCGCCGCGCTGCGCGAATTGGCCGTTCTCGACACCCCGGCGGAGGAAAAGTTCGACCGCATCACCCGCGTCGCCGCCGCCCTGGCCGATGTGCCGATCGCGCTGGTCTCGTTGGTCGACCACGACAGGCAATGGTTCAAATCCTGTTACGGAATCGAAGAGAATGAGATGTCCCGCGAAGTCGCCTTCTGCGCCCACGTCGTTTTCAGCCGCCAAACGATGATTGTGCCGGACACTTTGCAGGACCACCGGTTCGCCGATAATCCGCTCGTAACGGCCGGACCTCGCATCCGGTTCTATGGCGGTTTTCCGATCTTTCACCACAACGGAAGTTGCCTTGGCACGCTCTGCCTGATCGACGTGCGTCCGCGGCAATTTCCCGAGAGCACGTTGCAGCTTTTTGCCGACCTGGCCGCGCTCGTGCAACGGGAGCTCAATTCGAAATCTCGCCACGCCGCTGCCTAAAGCATCGGCGCTGCGCAGCGATCAAACTTCCCGGCCCAGCAGCGCGTAGATCTCGGTTGGCTTCTGCTTTCCCTTCACCACGACCTCGCCGAGCCGCCGGGTGCGGTAGCGACCTTTGGCTTTCTCGAGAGTGGAATTGGAAATGATAATGCGCGTCGCGTACTCGGGCGTCTTGGTGAGCGCTTCCAAGCGCGAGGCGAGATTCACGCCGTCGCCGATCACGGTGTAGTTGAGCCGCGTCTGTGATCCCATGTTGCCGGCGACGACGACATCGGTGTTTACCCCGATCCCGATGCTGAGCGGCTGACGTCCCTCCGCCTGCCATTGGCGATTCAATTCATCCAGCGCGTCGGACATATCGAGGGCCGCTTCCAGGGCGTGGTCGACATCGTTAGGGCCGGCGAGCGGCGCGCCGAAGAGCGCCATTAAGGCGTCGCCGACGTATTTATCGACCACGCCGCCATGCGCTTCGACGATCGCGCTCATCCGAGTGAAATAGTGATTGAGAATACCGAGCGTTTCCTGCGGGGAGAGGGCCTCACTCATGTTGGTGAAATTTCGCACATCAGAAAAGAGCATGGTCACTTCGCGCTCTTCGCCACCGAGCGTTACCTCCTTGCGCAGGAGCTCGGCCGCCACGGCCGGCGAGACGACTTTCCCGAGCAAATCGCGAACCTGATCCCGCTCGGCCAGTCCCTCCCCCATCTTGTTGAAAGCATGGGCGAGCACACCGATCTCGTCCTTCGTGCGAATCGCAATGCGTTGCGAGTAATCTCCCTCCCCGATCCTGCGGGTGCCCTCGGCAAGTTGCAGGACCGGGCGAGAAATTGTGCGCGCGATCCAAGCGCCCAACGCGATGGAGACGAGCAAGCCGAACAGCGCAAGGAGAAGAAAGGTGCGCTCGAGGCGCAGATACGGCGCCAATTCCTGATCGAGCGATCTCTGCAAGAGCGCGACCGCCTGCCCCTTCTCTGTCTCGAGCGGGAGCGCATAACTGACGAACTGTTCCCCGCCGAACCTGAGATCGACGATCTCTTCCAGCGGCAGCGGTCGCTTCCGCAGGAGCGACTGGAGCGATTGTCGCTGGCCGGGATTGAAAGTGGAGGCGAGCAACCTGTTCTCGTCGGTCAGATCAACGAAGGTGATCTCCAAGAGAGAGTAGGTTTTGATCTCACGCGCCAGTCGAGCGTCGATGTGAAAGGCCGGGCAGAGCCACGCGATCGGAGCGGGCGCGAGCAGCGGCGTCACCGCCATGACATAAAGCTTGCCCTCGAGAAGAACGAACCGGTGAGCCGCTCCCCCTGATTCCGCTTCGTCGAGCAGCTTCGGAAAAGGAAAGGGCACCGACTGTCGTTCGGGCCGAGCCGTGTCGAAGAGCAGCTGTTTGTCGAGTGACCCAATCAGGATGACCTGCGCCTTGATCCGCCCGCGCAGACTTTCCAGGGCCGACAAGGTGGTGGCGCGATCGTGGTCAGCTCCGGCAAAGGCCTCCAGAAAAGCGTGGTCGCGCGAGAGAATGGAGACGGCGCTGGTGATCTGCTGGTTGCGCTCTTCGATTAACTTCCGGAACACCTGCGCCCCCGCGCGCAGACGGGTGTCGACTTGCGCGAGCGCATGCTGCCGGTTCGCCTGCCTAACGACGAGGTAGCTGGCGCTTTGCAGCAGGGTCAGGAGCGCAACGAGCGAGAAAAGCAGCCGTCCCCTGAAACTGCGAAATTGAAACCTCAGGGATAACCTCCGTCCGACAATCCGGGCGCTCTCTTCGCGCGAAAATCAGGCTTCAACGGCACGGTAAAGCGCACTTCAATCTTCCCGCCGCCGCTGACCTGGACTGATTGGGCAAGTTCTTTGGGTGCGCCCCTGAGCAGTGGGTGCCAGACCGAGACTGTGTAATTGCTCGCGGGCAGGTCCTGCAAGGTGGCGCGGCCCTCCTCACCGGTAATTTTGAAATAGGGTGTCGCCACGACCGCGACATAGCCAATCATCCAATCGTGAATATTGCAGCCGAGCGTGACGAAGCCTTCCTTCTCAAACACAACCGGCTTCGCCGGAATGCCAGCGTAAAGCGGCAGCTCGAAGCGCTTCGTCGGCGAGAGCGAATAGACGTGATGCCGAATGTTGTCCTTGTTCGGGAACAGGATCGAGGTGCCGACCTGAATGGCCGTAACGTAAGGAACGAACTGCTTGTTCTGCTGATCGATCACCGCCTGTTTCCCCGCGCGCGTGGGAGTGAAGGGCGAGCTGGCATAGACCACCGCGTCGGAGACCGGGGCGCCTTTCGCATCTTTCACCGTCACGCTGAGCGAGCCGGCCTCCAAGCCGACGCATGCGATGCAGCTTGCCAGGGCAATGATGACTCGCGCGTCCATGACTCAATAAACAAAAGCGAATTTCGCCTCGACCAGATGATTTTCGTAGTCGAGCGGACCGGAAGAAGTGTGACGAAATTCATAGCTCACCAGAACGGAAACATATTTGCCTAACGTATAGCCGACTGAGGCGGAGACGGCGTTGGTCGAGCCACGCAAGCGATAGGCCGTGTAAAGCGGGGTGCCGAAGCTGTCCACCGGCTCGCGAGCCGACGCGAGTGCGACAATGTCCGGCCGGGGCGGGAGCGCATACGAAATCACCTCGCCCTCACGATAGCTGTATCCCAGCGCAACCTGGAGCGAGGAAGTCGCGTCAAACGTCAGGCGGATCGACCCGCTGTTTCCGCTCAGATCCCAGAAAGGGTCCTTCGCTTGGAAGTCGTCAAACATGTAAGCCGCCTCCACCGCCAGTCGCTCGGTAATTCCAAAACCACCCCTGACCCGGAACCGATTTTCAAAACCACTGCGTCCATCGTCATGGAAAAACGCGTAAGCCGCATGATCCTCGACCAGCACCCATGGCGCCATGCGTCCGAGACCGAATCGATGGCGCAAGCCGGCCGTCCCGCCCGGAGCCACATTATTGAAAGCGTCGAACCGAGCCCAAACCTGCTCGCGCAAGTCGGCTGCGAGATTCAAGCGCAGATCTCGCGTCAGCTGGAAACCGTTGCCAAGTTGCAGGTCGCTCTGCCAGGCGAAGTCGTCTTTCTCGTCCGACGCGCGATCCGAATTTGAGAGGTTACTATTGTAGAGCACGCCTGTCTCGGCATCGGTGCGCCAGTCCGCGCGCGCGACGTTCCCCACGACACAGAGAGTCAAAACGAGCAGGGTGGTGCGCACCACCCCCGTGGAACGCGCCGCCATTCCGAATTGGATCGTCCATCCCATTCTCAGTTCTAAGTTCGCAATCACAATCGAGCCCGTCGAGCCGATAATCCCGATCCAACGCTGGCCTACGGGACAGCAAGGCGACCTCCGAAAGAAAGCGCCCGCAAATAAAGACCTGTCGCGGAGGGGCTGCGCTTCGAACTACTGAAAACATCTGTCACCGAGGGGAAAATATGTCCGGCCCTTATCATGGCGGCTGTTTCCTCACGGCCAGCCATGCTTATGAAAAAAGACCAACCTGCAGAAAACTCAGTCGCGATTCGGACCAGTGAACGTTGCCCGAGCGGCATCGAAGGGTTGGACAACATCCTGGCCGGTGGTTTGCCGCGCAATTGCGTTTACCTGATCCAGGGCGACCCGGGCTCGGGCAAAACGACACTCGCGCTGCAGTTCCTACTCGAGGGAGTGCGCCGGGGTGAAGCGGTTCTTTACATCACGCTTTCGGAGACGTGTCAGGAGTTGCAGCAGGTGGCAGAGTCCCATGGCTGGTCGCTCGGTGGTATTCCGCTTTTGGAAATGTCGGCGATCGAGCAGCTCCTTCGCCCCGAGGCGCAGACCACGGTCTTTCACCCGTCTGAGGTCGAGCTAAACAAGGTGACCAGGCTGTTGCTCGAAGAAGTGGAAAAGATCCGGCCCGTCCGGGTGGTCTTCGATTCGCTTTCGGAGTTTCGCCTCCTGGCCGAGACCCCACTGCGCTACCGGCGCCAATTGCTAAATCTGAAACAACAATTTACGAAGTATCAAAGCACGGTGCTGTTGCTTGATGATAAGATGTCCCGGAGCGGCACCGGCACTGATCCGCACGTCCTCAGCCTGAGCCACGGCGTGATCGAGATGGAACAGATCTCCCCCGACTATGGAGTCTCGCGCCGGCGGTTGCGCGTGCTGAAACTGCGCGGTGTGAAATTCCGCGAAGGATATCACGATTACATCATCGCCACGGGAGGTCTGCGCATTTTTCCGCGGCTCGTGGCCTCCGAGCATCACTGCGCTGTCCACCGCGAGCCGGTCCCGAGCGGAATCCAGGAACTCGATGATTTGTTTGGCGGCGGCCTCGATCGCGGCACCGCTACTCTCATTCTCGGCCCAGCCGGCACGGGTAAATCCACCCTTGCATTACAATACGTAGCGCAAATGGCCTCCAGCGGCGATCGCGGGATTTTCTTCGCCTTTGAAGAGACACGCGAGATCATGCTGGCCCGAGCCAAGGCATTGGGCATGTGTCTGGATCAGCACATCGAAAGCGGCCTCGTCACCGTGCAGCAGGTCGATCCGGCCGAACTTTCGCCGGGTGAGTTTGCCGACCGGATCCGGCAGAGCGTGGCCGACGGCGCCCGGCTCGTCGTGATTGACAGCCTCAACGGGTATCTCAATGCCATGCCCGGCGAGCATTATCTCAACGGCCAATTACACGAGCTGATCACGTTCCTCAACCACAAGGGGGTCGTCACGATTCTCATCCTCGCCCAGCACGGTCTTGTTGCCGCCGCCGAAGCTCCCATCGATCTCAGTTACCTCTCCGACACCGTCGTCACCCTGCGCTATTTTGAAGCCGTCGGTGAAGTCAAACAATCAGTCGCGATCATCAAGAAACGGAGCGGACACCATGAGAAAACCATCCGCGAATTCGTCCTGAATCCCGGCCGGGGCATCCGCGTTGGCCCGGCTTTGAGAGAATTTCAAGGTGTCCTTACGGGCGTGCCGGTCTTCCATGGCGAGGCCGGGCAGATCATGTCACGCGCAGATGAAAAAAAGTCCGCCTGACCAGCGAGTTCTCGTTGTCGCACCAGTTGGCCCAGACGCCAGGGTGATGGACGAGTTGCTTTCCGGCCACGGCTTCAATGCCCAGGTTTGCACCGGCCCGGAAGAGTGTTGCGTGGAAATTAACTCAGGCGCGGGCGCGCTCGTGTTGACCGAGGAAGCGCTGGAGATGGGACACGCCGTCGATTTATTCGACGCGCTCCAGACACAGGCCGCCTGGTCCAACTTGCCCGTCATCATCCTGACCACCGGTGGCGCCCCGCGCCGGAGCGATCTGCTCGCCAGGGCGACCAGCGCGGCCGGCGGAGTCACGCTCTTGGAGCGGCCGATCGCCGCGACCACGCTGCTGCGTTCGGTCGAGGTCGCGTTGAATTCGCGCCGGCGCCAATATCTGGTGCGCGACCTTCTCGAGGAGCAGCGCGACGCCCAAGCGCAACTCCGCCAGGCCCATGAGCAATTGGCCGGTCGCGCCGGAAAACTCGAAAGCCTCGTCCGGCTGCGCACGGCGAAATTAGCCGAATCCAACGAGCAGCTGCGCCGCGAAATTAAAGAACGAGAGCAAGCCGAAGTGGCCCGCGAAGCCTTGCGCCGACAGTTGCTCAATGCGCAGGAAGAAGAGCGTCGCCGCATCGCGCGTGAACTCCATGATCAAATGGGACAGAATCTTACAGCGTTGAATCTCGGGCTGAAGTCGCTCGGCGATGCCGAAGCGACCTCCGACGCGCTCCCGGCGCTGCTGCGCCCACTCCAGGAACTGGCGGCGCAGACCGCGCGCGACGTGCATCGCGTCGCGCTGGAACTCCGCCCGTCTACGCTCGACGATCTCGGCCTGGTCAAGTCCCTGCGCACATTGCTCGACACCTGGTCGGCCCAGTGCCAGATCAAGGTCGACTTCGAGACCGGAAGGTATCAGCCCACCGGGATCTCGGCCGAGATCAAGACAACGCTGTATCGGGTGATTCAGGAACTACTCACCAACATCGCCAAACATGCCAACGCCGCCCACGTCAGCCTCGTCCTGCAGCGAGACAACGAATGCGTGCAGGGGACGATGGAGGACGATGGCGACGGCTTCGACGTCGCTCGTGCCCTGCGCGAGGCCGATGGCTCGGGTCGCCTCGGCCTCGTCGGAATCCAGGAACGCCTCGGCCTCATGAACGGCAGCTTCACGATCGAGTCGGACCCTGGTCATGGCTCTACCTTTCTCGTCCGGATTCCCGTTCCCAGATCATGAAGGACAACATCGAGTCGAGCCGCCAAATCCGAGTCATGCTGGTCGATGATCATCCGGTCATGCGGAAGGCGCTTCGCAGCATCATCGATGCGCAACCCGACCTGATCGTGGTCGCGGATGCCGACGGCGGCCAGGCCGCGCTTGATCTCCTGGAGCGAGCCCGGCCCGACGTGATCCTGATGGATGGCTCGATGCCCGACATGACCGGCATTGAGACCACACGCCGGCTTAAGCAACTGCAGCCGGACGTGAAGGTGGTGGGCCTCACGCTCTACGAGCAGAGTTCCTACCTCGAGGAAATGGCTGCGCTCGGCGCGTGCGGATACGTTCTGAAGACTGGTTCTCCCTCAAAGATTGTCGACGCGGTACGCACCGCCGCCGCAGGCGGAACCTACTTCGATCCCTCCATCCCGCGCCGCGCCGCCGCCGAGGCTGTAAGCACCGGCTCCGACGGCGAAGAACTCACGGTCGAGGAACTGGCCGTGGCCAAGTTCCTCGCAGCCGGCCGGAGCAACGCGGAAATTGCCAGTTCGTTAGGCTCGGATCTGCCGGCCGTGCGGACCCTCCGCGCCGCTGCGATGAAAAAACTCGGCCTGCAGAGCCGCGCCCAGCTTGTGCGGTTGGCAGGCGAGCGCCACTGGCTCGTCGCCTAACGAAACGAGAAGCGGTTGGGGCAACTGCCCGCCTCACTTCTTCGCGTTGCGGGGATCGTCGGCCGGATTTACGTAGTTGATCTCAAACGGACCTTCACCATGCACCTGGATCTCGGTCTCTTCGGTGAACCACGCATAATGCTGCATGCCGGCCGGCATCGCCGTGAAACTGCCCGGTTCCATCGTGTCGCCTTTGCTTTCGTCGAACTTCACGCCCGTCCCGAGATGCAAGTTACCCGAGATGACCGTGATCAATTCAGCTGTCGGATGAGTATGGGCCTGGATCTTGTAACCGGCGGGCGCCTTCAGCCGGACAGTGTAGATCCCCTTCTCTCCCGGGTTGCCCTCGAGGACCGCAAATTTTCCTCCCGTCGGGAACCCAGGGGGCGGACCGCCCCACTCGATCGTGGCCGAATCAAAAATTTTGTGCTCCATGGCCGCACTGGCGGCCGGTTTCTCTTTTTCATCCGCGGCGATCACGATGGAAGCGACCGCTGCAATGGCGATGACTAACAAACTATATTTCTTCATCTTTTGGGTCCTTTCGGTGGTTGAACGGGTGACGGCCGCCGCCCTCTCTCCGGACGCCCGGCGTCAGTCCCGCGAGTTTGCGAATTGTGCGCGGCCGGTCAACTCCAAACGGCTGGGCGGTATCGAGCACCGTCGTGTCCGCTCGCGCAATTCGCTTTTCAACCGCGGCCCGCCTCGCACATTTTCGACCCATGCCGCGCTGTCCCTGGGCAACGATTGAACCCGCCATCACTTACCATGATGGGGAATGGGGCACGCCGGTCCACGACGATCGCGTGCTCTTCGAATTCTTCATTCTCGAGGGGGCACAAGCCGGCCTGAGCTGGATCACGATTCTCAAGAAGCACGAAACTTATCGGAAAGTGTTCGCCGGCTTTCGGGTGGAGAAGATCGCGCGTTACCTCGACCGCGAGACGGAGCGATTGCTCGCCGACGCCGGCATCGTGCGCACTCGCTCGAAGATCACGGCCACGATCCAGAATGCGAAAGCGCTTCTCGCGCTCCAAAAAAGCGACCTTCGATGCTTATCTCTGGAGCTTCGTCGGCGGCGCGCCGAGACAGAATCGCTGGCGAAAAATGTCCGACGTGCCCCCGCACCGCCGAATCCGACGCGATGAGCCGCGACCTGCTCCGGCGCGGTTTCAAATTCGTCGGATCCACGATCTGCTACGCCCTGCTGCAGGCGACCGGGATGGTGAACGACCACCTCGTCAGCTGCCCGCGGCACGCCGAGCTGCGTTAACGGATTATTCTTCGGCGTTGCGCGCGACGTTCCTCAGACTTAGCTACTCGATCCCGAAATGACCGCGCTCCTTTTTCTCTAATCCTCTGTCATGTCCATCCGCATTCTCGTTACCGGCGGCACCTTCGATAAGGAATACAACGAACGCACCGGACAACTCTTCTTCAAGGACACTCACCTCGCCGAAATGCTCCAGCGCGGGCGCTCTCGCGTGCCCGTGACGATTCGCACCGTCATGATGGTCGACAGCCTCGAGATGTCCGACTCGGATCGTGCGCTCATCGTGCAAAACTGTCTGCAGTCGGAGGAAGATCGCATCGTCATCACCCACGGCACCGACACAATGACAGAGACGGCCGCTGCGATCGCTGGCGCCGTCTCGGGAAAGACCGTGGTGCTGACCGGAGCGATGATCCCGTGGGCTTTCGGCAGCTCCGACGGCCTCTTCAATCTCGGCAGCGCGCTCTCCTTTGCACAGGTCTTGCCGCCCGGGGTCTACATCGCGATGAACGGCAAATGGTTTCCGTGGGATCGCGTGCGCAAGAATCGCGAGCGCGGCGAGTTTGAGGAAATTCCGTAAGCGGAATGGCGGGATGACTCCTTCCACACGGGCACACGAATGACAGTCCCTGCATCCATGCCAGTGCCGACCTGCTGACCGTTCAGAGGCGAGGGACTACCGAAGTCAGTAGCGCTAGTGCGAGGATAGGCAGTGCGGGACAAGGAACGATCACCGACAAACCGCTCAATCGTTTTCGCCGCGGCCTTCTTCTTCACCAAACAAACCGTTGGCGGATGTTGCCTCGATTATTGACGTCCGTTTTGTCTTATCGGCGGCCTCTCTATTTCCCTGCTTCCCGAAATCACCCACCAGTCTAGAATGAGCGCCATCCGGATGGACCTGCGCAAATTTCTCGTGGAACTGAAGCGGCGGAACGTTTATCGCGTCGCGGCGGCGTATGTCGTCGTCGGCTGGTTACTCGTCCAGGTTGCAACGCAGGTCTTCCCATTCTTCGAGGTGCCAAACTGGGGGGTGCGGCTCATCGTGCTTGGCATTCTCATTGGGCTGCCGGTCGCGCTCCTGCTCGCGTGGGCCTACGAGATCACGCCGGAAGGAGTAAAGCGGACGGAGGATGTTGCGCCAGGTGCGTCGAGGCCCCGCCGCACCGGTCGCAAACTCGACTTTCTGATCATCACAGTGCTGGCCGCGGTGATCGCGCTGCTGATCTTCGATCGGTTCCGCACGCCGCGCAGCGCGCCAGATACCGCATCGGAAAAGAGTATCGCAGTGCTGCCCTTTGCGAACCTGAGCGAGGATAAATCAAATGCCTATTTCGCTGACGGCATCCAAGACGAAATTCTGACCCGCCTCTCGAAGATCGGGGCGATGAAGGTGATCTCGCGCACTTCGACCCAGCAGTTCCAGAGTAGGCCGGGCAGCGTCACAGACATTGCAAAGCAGCTCGCAGTCGCGCACATCCTCGAGGGCAGCGTGCAAAAGTCCGGGGATGCGGTCCGCGTCAACGTGCAGCTGATTAAGGCCGATCACGACTCGCATGTCTGGGCCGAGACTTACGACCGCAAACTGACCGATATCTTCGCGGTCGAAAGCGAGATCGCCGAAAAAATCGCCAGCGCGCTCGCCGCGCATCTCACCGGCCGCGAGCGCGACGCGATCGCCACGGTGCCGACCCAGAACCAGGAGGCATACGACAATTACCTGCGTGCGCTTGATCTTTTAAACAGCCAGGATTTTCGTCAACTTTTACAGGGTCGTGACGCTTTAAAGCGCGCGGTCGAATTAGACCCGGGCTATGCGCAGGCGTGGGCCCGGCTCGCCCTGGCGGAAGCGGAGATTTATTTCGGTGCGGGCCCAGGCGAAGGAATTCATACCGCGGCACAGGCCGCGCAATCACGGCGTGCGGCCGAGACCGCCATCCGTCTCGCGCCCGAGCTGAGCGACTCGCACCTTGGCCTCGGCTCCTACTATTATTATTGCGAGCAAGATTTCGATCGCGCACTGGCCGAACTCCGCGAGGCACATCGCCTTGCGCCTAACGATTCCTACATCATTTTCGCGACCGGTCTGGTAAAACGCCGACTGGGAAAGCTGGAGGAAGCGCTCAAGCTCCAGCGCGAAGCGGTCGTGCTCGACCCGCGGAACTCCGACATGTGGGTCAATCTCGCCCGCACCTATGGCGCCTTGCGCGATTTCACCCAGGTGCAGGAGATGTTTGACCGCGCCATCACGATCGCGCGCGATGAACCTGACATCGTGACGCAAAAGGCCTTTGCTTATCTTATCGAAGGCAAGCCCGACGCGGCAGAGGCGGTTATTGCCTCGGCCGATACCGGGCCCGCCGCCAGCGCTTTCGGGGTCCGGGTAAATCTTCACGTGTTGCGTCGGGAATTCGACCGCGCGGTTGAGTTACTGCAAACGAGCGTCAACACGACCGAGGTTCCGGCACGGAACCGCACAAGCGACCGGCTCCAGCTCGGCGCGTTGCAGCTCTGGTTTACCCACGACCCCGCCGGCCGCGCCAACGTGGAGCAGGCGCGGGCGGAATTGACGGCCTATCGGACGGCCGGGGATACCTCCCCGGAACACGCGGTCGGCCTTATCATGGCTGGCGCCCTCCTGGGCGATCGCGACGCGGTGGAGCGCGAAGGCGAAACTCTCCTTCAGCAAGCGAGGGGCGATCATTGGCAGCTTCCCCGCGCGCGAGTCGCGATCGCGCGCGGCTATGCGGTCCTGGGCGACGCTGATCGCGCAGTGAAGTATCTCGCCGAGGCTCTCGCCGCCCCCGATGACGTTACACCGACGCCCGCTTTGCTCCGCCTCGATCCGGTCTGGGATAAAATTCGGA
>JBDTOL010000152.1:0-14179 GCA_039933235.1 Spartobacteria bacterium | reverse complement strand
TTCAGTTTTACGAACGGCTCGGCGCGCGCATCGACCCCGACTGGCACGAGTTTCAGTTGTCCCAGGAAGCGATTGAGAAACTGGCCGCGTCCTGACCGCCGCGGCAATCGTCCTTACTGCCCGAGCACCCAGGCGAAGATTAACGGCGCGCAGATTGTAGCATCGCTTTCGACCACGAACTTCGGCGTTGAAGGCGCGAGCTTGCCCCAGGTAATTTTCTCGTTCGGCACGGCGCCAGAATAGCTCCCGTAGCTCGTCGTCGAATCGCTGATTTGGCAGAAATATCCCCAGAGGGGCACCGCTGTGCGCTCGAGATCCTGGTGCAGCATGGGGACGACGCAGATGGGGAAATCACCGGCGATGCCGCCGCCGATTTGGAAGAACCCGATTGAGCCCTCCCGGTTGCGCAACCGCTTCGAGTTTTTCGTGTAGTAGCCTGCGAGCCAGGTCATGTATTCGATGCCGGTGCGCACGGTGTGGACGTTCTTCACGTCACCGCGGATCACAGCCGCCGCATACATGTTACCAAGTGTCGCATCCTCCCAGCCGGGCACGACGATCGGGAGATTCTTTTCGCAGGCCGCCACCATCCAGGAATTTTTCGGGTCGATCTGGTAGCTCTTCTTCAGCTTACCGCTGCGAAGAATCTTGTACATGAACTCGTGCGGGAAATAGTGCTCTCCGGCACGGTCGGCCGCGATCCACTCTTCGAGCACCGCCTTCTCAATCCGCCTCATCGCCTCCATCTCCGGGATGCACGTGTCGGTCACGCGATTCATGTGCCGGGCGAGCAGTTTCTCCTCGTCCCGGGGCGTAAGCTCCCGGTAATGCGGCACACGCTCGTAGTGATCGTGCGCGACGAGATTGAAAATATCCTCTTCCAGGTTCGCCCCGGTGCAGACGATCAGGTGCACCTTGTCGTGACGGATCATTTCCGCCAACGAGATGCCGAGTTCGGCGGTCGACATCGCGCCCGCCAGCGTCATCAGCATCTTGCCGCCCGCGGCCAGGTGTTCCTCATATCCCTTTGCTGCGTCGAGCAACGCGGCGGCGTTAAAGTGGCGATAATTCCGCGCGATAAATTTGGAGACCGGACCTTTTTTTGCCGCGAGCGCGGCATTTGTCTCTTCTGGGCTTTTTGCGCGTCGTTTGGCTTTCATTGCTTGGGCCACCTTGGTCAGGCGGGATAGAGCCATTTCATGTAGTCCGCCACGCCCTCTTCGAGAGAAAATTGGGGCTCGTAGCCTAAAGAACGGCGGACATTGGTGAGATCGGCCTCGGTATGATTCTGGTAATGGGCGTGCGGGTTATCGAAATATTCCGGCTTGAAGGCTGTGCCTAACGTTTTGTTGAGAATCTCGATCACCTCATTGAAGGAGCGGGCCTGGCCGGAGCCGAGATTGTAGATCCCGCTCTCCTTCGCCTCCATCGCGCGGAGCGTGCCCTGCACGATGTCCTTCACGTAAACGAAGTCGCGCTTCTGCTCGCCGTGTTTAAAAATGCGCGGGCGTTTCCCTTCCCGGATCTGACGCGAGAGATGCAGGATCATGCTTGCCGGAACCCCTTTATGCGCTTCGCGCGGGCCGTAAACGTTGAAATAACGCAGGCCGACGATCCTCCACTCCGGATGATCCGCCACCGCGCGCCGGGCGAGGTTATCCATGATCACCTTGGAAAAAGCGTAAACATTCGCCGGAGCTGCTTCGTGACTTTCGAGATTCACCCCGCTGGCCGCGCCGTAGGTAGCGGCAGAGGAGGCGTAAACGATGCGCGTGCGATGCGGCTGCGCGAAACGGAGCAAGCGTCGAAAACTCTCCACGTTATCGTGCACCTGCGGGAACTGGTCGTGCACGGTCGTGTCCGTGATGGAGGCGAGATGGAAAATGCCGTCGAATTTTTCCTCACAGAATTGCGCGGCCCAATCGAGCGAAGACAAATCGGTCGCGACGAAATCGCCGCGGTAGCCGAGCAAGTTCTTGAAATCGCCGGAGCGAAAATCGTCGATCACGGTCAGGCGCGCCGAGGGGAATTTTTCCTGCAGGGTGAGGGTGAGATTGGAGCCGATAAAACCGGCGCCGCCGGTGACGAGATAATGAAGGTTTTTCGAGTTCAAGGCGCGGTTTCGAGGAAGGTGACAGATAAATCTTGAGCGGGGAAGCGCAAGCCACTACTTGTCGACCAGTTCTTTGCGAGTTTAACCCCGAAAGAGTTCGGGGTTGATCAGTGGAACGGCGCGAGAAATCCCGTGGAAACCGGGAGCAGTTGCGCTGCTGTAACTGGATACGACTTCCCATGAGCCAATCTCCGATTTACCGGGGGTGAAGGCGGGAAGAAGGTGCGCCCCGAATTTTTCGGGGCCGGAAGCCAGGAGCCAGAACATTTGCCCGCTCCACCTCATTCGTGCCGCCGCGAGTGCGGGCCGGTACGACAAAACTTCTTCGCAAAAAGAAGAATGAGAGTTGTGGACCAGCCGCTGGCAAGTGACGCGTCCGCCTCTCTTTTTATCGGAGGTAGTCGGTTATGTTGTCTGTCACGAACGGCGGGGTCGAAAAGACTCCGGGTAGCGCACGCGTCTCGCGTGCTGGCGACGGTGTCTCACCGTCGCAGACCTTTCTTTTCGCGCGGCATTCACCCGAAAGATCGTTTCGGCGTGGACGCCGAAACCAGCACCCGAGACGGGTACGCTACCCGGAATGGTGGCTCGTGGTCTTCGTCGCTTTTGCCACGTCATGCGGCGCTGCTCGCGCGCAGGAAGCTCTCAATTCGTCGGAGACGGATGAATTGGTGGTGAGCGCGACGCGCCTGCCGATGCCGGAAGACGAAACGCCCGCCAGCGTGAGTGTGCTGACGGAGGAGGATTTCGAAATCCTCCAGACCGAGCGGGTGGCCGACGCCTTGCGCGGCGTGCCGGGCCTCTCGGTCGTGCAGAGCGGCACGGCGGGCCAGCTGACTTCCGTCTTTACCCGTGGACTGCGCAGCGAGCATACCCAGGTGCTAATCGACGGCGTACCGATCAACCAAGGTCTGGCTGGTCTTTTTAATTTCGCTGATCTCACGATCGACAATATCGATCGGATCGAGATCGTGCGCGGCCCGCAAAGCACCGTCTACGGCCCGCGCGCGCTGGCGGGCGTGATCCAGCTTTTCACGAAACAGGGAACGGGAAAGCCGGAAACCAGCCTGAGCTTCGAGGGCGGCAGCTACGAGACTTTCCGCGAATCGCTCGTTACCTCCGGCAAACTTGGCCAGTTTGATTACTCGTTAGGCGCGAGCCGGCTCGACACGGAGAACGCCCGGCCCAACAATGAGTACCGTCTCTCCAATTTCATCGGCAACATCGGCTGGTCGCCGAGCGAAGAGCTGCGCATCAGCAGCCTCATCACCTACTCGCTGGCCGATACCGGCAATCCCAACACGATTTTCGATCCGAAGCCGGTCGATAATTTCCTGACCGAACGCTGGCTGATCGCGCCCCACTTCGACTGGAAGCCGTCGGACAATTGGGATCACAGACTGATCGTCGCCTACGACGAGGAGCGGCAGGTCAACGACCCGAACGAGGACGGGTTTGTCGGGCCCACCCGCGCCCTCTTCACGCGTCTGACGATCGATTATCAAAACAACTTCCGGCCGGCGAAGTGGCTTACGTTGACCTCCGGTTTCTTCTACAGCCAGGTCGATGCCGGGCAGGAGCGACCGTTCATCTCGCAGCTTTTTGGGCCGCAACCGACTTTTATCAGCGATTTCACCGAGGAGCGGGCGGTTTTCCTCGAAGCGACCGCCGAGCCGCTCCCCGGGCTGATTCTCGTCGCCGGCGGCCGCTACGATCACTTCAACCAGTTCGGAGGCATCTGGACCTATCGGTTCGCCGGGAGCTATCGCGTCGCGCCAACCGACACGATCGTCCACGCGAGCGTTGCGACGGGATTCAGCCCGCCAAGCAGCCAGGACAAGATTTTCGGGAACAACTTTGGGCTCGAGCCGGAGAAGGATCTCGGCTGGGAGATCGGAGTCGAACAGCGCATCTGGGATCGGCGGATCAAAGTCGCAGCTACCTATTTCCATAACGACCTCACTAACTTGATTGGGTTCAACGGCCTCTTTGACACGCTCAACCTTGGCGCGGCGCGGACGCAGGGGTTGGAAGCCGAGCTGGAAATCCGGCCGATCAGAGACCTGATCTTTTCCGCGAGCTACACCTTTCTCGATGCGGAAAACATCTCTGCGGCCGATATTACGCAGTTGCCCGGTGCGCGTTTGCCACGGCGGCCGCGCCATGAGCTTTACGTTTCGGGTTCTTACCTTTGGTGGGGCAGGCTGCGCACGACGGCAGAAGCCATTTTTGTCAATGCCAGAGAGGAGCTGAAGTTTGGCGGACCGAATTTCGACATCGAGGATTACTCCTTCGTTAATCTGGCCGCGGAATACGCTTGCAATCCGCACCTCACAATCTTCGGACGGATCAATAACCTGACGGACGAGCAGTATTCCGAGGTTTTTGGTTTTCCGGCGTTGGGCCGCACGGCGTATGGCGGGTTCAGGCTGTCGTTCTAAGAGCCGCCGCTCGCCGCGCTCCTCCGGCAGGGATGCCAGATTGCGTGGCTTGAAAGGGTGCCGTCGCACTGTTAATCGCTAGTGGTGGACCCGCTTCTGACTGCTTTCCTCGGACTCCTCGCCGGCGCGGTGATTGCCGGCGGGATCCTCCTGCTCAGTCGGCGCCGGGAATTGTTGCAGCGTTTCGAGGCGCTCGATCGCGCCCAGGAACGAGAGGAGCGAATCATGCGCGAGGAAGCCGCCCGCAGCCGGGAGGAAGCAGCCCATGCGGCCAAGGCGCAGCGGGAGGAATTGAACGAGTCGCTCCGCTCGTTAGGCGAAACGAACCTGCGATCGATCTCGGAAATCGGGAGTATTCTAAGGGGTCAGCTCGAGACGGTGGCGACGCAGACGGGGAAGCTGACCGAATCGAACGCGGCGCGGCTCGAGAGCCTGCGCTCGGTCGTCGATGTGCGGTTGCAGCAATTGCAGGAGGACAACGCGCGGCAGATCGAAAAAATGCGCGCGACGGTGGACGAGAAATTGCAGGGAACCCTGGAGAAGCGGCTGGGAGAGTCGTTTCAGATGGTAAGCGAGCGCCTCGAGCGGGTGCACCAGGGCCTCGGTGCGATGCAGCAACTGGCGAGCGACGTCGGCGGCCTGCAACGCGTCCTAACGAATGTGAAATCGCGCGGCGGCTGGGGCGAAGTGCAGCTGGGCACGCTGCTCGAGCAGTTGCTCACCGGGGAGCAGTTCGCGCGTAATGTGAAGACGCGCGAGAGCGGCGGCGAGATGGTCGATTTCGCGGTGCGGTTGCCGGGCGATGAAAACGGCGCGCCGGTCTGGCTCCCGATCGATGCCAAGTTCCCGATCGAAGATTACCAGCGCCTGGTCGCGGCGCAGGAGGCGGCTGATCTCGGGGTGACAGAGGAAGCGATGAAGAATCTCGAGAACGCGTTGCGGAAAAGCGCGAAAGATATCTGCGCGAAATACATTAACCCGCCGCGCACGACCGATTTTGCGCTGATGTTCTTGCCGACCGAGGGGCTCTACGCGGAAGCGATTCGGCGGGTTGGCCTGGTCGAGCAGGTGCAGCGGGATTGCCGGGTGGTTTTCGCCGGGCCAACCACGCTGGCGGCCTTGCTCAACAGCCTGCAGATGGGTTTTCGCACGCTCGCGATCCAAAAGCGATCGAGCGAAGTCTGGAACCTGCTCGCCTCGGTGAAGACGGAGTTTGGAAAGTTTGGCGGCGTGCTCGACTCGGTGAAGAAGAAACTGCAGGAAGCTTCCAACAAGATCGACGAAGTGGACCAGCGTTCGCGCGTGCTGAACAAGAAGCTGCGCGACGTGGAGGAGTCGCCGAGCAATCCCGAGCCGATGTTGCCCGAGCTGCTCGAGCCGGAAGCGGAAGAAGACGAGGACGCGTGAGTTCTCCGGGGAGCACGGGCTGCCAGCCCGTGCTGCCCAGAAGTCTGCCTTCGCTGACCGAAGGCGTTACAAGACCGCGTCCCACTTCGATTCATCCTTCAGCAGGATCTCGCGGAGCAGGCGGATCGGCGGGGCGCCGTGGTCGAGCATCTCGTTGTGGAACTTCTCGAGCGAGAAGTCCGCTCCCTCCTGCGCCTTGTAATCGTCGCGCAGCTTGAGGATCTGCAGCTTGCCTAACGTGTAATTCAGGTAGCCCGGATCGAACGTCCCGCGCATCGCTTCCGACATCGAAGGCTTCGGCTCGTAGTAGCAGTTCTCGTGGAAAAATTTCGCCGCGTCCGCCACCGACATCCCCTGGGTATGCAGCTTGATTGAAGCGCAGAGCCGGCAGAGCCGCAGGAGCGCTTCATCGGCCTGCGCCATGCGATACTTCGCCGCGCGCACCTTCTGTTCCGCGGTCGGATTCTGCGCGCTGCCAAAACCTTCATCGAGCATCATCTTCTCGGTGTAGTGGGCCCAGCCTTCGACGAAGGCGTAGCTGCTGAAAATTTTCTGTACCTGCGTCGCAGGCGACGCGTTCAGGTGGAGGAATTGGACGTAGTGCCCGGGATACGCCTCATGGATCGAGACGACGTCGGTTGTGTAATAATTGAACGAGGTCAGCCATTCGTTCTTCTGCTGCTCGGTCCAGTTCTCTTCCGTCGGCGTGACGTAGTAATAGGCCTGGGTCGCCTTTTTCTCGAAGGGGCCGGGTGTGTCCATCGAGGCGAAGGTGGTCGCGCGATCGAACTGCGGTGTCTCGGTGACCGTGGCCCGCACGTCGGATGGGATACCCACGATGTGATGGTCGAGCACCCATTGCCGGATCTGGTCGAGGTCCTTCGCTACGCCGGTAATCAGCTCGCCCGGCTTGGGATGTTCTTTCTGGATCTGCTTGAAGACTTCGATCGGGTTTTTCTTTGGATCGATAATTTTGGCCGCGTTTGCGAAGATGGCCTGCTCTTCTTTCAGTCGCTGCAGACCGATCGCCAGCACCTTCTCAGGCGGGAGATCCACCAATTCCGTGGCAGCGAGCATCTTTTGATATTTCTCTGTCCCCACCGCAAAGTCCGCGGTGGCCTTGGGCAGCCTTTCCTTCGTGAGCCAGGCCGCATAATCGCGCAGTGCTGCGGCGGCCTTTTTATTCGCGTCCTGGAAGGCCGCCATGAGGGGTTCATCGTTCAGGTCCTTGACCGCTGCGATCAGGTCCTTCTCCAGGAAATCCGCCGAACCATTGGCAATCTGGATGGCGAGCTCGATGTAGGGCTTGGGCAGCGCGGGGCCCAGGTTTGTCTTCGCCGCGGTCATGATATTGGCGGCCTGGTCCTCGATCGTGATGATGTCGCGCAGCCGATCTTCGAGCGGCTTGAAGTCGCGCTTGATGTAGATGTTGACGTCGATCGCGCCGGCGTAGGTCATGGGATTGCGGTCGAAAATGCCCATGTCCTGGAGTTGAAAAAGCTCGCCCGCAAGGGCCGCGAGGAGGATGCGCCGATCGATGTTGGCGCGCTTGCTCAACTTGCTCGCATCGAGCTTGCTAAACTGGTCCTGAAAGCGCTTCAGCCGCTCGATTTCGGCATCGATCGCGAGTCGGCTGAAATCCCCGATCTTGCCATCATACTGGTGAAAACCGAGCGCCACACCCTGGAGCGGGCGGGCCGCCAGATAGCCGCTGATAAAATTGAGCGCGGCGGTGTCAAACTCCCCGTCCGCTTTTTTAGTCGCAGCCTCCTCGGCGAACGCCGGATGGTCGAGGCCAAAGAGCGCGACTAGGAGAAGCAGGCGGCGCAAAAATTGCATCGGCTAGATTAAAAGCGGATGCCGACCTTGTCATGCAAGCCCATTGGCAAAACCCGCGGAATGAACGACAATCGGTTCGTTTGCGTCCAAACATGATATTTATGAAGCGTCGTCTGCCTTTCCGCACCTATCCTTCGCGCCTGGCTGTCAGTCTTTTTCTCGCCTGCGTCGCCGGAGTTGCGCGGGGCGCCGACCCGGAGCCCGCGACCACTTTGCCGCCGGACGACCGCGGCTACTCCGACATCGCGACTTTTGCCAAGGCGGTCGAGCTGATCCGGCAGGATTACGTCGACGGGCAAAAGGTGAGCTATCACGACCTCATCTACGCCGCGATGAAAGGGATGCTCTCCTCCCTCGACCCGCACAGCCAGTTCATGGATCCCGATGATTTCAAGGACATGCAGGACGACACCCGCAGCCGTTTCAACGGCCTTGGGGTGGAGGTCGCGGTCCGGGACGGTCTGCTCACCGTCATCACGCCGATGGAGGACACGCCCGCGGCCAAGGCTGGTGTTCAGTCCGGCGATCAGATCTTAAAAATCAACGGCGTCTCGACCGAGAAGCTCGGCCTGCAGGACGCAGTCGATGTGCTGCGCGGCGAGCCCGGGCAGAAGGTGACCCTGACCATCCTGCGGCCCGCGACCAAGGAGATCAAAGATTACCCGCTCGAGCGCAAGGAGATCAAAGTCCAGAGCGTGAAAGGCGGCGAGCTGCTCGACCCGGAGCTGACTGGCCCGTTTAAGGTCGGTTACGTGCGGATTGTGCAGTTCAACGAGCCGACGGCGGACGAATTTGGGAAGACGCTCGACCGCCTGCAGAAACAGGGGATGCAGGCGCTCGTGCTCGACCTGCGCAATAATCCGGGCGGCCTGCTCAACAGCGCAGTCGATGTGCTCGGGCAATTTCTGCCGCCGAACACCAAGGTCGTCTCGACCCAGGGCCGTGCCTCGTCGCAGAAACACGATTATTCTACGCCCGCCGGAGTAAAGGAACGGCCGCGTTATCCGCTCGTCGTCCTGGTGAATGAGGGAAGTGCGAGCGGCTCCGAGATCGTGGCCGGTGCGCTGAAGGATCTACATCGCGCGATCGTGGTCGGCGAGACCACCTTTGGCAAAGGCTCGGTCCAAAACGTGATGCAGCTGCCCGATGGCTCCGCGTTGCGCTTCACGACCGCCAAATACTACACGCCGAGCAAAGCCGTCATCCAGGGCAACGGCGTGACGCCAAACATCCTCGTGCCCCTGACGCCGGAGCAGGACCGCGCGGTGGCGGCATTGCGCAACAACGACAAGATTCAGCCAGCCGAAGCGATCAATATCATCAAGACGAAGGATCTCCAGATGATGCGCGCGATCGACGCGCTCAAAGGCGTCATGATCTACGCGCAGGAGACCTCGCCCAAGGTCGAAGCGGTCAAGAAGTAGGCGGGGGAATTATTTCCTGCAGGATACGAGCAGGACCAGGAAGCAGAAGGGCTTGGCCTGGCTGGGTTATGCGCGACATGATCGTTCTGGCCGTTGAGACCTCGTGCGACGAGACCGCGATCGCGGTCCTGCGGGGCCACGAACTGCTCAGCAGCGAGATCGCATCGCAGGTGGCGGCGCACCAACCCTACGGCGGTGTCGTGCCGGAGATTGCCTCCCGGCATCATCTGCAGCATGCCCCTCGTTTGCTTGAACGCGCCGCCGCCCAGGCCGACATCGCGTTAGGCGAGGTCGACGCCTTTGCCGCGACCAGCGGCCCCGGCCTGGCCAGCTCGCTCATGATCGGCGCCTCCCTGGCCAAGGGGCTCGCCCTCGGTTTTGGAAAACCTTACCTCGCGATCAATCATCTCGAAGGCCACCTCCTCTCGCCCTTTTTCGCGGCCGCGGAAGCGGAGGACGACCAGGTCGAGCCTAACGTTTCGCTGATCGTGAGTGGCGGCCACACCCTGCTGGTGGAGGTGAAGGCTGTCGGCGAGTATCGCATCCTGGGCCGGACGGTGGACGACGCGGCAGGCGAAGCCTTCGACAAGGTGGCCAAAATGCTTGGGCTGGCTTATCCCGGCGGACCCGAGATCGAGCGCTGCGCGCAGGGCGGCGACCCGACCCGGTTTGATCTGCCGCGCAGCATGCTCCACTCGGGTGACGCTAATTTCAGCTTCAGCGGATTGAAAACGGCGGTGCGTTATCTGTTGCCGAAGCTGGAGCGCAGCCCGGCCGATCAGCGCGACATGTGCGCTTCCTTTCAACGCGCGGTGGTGGATGTGCTGGTGGCCAAAACGATCGCGGCGGCCCGCGCAGCCGGCCATACGCTGGTCACGGTAAGCGGCGGGGTGAGCGGCAACGCCGAGCTGCGCAAATGGATGTCGTTAGGCTGCGGGCGGGCGGGAATGGAGGTGCGTTTCGCTGCGCCGCGTTTTTGCACCGACAATGCGGCGATGATTGGCTTTGCGGCCGTCCTCCGGTTGGAGCGGGGCGACGCCACTGCCTTAACAACGGAAATTGATCCCAACCTCGCGCTCGCCTGACGTTTTGTCCGGGTAGCGCACTCGTCCCGAGTGCTGGTTGCGCTGGTCCAGCCCGACGAACTTTTCTTTGGACTAGACTTGTTCGAAAACTCCATCCGCAAAAGTCCGCGACGGTGGAACACCGTCGCAAGCATGCGAGACGCGTGCGCTACCCGAATCTAATACTCGCGCTCGAGCAGGTAATTCGCTAGCGCCCGCAGAGTCTCGGCGCGTTTGCCTAACGGCCGCAGCGCCTCATGCGCCTGGCGGGTCAGCCGTCCAGCTTCAGCGCGCGATTTCTCCAGTCCCAGAACCGACGGATAAGTCGCCTTGTGCGCCGCGGCATCTTTTCCCGCGCTTTTCCCCAGCTTCTCGCTTGTCTGCGTGACATCGAGAATGTCGTCGATCACTTGAAAAGCCAGCCCCAGCGCCTGCCCGAAATCGCTGATCGCGCTGAGCTGCGTCGGCGTCGCATTGGCGCTCATCGCGCCCAGCCGCACTGAGGTGGTGAGCAATGCGGCCGTCTTGTTCTCGTGGATGTAACGCAGCTGGGCGCGATTGATCGGCTTACCTTCGCCCTCGAGATCGGCGACCTGCCCGGCGATGAGTTTACGGCTGCCGGCTGCGACCGCGATCTCACGCAGAATCGCCCGCATGTCGTAACGCGGCCACGTCTCTGCCTCGGCCGCGATCTCGAACGCAATCGTGAGCAAAGCGTCGCCCGCCAGGACGGCGATGCCGTCGCCGAAAACCTTGTGGCAGGTCGCGCGACCGCGCCGGAAGTCGTCGTTGTCCATGCTCGGGAGATCGTCGTGAATGAGCGAATAGGTGTGGATACATTCGAGAGCGCAGGCCAGGGACAGCGCGCTTTTCGTTAGGCCGCCGCAGGCTTCCGCCGCCGCCAGGCAGAGAATCGGGCGGAGGCGTTTGCCGCCGGCGAAGAGCGAGTAGCGCATCGCCTTGTGAATGGTGGCGGGCTTGGTCGAGCCCTTCGGGAGATAGCGATCGAGCGCGCGATCGACCTCCTTTTGACGTGCGGTGAGGTAGCGTTTCAGATCCACAGTGCCGCGAATCTGGGAAATCGCGCGCCGCCGCGCAATGGAAAACTGCTAACCGCCCACAGCCTGGTAATGCCCGAGGCCTCGTTTCCACATCAACCGGGCCGCCGCCCACATGGCCAGCATCCAGCCGCATTGGATGGCGAGCGCACCCCACATCTCCCCACCGCTAAGGCGTCCTTGGAAGATCGCGATCGGGCAAAAGAGTTCGTAATAAAAGGGCAGCCATTTCATTACCGCCTGGACTGCGGGCGGCATGATATCGAGCGGAAACATCTGGCCGCCGAGGAAATATTCGAAGCTGTAAACGATGAAGACGATGGTCGAAATCTCCAGGATCCAGAACGCCATCATGGAGAGGGCGTAGGTGAGAAAAAACTGGATGAAAGCCGACATGACGAGGGAAACGAATGCGGCGAGCCAGGTGATCGCGTCGTTAGGCAGAACGATGAAGCGGCGGAAGTAAAAGAAGATGGCCGCGATCGGGAGGATGGTGACCGCGGTGTAAACCAGGCGGCCACTGAGAAAGATGCTGAAACGGTAACCGAGGTAGCTCATCGGTTTGGTCAGAAAGGAATTGATCTGGCCCTCGCGGATGTCGGCCGCGATCTGCCATTCGTCCTCGGTCGGGGTGACGAGATTGCTGACCAGGATCGTGAGCAGGTAATAATAAATCATCGACCCGTAGTCGTATCCGCGCATGCCACCGCCGCTCTCGCGAAAGATCGCGCGCCAGAGGAAGACGGTGCCGACGAGCGGGATGATACCGAAGATCGCGCGCAGCAAATAATTCCAGCGATAAACGAAGGTGTTCTGGATCCCGAGGTTGAAGACGGTCAGATACTTCTGCGGCTGCACGCAGAAATTGACCACGGATTGAACGGATTTCACGGATGGAAAGGCCGGCTGCGCCTTAGTCCCCTTCTATCCGGGCAATCCGCCCAATTTTCTTCACCAGCGGCTGGGCAATTGCCGCATCTGCCGATCCTGCCAGCGGCTGAAGAGGATTAGGGCGCAGGTCGCGCCGATCAGGGCCATGAACATGTCTGCCTGCGTGTCCCACGGATCGCCCTGAGTCCCGAGGAAGGCGCTCGCGGCGGCACCGGAGATCAAGGCCGTGGCCCACTCGAGCAACTCATAGAGCGCGCTGATTCCCATGCAGATCAAAATCACGATCGCAAAACGCCAGCCGCTCGAATCTACCACGCGCAGCCGGATGAAAAGCTCGCGCGCGATCAGCGCTGGAACGAAGCCCTGCATGAAATGGCCGACCCGGTCGAAGTGATTGCGGTGCCAGCCGAAGAACGGCTGGATCCAATCGAAGAGCGGCACCCGCGCGTAGGTGTAATGACCGCCCACGCAGAGGAGCATGATGTGCAGCGCGATTATGGTGTAGCAGAGCGTGGTGAAACGGAAGCTGGAGTAGGTCACGATAAGAAGAAAAGCGCCGAGAATTCCCGGAATGACCTCGAGCCACCAGGTGGGCCAATCGTAGGGCCGCCAGGCGGACCAGGCGAAGACCAACCCGGTCGCGAGCAACAGAGCAAGGTGCAGCGGCGAGATACGGCTATTCACTGGGCGCGGTTGGGAGTTGTCTCGGCCAATTCCACGGCCAGGCGGATCGCTGCGATCATGCTATCGGGCCGGGCGATGTCCTGGCCGGCAATGGCGAAAGCCGTGCCGTGATCCGGGCTGGTGCGAGGGAAGGGGAGGCCGAGGGTGACGTTCACTCCTTCGTGAAAGGCATGGAGCTTAAGCGGGATCAATCCCTGATCGTGATACATGCAGAGGACCGCGTCGAATTCTCCCGCGACCGCGCGATGGAAAATCGTATCCGGCGCGAAGGGGCCGGCGCAGATGGCTAAAGGCTGATCGCCGATGGCTGATTGCAGCTGCGCGATCGCCGGGGCGATGATCTCGATCTCTTCGCGACCCAGTGCACCGGATTCGCCGGCGTGAGGGTTTAACCCGGCGACCGCGATGCGCCGGCCGCCACCGCGCCGGGCCAGGTAGTCATTCAGGAGCCGGCCGACACGCACGATTTCGTCCGAGCGTAGATTTTCGGCGACGGCAGCGAGCGGGATGTGCGCCGTAACCAGCGCGACCGTAAGGCCGGCGCCGGTCAGGAGCATGGCGAAATTCTCCACGCCACAGCGCGCGGCGAAGAACTCCGTTTGGCCCGGAAATTGGAAGCCTATCTCATACATGTTGGCTTTGTAAATCGGGCCGGTCACGACCGCGTCGATCTTATGCGCGAGGGCGAGGCGCGCAGATTCCTCGAGCGCCGCTTCTGCGGCGCGCGCGCTCGCTGCGGTGGGACAGCCTGCGGAATGGCCGTCGGTCTGGCCGAGAAGAAGATATTCGGCCTCGGGCAGTTGCCCGGAGTCGAGCGCTGCACGGGCGATTTCAGGGCCAATCCCAGCCGGATCGCCGAATGTGATGGCAATGCGCTTCTCCATGCAGGCGCAATCTCAACAGCCCGGCACGGAGCGCAAATTTCGCCGCCGGTTCTCGTGCGCTAGAAGGTCTTGATGTAAGCCTTCGAGCGCAGGCTGGCGAGCCAGTGGTCCTGCAATTCTTGCGCCTGGTCCTGGCGCAGCCGGGCTTCGATCTCGTTCCGCACGTCCTTGAGCGGCTTTGCCTCGCCGCCCTGGCGCGCTTCCACTTTCATGATGTAATGGTTGCCGCCCAGAACCACCACTTTGCTGATCTCGCCCGGCTTGAGGCTAAAGGCGACCTGCGAGAGCTCCGGTGAGAGCGTCTTGTCATCGATCCACCCCCAGTCGCCCCCGAGATCGCGGGTGCTGTCCTCGGAATACATCTGCGCCATCTT
>JBDTOL010000151.1:0-6310 GCA_039933235.1 Spartobacteria bacterium | reverse complement strand
AGTAATCCGCGCTCTGGTAATTGCCGTCGACCGTTTTCACGATCTGCATCAGGACATCGTTCACCAGGGTGCTGGCGCCGAAACGGAAAAGATCAGGCGTGAGCCAGTCGTCGCCGAGCGTTTCCTTGACCATTACGAGATAAGCCAGCGCCTGCTTCGCGTTGCGAATGCCGCCGGCTGGTTTCATCCCAATCCGGACACCCGTTTCGTAGAAGTAATCCCGGATCGCTTCCAGCATCACCAGGGTGACTGGGATGGTGGCGGCAGGCGCAATCTTACCGGTCGATGTTTTGATGAAGTCGCCGCCCGCCCGCATCGCGATCTCGCTCGCCAGCCGCACATTGTCGTAGGTCTGCAGCTCGCCCGTTTCGAGGATTACTTTCAGGTGGGCGCTGCCGCACGCTTCCTTGACGGCCGCGACCTCTTCGAAGACGCGGTTGTAGTCGCCCGCCAGGAAGACCCCGCGATCAATCACCATATCAATCTCATCCGCGCCATCGCCGGCCGCGCGCCGCACCTCCTCGAGTTTGAGATCGAGCGGCATCAGGCCGGTCGGGAAAGCAGTCGCGACCGATGCGACCTTCACCCCGGAAGTGCCCAGGAAGCGTTTCGCGACGCACACCAGATTGGGATGGACGCAGACGGCCGCGCAGGCGGGAACGTCGTAGCGCGGATCGGCCGGCTGCATCGCCTTGCGGCAGAGAAACGCGACCTTTCCGGGCGTGTCTTTTCCTTCAAGCGTGGTCAGGTCCATCATCGAGACGGCGAGCTTCAGGCCGGCGAGCTTGGCGGAGGTTTTGATGCTGCGCTTGGTGAACGCCGTCGCGCGCTCCTCGATCATGACCTGATCGATGGTCGGAATGGTCCATCGATTGCGCAGGAGCTTGTGACGATTGCTCGTAGCCGGCAGAGTTTTCAAAGGGGTTCGAGACTAACGATTCCGAGTTGCCGTGTCGAGCGTGTCGCCAATGACCGTGACGGCGATCTGCCGGCGATGCGGAGCCCGGCGATGCTCGAAGAGGAAGATTCCCTGCCAGGTGCCAAGCTGCAGCTCGCCATCAGCAATCGGGATCACCTCGCTCGAGCGGGTGAGGACGGAACGGATGTGCGAGGTGCTGTCGTCGGCGCCTTCCGCAGTGTGCTCAAACCACGCTGTGTTTTCCGGCACGAGCTGCTCGAAGAATTTCTCCAGGTCGCGCCGCGCGCTCGGGTCGGCGTTTTCCATGATGACAAGGCTGCAACTGGTGTGCCTGACGAAGACCGTGACCATGCCACCTCGCAGGCCACTGCTCCGGACCGCGCGTGCCACATCGCCGGTGATTTCGTAGGTCCCTTTGCCTTTGGTCGAGACAGTAAAAGTCGCGGAATGGACGCTCATCGCCGACGGCTATGCTAGGCGGAGCTAACGGCGGCTGCAATCGAGGCCCACGAGGGGCGACATGCGAACGGACTAGGATCCCGAGTGGTCTTCCTTCCGCTCCTCCGAGGCCAGGAAACGCTCTTCCAGCCGATGCAAGGTGCGGAGAATGGAAAGCGCGAGCAGCGTCACGTCGCAGGCGACGATTTAACGATTGAGCGCGATCGCTTCGACCAGCCGGAGCGGATCAATGCGCAGGTAGGCGCCCGGCAAGCGCGCAATGGAATCGGCGATCAGGACGTGGCCCAGCCTAACGAAAAGCAAAGTGGCGACGCAGACCAGCGCGTGGGGTGCGAAAGCCGGCCCATTTGCCGAACGCTTCACGTTCCCAGCCGAGCAAGCCTCTCACCACCATTGCGATGAGCGCCCGGAGCAGGACCTGAAATTCCGTCGCGTAGTAAATCGTCATCGCCCATCTTTACCAACGCCGCTGGCGCTCTTCTTGGATTTGTTCGAATAGAAGATGGTTAGCCCGCTCTTCTTCATGGAACAGATCTGCAATGGCGCGGAGGGCCGGCAGATAAAAATTGAAACGCTTCCGAAGTTTTTTCGTGGCCGGGTCGTAAAAGAACGAAATGTCCTCGTCGAGATTTGGCACGATGAGCTGGTCGCTTAGCCGTTCGTCATGCGCCATCCGGCTCAGGCCGGCGCGAATCGCCGACTCCGCTTTGCGCAGGGCAACGATCGTTTTGACATCGAGCACCTCGAGCCCGCCCGCTTGGAGGAAGGCCGAAACATCGCCTGCGTTGTAATCGGAAGAAAAGCTGATCGGCTGTAGCGGCGGCATCTCGCCGGCAGCGAGAGCGCGCTCGAAATCGGCGATTCGTTTGGCTTGCCGCGCAGTCCCGGTCTCGGCGTCCTTGATATTTTCCCGGGCCTGCTGCTCGAGGGAAGCGAGGAGCTGGTCGCGCCGTTTCGCGTCCTGCTGGTGTTGTTGATAGCCGGTCAGCCAAAACGCCGCGTAGGCGCCAAGAAAAACGAGGAGCAGTTCCGCCAGCCAGCGGCCCAGTTGATTTCGCCAGGACCGCTTCGGTTCGACGCTCGTCACGCTGCGAGTATGTCACGCCTGCGGCGCGTGGCGCAAGGTTGCCCGCCGGGCGTTGTCCGGAGCGGGGTTTGCTTCTACTTTCGTCGCGGTGATTAAGGAAACAAACGAACAGAGCGCCAGCGCCGTCGTCATGATCAGGCCGAGCCGGTTTTACCCGAACCCGGAGACGGCGCTCGATAACGCCTTCCAGGGCGAGATATCCGAAGCGCCGGAAGCGGTCGCCGCGCGGGCGCGGGAGGAATTCGATCGCGCGGTTCAGTGCCTGACCGACGTCGGCGTGACCGTGCACGTCTTCGAAGACACGCCCGAGCCCGCCAAGCCGGATGCGATCTTCCCGAACAACTGGTTCTCGACGCATCACGATGGACGGATCGCGCTCTACCCGATGTTTACGCCATCCCGGCGCGCAGAGAGACGCGCGGATCTGGTCGAGCGGCTCCGCGAGAAATACCGGGTGGCGGAGGTCCTGGATTATTCTTCGTTCGAGAAGCGCAACCTCTACCTCGAGGGCACCGGCAGCCTCGTTCTCGATCATCCTCATCGCCTCGCTTACGTTTCCCTTTCGCGAAGAGCCGACCGCGAACCGCTGGCACGATTCTGTGCGGATTTTGGATATGAGCCGGTCACTTTCGAGAGCATCGGGAGCGACGGCAGGCTGATCTACCACACGAACGTCATGATGTGCGTCGGCAGCGAGTTTGCGCTCGTCGGACTCGAGATGATAAAGAATCTGACGCAGCGGGAGTCGGTCCGCCGCCGGTTGGAATCCACCGGCAAGAAAATTTTCGAGCTCGACAACAACCAGATCGAAAACTTCGCCGGCAATGCGCTCGAGCTGCGAGGGCGGTCCGGCAAGCTGCTCGTCCTTTCGAGCCGGGCGGCAGAACATCTTCGCGACGAGCAACGCACCGGGATCGAGCGTTTTGCGCAGCTCGTTCCCCTCGCGTTGCCCACGATCGAGCTAGCGGGGGGAAGCGCGCGCTGCATGCTCGCGACGATCCATCTGCCGCCGCGCTAGCGTCCGGCCTTCCCCGCCATCGCCGCGGTTGGCGCGGGAGGTGCTATTGCCATTACCAAAAGATGGCGGAGCTCAATCCAACGGGCGGAAAACCCAAACCAAAGTCTGCGGCTCGATCGCGCAAGCGCCGTTCCGCCCCAAAGGCGAGAGCCCCGTCCGCCGAGGAGCCCGAGGCATCGCCCGAAATGCAGGAGACGCTCCCTGCTCCAGTTGGCCGCATGGAAAGGACCCGCCGTTTACTCATGGCTGCTCTCCGCGTTTGGGAACTGAAGCAGCGACCAAAGGCCTAGGACTGCAGGGGTTAACGGCCAGAGATGGGGAGTCCCGTCTCCAGGTAACCGGCCGCGGAATAGCCGAGCCTGTCCAGCACGGGCCCGAAGATCCGGTCTAGCTCCCGGATCGTATCGGACTGCAGCTTCTCCCGGTGATCGCCCGGCGTGACCTTGCGTTTATGCGACCAGACATCCTCTCTCTCCTGCGCCGCGACACTGTTGGAGTGGCGCTGCGCGACAACGGACCGCGTCTCCTCGGGATCTTTCAGCTCAAAAGCTCCCACGATTTTTTCCAGCCATGAGGGAAACGAGAGCACCATCTCTTCGTATGAAACCGCCGTCGTGTTCGGCCGGCTGAGCAATTCGTCGAGGTAGCGCTGGTAACGATCGAGCACCGTCCCGACATGTTTTTTGTAGCGCGACCCGATCCCGTAATCGCCGCGATACTCGTAAAACGGCGCGCCCACCATATCGAGCACGAAACGATCGATCCCCGCCTCCGCCACCTCTTTGCGGTAGCCGGTGTGCGCTTCGATCTCGCCCGCGTGCATGTAGCAGTAGGAAAAAAACATCGAGACGAGCACGTCGCGCGGATCGCGCAGGTGAAGAATGATGCTCGCCTCGTCGAGCGCCTGGGTTGGAACAAAAAAACGGATGGGCCCGAAGCAGCCGCCGTTTTTCGCGAGAAAATCTTCGCCTGCAAACATCTGTTCGAAAGGCAGCTCCGATTTGTTCGGCGAATAAAAGCGAATCCGGTTCAGCTCGCAGATGTCTTTCAGGACGCGGTGCAGGACCATCGAGCCGGCCTTGTGCGTCGTGTAAGCGATGATGTCACGGCCGGGATCGCGCCATTTTTTTCGAAAGAGCATAAGGACAAGCGCCCCGCGGGCGTGAGGCCAAGTTTGTTATTCCCCGCTGGTTTGTCCATTGTTTCCAATGACATGGCATCTCGCGGCTCTGGCCGCTCTTCTCTTCGCGCTGCCCGGGGCGCTGCTCGCCATGCCGAAAGATCCGGTCATTACCGCGCTCTACGTGCGCGGGCTGGCCGGTGATCCCACGGCGGTTAACGAATGCATTGCTGCCTTGGAGAATGTCCTCGCCGCGCAGCCGGATGACCAGGTGGCGCGCGTCTATCTCGGCAGCGCCTACACGTTGCGCAGTCGCGATCTGCCCATCGGCCCGGCAAAGCTGAGCGCTTTACGCAAAGGGATCGCGTTGATGGACGAGGCGGCCGCCGCGGCGCCGGGCAACGCCGACGTGCTCTTGAATCGCGCCGTCACCACCCAGGCGCTGCCCGGCTTCCTGGGCCGCCGCAAAATCGCGCGGCAGCAGCTCGATGAGCTGGTCACCCTGGTGGAGAAAAAACCCTCCAGCCTCAGCCCGGCCGACCGGCAGCTCCTATATCTCAATGCCGGCGAGGCCGCCCGCCAAGCCGGCTCCAAAGCGCGCGCACGCGAACTCTGGCAGCGCGGCCTAACGATAAAGGCCGACGCCAGGCTGACCGCGGAGACTCAGACCGCGCTCGGGCAGCTTTAAAACGCTCGCCGCATTTTGATTTCGTGGCGGATTGCGTTTCCGGGTAAGCTTGGCCGATGCAGGAAGACCTCGAACGCGTGCTCTTCGCGGAAGCCGCCATCCAACGCAGGATCGAGGAACTCGCCGCCGTCATCACCGCAGAATACCAGGGACGCGAACTGACGGTGATCGCGGTCCTGAACGGCAGCCTTATCTTCGCCGCCGATCTTCTCCGGCGTATCCCGCTCCCGTTGAAACTGGATTGCCTGAGTGTGGCGAGCTACCACGGCGGCACCACCACCTCGGGCGAAGTCATCTTCAAGCAGGTCGCGCTGCCCGACGTAACCGGCCGGCACATTCTCATCCTCGACGACATTCTCGACAGCGGCCTCACCCTCGCCGCGATCCGCGACAAGCTGGTGGCAGAGCGGCCCTTGAGCGTGCAGATCTGCGTCCTGCTCCGCAAACTGAAGGCGCGGATGCGACCGATCGAAGCGGACCATGTCGGCTTCAATATCGGCGATGAATTCGTCGTCGGATACGGTCTCGATTACCTCGAGCGCTACCGCAATCTCCCCTGCATCGGCGTGCTGCGGAAAGAGAAGATCGCTCCCCCGCCTGCCCCGCATCCCGAGGCCTGACGAGGCATGCAGATCACCGTCCAGTTTTTTTCCCAGCTTAAGGAGATCGTCGGCGCGGACGAGATCCCGCTTGAGCTGGCTGCAGAGGCAACCGTAGCGGACTTGCTCGTGCAGCTCTATCGCGCCTATCCCGGCCTCAAAAAGTGGGATGGCAACATCCTGATCGGCGCGGGCGTCGAGTTCGTCGCTCGCGACCACCTCATCCGGCCGGACGACCGGATCGCGATCATGCCGCCGGTGCAGGGCGGCTAGAGGCGGCAACCGCGCTCAGGGCACCGGCGTGGGTGCCGCGAACAGACGCGCTTTCTCCTCTTCTCCTAACGAACTGCTCTGGATCCAGGCCTGGGTCGCGGGCGGCCCCAGCTCTGCGCCACGCTGTAGAAGGCCACGCCAAAGGTC
>JBDTOL010000150.1:0-35130 GCA_039933235.1 Spartobacteria bacterium | reverse complement strand
CCTGCGGGAGCAGGCGTCGAGGATCCAGAAAGTGAGTGACCAGCTCGAAGTGAGCCACGCCGCGCCTCGATTGGTCGTCAACGATCGATAACGCTGCTCAGCCTAACGACCAACCGCATTCCACAATGAGCCGTCATGTTTCACGACGTGACGGCTTTTTGCGTTGGTCCAGCGACTTCTTTTTTTGGACTTTTTGGGAACCTGAGCCAGGACGCGAGACGCGCTCACCAGAATACCAATCCATCACTCCAATCCTCCCTCGAAATAGCCCCATTCTGCCAGTTCCGAGCCCAATTCCTCGACGAAACGTCTCTGCAAATGCGCGGGCAATTTCTCGCGCCATTGTCCGCTCTTCCCGACGCGGAGAAATTTCGCCCGGCCGGTTTCGCCATGGCGCAGGAGTGCTTCTTTCTTGCGCTCGAACGACTGGTTCCGTATCGCCGTCGCGATCTGTTCTGGCGTTCGCTCGATCCCGAGGTGGCGCAAAATACGTGAGGCCTCCTCTACCGGCGCCGCGAGCAGATCCTCATAGCGCACGATCGGGACCCCAGCGTCTCGGTAAGGCTGCCAATGTTCGCGCCAGGAAACGCGCAGCCAATTGTGGAGTTCGGGGAGACCGTGCAACAGCGCCTCGGTCATCCGCTCGAGGCGGTAAGCATGCCCGACCAGGAGCGGATAGAGGGTATGGCGATAGAGCTTTTCTCCACGCCGGAAGCGACCGAAAAACGAGGCTAAGGCGGGAAAGCGATCGAACTGAAAATAATTCGCGGCCGAGATCGCGATGTCGCGCGGGTCGCGCAGGATGTAGAGCACGATGCTCCGGTGAGGCGAGACTCCGTCGAGTTCGGGAAGCCGCGGCGCCACACGGTCATTGCTCTCCCCCAGCTCGACAGAGTCTCGCACCACCGGGAGGACGCCCAGTTCACGCAGCTGGTGATGCGATTTGTAGCAGCGAAAATCCGAGACGCGCTCCTCGCCCTCGACCGCAATCTCCTTCTTGTCCGACTGCCAGAAACCGACCACCGGACAGCCGAGCAGCTCCGCGACGAGGCGCGTCGCCCAGGTGCACCCGCTCTTTGGGTAACCGACCACGATAATATTCTTCACCGCAATTCCCGGAAAGCCGCTCCGAGATGATCGAGCACGTCGGTTGGCAGGAGGGATTCCTCGCTTGCGTCACCGTTAAAAATCGCCAACTCCGCCGCGCGTCCGCAGAGCCAGGCGCCGAGGCGACCCGCGTCGTAGGGCGACAGTTTCGCGCCGAGGAGCGCGCCGCACACTCCGGAGAGGACGTCGCCCATGCCGCCCGTCGCCATCCCGGGATTGCCGGTCGTGTTGTAGCTGAGCGGGTGGCCCGCCTCCGCCACAATCGTGCGGCTACCTTTCAACAGCAGTGTCACGGCATGTTCCTCGCAGAATTTCGAGGCGGTTTCCGCGCGCGACATTTTCTCGTGCGGGAAGAGACGTTTCATTTCACCCGGATGCGGCGTGAGCAGGCGCGGGCCGCGCACTTTCTCCAGAGTGGCCATCTCCTGGGCGAGAATGTTGAGCCCGTCCGCGTCGATCACCATGGGTCGCTCGGCACCGCGGATCAGATCGAGAATTTCCTGCGCGTGCGCTTTCCCGAGTCCCGGCCCGATCGCCCAGACGTCGATCGGTTCCTCGAGCAGATCGCCGTAGGACTGGATCGGCTTCACCATCACCTCCGGAGCTGCGGCCGCGGCGACGATCTCGTAAATCTCTTCCGGGATGAAGAGCTCGACCAAACCGCCCCCGGCACGGAGCGCGCCTAACGAACACATCAAGGCCGCCCCGGTAAAGCCGCGCGAGCCGGCGACGATGCCGATGCGGCCAAACTGATTCTTGTAGGCGGAGAATTTCCGGCGCGGGAGGAGATCGCGAAGCGTTTCCGGTATCGCCAAGTCACTCCCACCTCCCGATCCTTGCGGCTGCAGCTCAGCGAGCGGCACGACTTCGATCCGGCCGACGAAATCGATCGCGGCATCCGCGACCAGGCCGCTTTTCGCGTTGGCCACCGTGACGGTTAGATCAGCTCGAACGCAATCTTCGTCCGCGACCCCGGAATCGCCATCCAATCCGCTCGGCAAATCGATCGCGATGACTCGCGCGCCCCGCCGGAGAGCATTGATTTCGCGGCAGGCGCGGCGAATCGGCTCGCGCAACGGCGGATGCGAGCCAAGCCCGAGCAAGCCATCGAGGATGATTGTTTTGCCCCGATCTCTCGCGGAACGCTCGTTTGGCAGCTCGTGGAATTTCTTATTTGTCAGGCTGCTCAGCTCGCTCTCCGGAAAAAAGAGGCGCGTCTCGATCTCCCAGCCGGCCGCCGCCAGGCAGCGCGCGGCGACGAAGGCATCGCCCGCGTTGTGTCCCTTGCCCGCGAAAACGAGGCACCGGCCCGAAACCGGGAAAAACTTCGCGATGGCACAAGCGATCCCCCTCCCCGCTTCCTCCATCAACGCCTCAGCCGGGACGCCGCGCGCGAAGGCGGCCTCCTCCGCCGCACGCATCTCCGCCGGAGTGATGATCGGTGAGTGCAACTTATTCGTCCGAGTCGGTCGTTTTCTTCTTCTTGGTCTCGCTGTTCGAGGACTTCTTGGAGCTGCTTTTTTTCTTCGAGTTGCTGCTCGATGAGCTTTTCTTCTTTGTGCTGCTGCTGGAAGATTTTTTTGATTTCTTGCTCTTGCTGCTGCTCTTTTTCGACGAGCGCCGCGTCGGGGCGCGATCCGGCCCGGCCCGGACAAAATCGTTATAATTAGAGGACTGGCGGATGGGCGAGGGCACATGCGTGACGCCCTCGACGACCGGGCGATTGGGCGGCGTCGGCTTGCCCATCACGCCGTCCGCGATCCGATCGGCCAGACGCTGCCGATAGCCGCTGTCCATGACGAGGCGCGCCTCCATCGGGTTGGTCAAAAATCCGCATTCCACCAGCACGGCCGGGATGGAGGTGCGACGCAGGACGTAGTAACCGCGCTGGCGGATTCCGCGGTTCTCCGTCGTCGTGCCCGAGACAACGTGCCGATGAATATCGGCGGCCAACCGGGCGCTATCGGAGCTGTAATAATAGGTCTCAATTCCATTCGCGCCGACCCGGCTGGCGGAGTTGAAGTGGATGCAGACAAAGACCGCGTCGCGATAGCGATTGGCAACGCGGACGCGCTCGCCGAGCGGGACGAAGACGTCGCTGTCGCGCGTCATGACCACGCGGTAGCCAGCCTGGCGCAATCGTTTCTCCAACCGCTGCGCCACGTCGAGCGCCATCGCTTTTTCCGGCACCCGCTGGCCGGGCGTGCCCCCGCGATCAAATCCGCCGTGACCCGCATCGATCACAACCGTGGAGAACTTGCGGGCCGCCTCGGCCGTCGGCACGGGCAGCAACGCGAGCAAGGCGAGAGCGCCGAAGAAAAAATGCAGGAGGGAAGCGCGCCGCCCGACGCGTGATGTTTTGGTCGCCATGAATGCTTTATTCCTCTGGCGGCAAATTCTCAGGTCGCTCGGATAACTTGGGCACCGCGCGCGCGCCTGCACCCGGGGCCACAGGAACATCGAGCGTTCCGCCGCTCACCGCCACGGTGCCATCCTCCTTGCGCCGGAGGTGGGGCGAGGTGCGCGTCTGCGAATAGGTCGCGTGTTTCAACAACCGGCCATCCAGACCAACGAGAGAATAAGACCAGATACGGGGCGCGGAGCAGTGCAGGACGTGCAGGCGATTTTCGCGGTCGACCTCGGCGTGCGGTTCATCGAACGAGATGAGCCGGCCTAGCGAATAGGTGGAATAGACAAGGCTATTCTCCTTGTCCTCCACCCGCACGTAGAGCGAGGTATGATCGGGAAAGCGATTGGTCATGAGTGAATAGGTGCGGACGCCGTTCCCGCTCGGGTCACCGACCGTGCGTTGCCAGATCGGGCGCGCGGTTGTGACCTCGAATACTTTGGACCGCGCGTAGAAGAATTTGTTCAGGTCCGCGAAAAAGACGTTGGCCCGAACGTGGTAAACGCCGAGATCGCTGACCGGGAACAGAGGGGTAAGATTGATCTTGCGGGTCACGGAGGTGCCGGCGGCGATTTGCAATGGCGGCTCCGAAAACTGCCGAATCGGCGCGAGCGTGCGGCCCTCGTTGGCCGTGACCTCAAAGCCGTACCAATGCTCTCCGTTTGCGTCGCGCAGCTCGATGTCGCGGCCGGCCAGATTGGTGATGGTGACGGTCGCGATGACCGGCTCGTAGGCGATGTATTGCAGCCGCTTGAATTTCAAATCCACCTGGATCTGCCCCTCGGCCGAGAGCGCGACAAGGAAAAGTGCGGCGAATACAAGGCTCCGAAACATGAAGCGCCTAAAATAACGCAAGTCGCGGCAGATGAAAGGCGCGCGGCTCAATCCGGCTGGAGGGACGCCCGCCGTGGCGTCCGTGATTCAGATCCGGGGACGGGACTGCGCCCGTCCCTCCACGGCGCAAGAAAGAGATGCCTAACGACTCCAGAATTTTACCTTCTCGAGCACGCCGGTTTTCTTCGGAGACGGGGCGTTGGGCGGGCCGACGATCGTGGCCAGCCTCTTCGCCTCCTGTGCCAGCTCGCCCCAGGTGGTGATGGCATCATCGCCGGAAGTCTGCATGCGATGAATCAATGTGAGGACACGGCCGCTCCCTGGGATCGCGGTCGCCTTGGTCATCGGGATGAGCATGCGGCCCACCATCCGGATTTCTCCCTGCGCCGGTCCGAGCTGCGCCATCGCAGGATTCGCCACCGCGACGTCGGCCAGCTTCGCCTCGTCCTGCGGCGTCACAAAAATGCGCGAAAGCCGCAGGGGCGCGTGCATAATCCCGTGATCGTCCAGATGAGCGAGCGCTTCGGAGATGGCGCGGACGATGCGGAGCGCGGTCGTTTCCGGGATCGTCAGTCCGCTCGCCTTAATCTCGTAGATCGTCCGGCCCACCACAAACTCGCGCGCGTAAAAATAGGTGCCGTCGAATTCGCCCGCCTCGTAGACCGGCAGAATGGCGGGATGCCGGATATTTGCGTTGGCGCTCGCGGTATCGAGGAACTCCTGCGCGCGCTCCGGATGCTCGCGCAGGCTACTGCGCAGGACGTGGAGAGCGACGGGGCGGCCAATCGAGGTCTGCTCCGCCTCGTAGACCTTGTCCCAAAAGCTTTCGGTCAACTTTCGTCCCACCTGGTAGGTGCCAAACGGCTGGCCGGTCAGGTCGGGTTCAGGCGGCAGGAGAGCGGTGGAAATCTCCGGCTCGGCCGGCGCGCCGGGCTGGAGGGCCAGTTCCTCGCGCTCGCGCATTACCACTTCGATGAGCGCGGCGTCCCAGCCGATGTCGATCGATTGCTCGGCCGGGCTGGCGTTGGCATCGTAGGCAAACTCGGCGTGCCCCCAGTGCAACATCTCGTAGATCGCCTCCAGTCCGCGGGTGCGCGCGGTCTCCGCATGGCGCAGCTCGCCATTGCGCAAATAGACGACGCCCGTCTCGCACCCGACGACCAGCTGCACGCCGCCGCTCTTGCCGCTCAGGCAATACATCTGGAGCAGATCGATCAGGTGAAAAAGATCCCGAGTACCCGGCGCCCCGGCGCTGCGCTCGATCGCCTGGAGGAGCCGCTCGCCATCGATCGGCTCGGGAAAAATCTTTGTGTTCGCGACTTCGAGCTGTTGCGCGGCGAGCGGATAAGCGGGGAGAAAAAAGGTGTGCAAACGCGGGAACCGTTCGCCTAACGATCCGGCCAGGGTCAGCCCGTCCACGCCCTCGCTTTCGAGCTGCGTCACCAGGAGATCGCAGCCGGCCGCCTGCCCGGCCCACTCCAGCGCGTCGCGACCGGTCGTGACACAATCGACCGTGTGCGCGGTGTATTCCTGCACCATCCCCTGCAGCGCCCGCCCAATCGCCTCCTCGTGATGGACGATGAGCAACTGCATTACTGAGGCGGCGCGGTGAACGGCGGTGGGTATAGATTGAGCAGGCGGGTCGGCTCGGCCCGGACGGCCTGGAGCTCCTCCTTGTAATAGACCCGCACAATATAGCCGAGGTATTGGCGCGGGCCGCTCTCGCTCGTGGGCAGCATCGCGGCGGCCGCCTCCGGTTTTCGCGCGGCCAGCTTCGCTTTTTCGACCGAGTCGGGCACATCCAGCGGCTGATTCTCCAGCGCGCTGCCAGGCGCAGCGTCGCTCCGCTTCTGGCGCAGGTAGGTGACCTCGAGCACCTCGGTCCCGGTATCGGCCCAGTCATGACCGGGCGTGACCCACTCGTAATTAACTTCGGCGTCGGTCAGCGCCACCTGGTCGTTGTTCACCATGTCGTAAAAGAAAACCTGGATCTTCACCTTGGTGTGATCGATCGGCGTGTCGGGCCGCACCTTCACGCCCACGCGCAGGAGGAGACGCGTTTCCGCCTCCGGATCGGGCTGGTTTTTCACCGTCACCTCGGAGATGCCAAAGGTCGAACCATCCGGGATCCCGGCGGCATCGCCGGTCTGCCCCTCACCGTTGGCCGGCGCGCCGGCAGCCGTAACCGCATTGCTCGAAGCGGGGACGCCCACCTGCAATTTGAGATCGGCCAGGGCGTAGAGCGGGCCGGCGGTCGGGCCTAACGACTGGAGCCGGCGCCAGACTTCATTCGAGCGATCGAAGAGCTGCATCGATTCATAGGTCAGGGCGAGCTCGGCGAGAATCTCGGGGTTGCCCGGTTCGAGCGCGGTGGCCTGCTGCAGTTTCGCGATCGCGTTGGTCGTGTCACCGCGTTCGCGAAAGCTTTTCGCGAGATGGAGCAGCGTCTCGGCCACACCCTTCGGCTGCGCCGGCATCCGCTGGACCGTGGCGGAGGGCACGCCGGCCACGGCCGGCACTTTGACCGGCCCCGGCATGGGAGTCGTCGTCAGCCGGGGCCTCCGGAAAAGACGCGCTTCGACCGCCGATTTGCGCTCCGGCGGCAGAACCGTATCGCGCGGTGAGCGGGTCGTGAGATAGAGCGCGGTCAGGACTTGGCCGGCGGCGAGGGCGCCGAGCAGGGAAAGCGCGACGACGAATGTCTTCTGCGCTCTGCTGACGTTAGGCAGGGAAGCTGCGGACACGGGTCCTCTCCTATGCAGCGCTGGCGGAAGTGTCAACGCCGGGAGCCATTCGAGCCTAACGAGAAATATCCGCCTGACTCAACATCTTGAAGCCTTCACCCTGAAGCACGGAGCAGGCGCACTCGGTGTCGTCCACGTGCAGCGCGAGCGCGGCCAGCCCGTGCGGGCGGACGAGCAGCGGATAACTGAAATGGACATTCACCTCGGCCATGAGAAGGGCGGCAAGGAGCTTGGCCAGTTCCGTGGCCACCTCCTGTAGTTCCACCACCACCATCTCACAGACTCCGAAAGCCACCTCGTGTTCGTGGAAAATATTCTCCACCGTCTCGGGATCGCTCACCACGATGCGAGCGATGGCCGAGTCGGTCTGCTCCGCGATGCTGAGCGCGACCACATGGGTGTTGCGGGTGCTGAGCAGCTTCACGATATCGAGCATCGCGCCCACTTTGTTCGGCAGGAAAACAGAGAACTGCCGGACGAGCGGTCCGCCAATCTTGGAAGTCGTTTCAGGTAAATCTAAGGCCATAGAAAGTCGATCCGGGGGGCGGACAATATGCTGGTGCGGTGGAGCGCAGCGCAACTGAATAGTGCGAGGGGATCCTGAGCGCTGGGCTGCGAGTTCCTCTGATGACGTGATTTAACCTCGCCTCTCAGCTCGCCAGGTAAGGAGAGTCCAGAGCCAGCTTCCCGAATCTTTCACGGCAAAGAGGAGTTCCTGGTCTGCGAGCGCACTGGGAACAGAAAAAGCGCTCGCAGAAGCGAAACACGCCACTGTCAGGCCAAACGGGAAAACCAGCGCCGCGGCGATGGCGGATTAGTCAGGGAATCGATCGCGCGCCAGCGCTTCAACCAGCTGCCCGGACTCACTTCGGATGGCAGCTCACGCAGGAGGGCGAGAAACGGGCCTAAGGCGCTGGGACCTGCCGATATTCTGATCGCGCCGATATTGCCAGCCGCGATTTTTTCATCCGGCCAGTAATCGAAAATATGTTTGGCGCCGGAGCCGACCAGATGATCTACCTGTTGCCCGGCCGCAAGGGCGCGCTCGATCAGCGCCGGCAGATCGATGTCGTGCAGCAAAATCCAGCCGCTCCTCATCGCCTGTTGGATGTGCAGCAAGTCGACGAGCGGCCAGGGATGTTGGTGGTTACCGTCGATAAATGCGAGGGTCAGTTCGTCCCCTCCGACGATTTGCCGGCAGTGCGACGAGTCCTGCAGCGGATGAACAGCGATTCGGTCGCGCAGCTCCGGCGTCATGATATCGATCGCAAACCCGACCGGCTGCTTCAGGTCGAGAACATACTGCGCTTTGTTGTCGATCGTGTGGACGAGCGAGCCGGATCTTGTGAGACCAGCTTGTGCCTCCCGCAAAGCGATCATCTTCGCGATCACGGCAGCGGAAGAGCCGGATGCCGTACCAATTTCGATCGCGAATTGGGGACACAGGATGCTGGTAACAGCAGCGGCGAAAAAAACATCTGGCGCCGCCAGCATTCCGAAGCTGAACCGGCCCGGTTCGGTCACCGTCTGCAGGAATTCCACCTCGCCTGGCGCAGGTGTAGCGCCGGCAACTCCAAGCACTTCGGCCAAGCGCTTGTAGTCGCAGCCATATCGGCCAGCGTTGGTGAACGCGAAACTATTCACTTAGTCGCGCTTCGGTCGCAGCAGCGGGAAAAGAATGACATCGCGAATCGATTCCGCACCCGTCAAGAGCATCGTAAGGCGATCGACGCCGAGCCCGAATCCGCCGGCCGGCGGCATTCCATGTTCGAGGGCGAGGAGGAAATCCTCGTCCAGCTTTTGCGTCTCCTCGCCTGCCTGCTCGAGCAGGCGCTGGCGTTGCACGATCGGGTCGTTCAACTCGGTGTAACCGGGAGCGATTTCCTGGCCGTTGATGATGAGCTCGAAGACGTCGACAACCGAATCGTCCTCCACGTTCTGCCGCGCGAGCGGGACGAGCTCTTTCGGGCAATGGGTGACGAAGAGCGGATCGAAGGTTTTCTCTTCGACCAGTTTCTCGAAAACGTGCTGGGTGACCTCAAAGTCGACCGCCGGGGGTTGCACCTCGACTCCGAGTTCGCGACAGCGGGCGCGCCGCTCGTCGCTCGTCAGGCTGAACCAGTCTGCCCCGGCGGCCTCCGCGACGAGATCGCGATAACGGGCGCGGCGCCATGGCCGGGAGAGGTTCAGCGTGCGGGTGACGTTGCCCTCCGCGTCGCGGTGTTCGACCTGGTGGGACGGGCGCTGTCCCGTCCCCGTTCCCTCGCCGCCATTCGGACGGGACTGCGCCCGTCCCTCCAACGTCTCCGCCAGGTGGCAGATCAATTCCTCGACCAGCTCCGCCATCTGCTCGAAGTCGGCATAGGCCCAATATCCCTCGAGCATGGTGAACTCGGGGTTGTGTCGGCGCGAAATCCCTTCGTTGCGAAAATTTCGGTTCACTTCGAAGACCTTGTTGAAGCCGCCAACGAGCAACCGTTTCAGGTAGAGCTCCGGCGCAATCCGTAGGTAGAGATCGATCCCGAGCGCCTTGTGATGGGTGCGGAAGGGCTCCGCCGCCGCGCCGCCGGCGATCGTTTGCAGCATCGGCGTTTCCACTTCCAGGAAACCGCGCGACTGCATGAACTGCCGGATCTCGCGCAGGATGACGATGCGCTGGGCAAAAACTTCGCGCGCCCGCTCGTTCGTCACGAGGTCGAGGTAACGCTGCCGATACCGCGCCTCCACGTCGCTCAGGCCATGCCACTTCTCGGGCAGCGGCCGCAATGCTTTCGCGAGCACTTCAAATTTGTGCACCTTAAGCGTGGGCTCGCCGGTTTTGGTCAGGAAACAGGAGCCCTCCACCCCGACGAAATCGCCGAGATCGAGCAGCCCAAAAGTCTCCATCGCCTCTGGGCCCAGCTCCTTCGCCTGCACGTAGATCTGGATTCGGCCCGTCGCGTCGCGGAGGTCGAGGAAATGGCTTTTCCCCATGTCCCGATGCGCCGTGATCCGGCCGGCGACGCGGAGGTTCGCGCCTTCGGCAAACTGATCGCGCACTTCACCGATCGAGCCGCTCGTGGCAAAGCTCTGGCCAAAGGGCGCGACGCCGCGCGCACGCAGTGCTTCGAGCTTCTGGCGCCGGAGCGCGATCAATTCATTTTCTTCTTCCATGATGTAGCGGCGGCTCTGTCAGCCGCACAATTCCGAGCCGCAAACGGGAACCGAATGTAACTGGAAACCTTGATCTGAACAGATTTCAATCTGTCAAAGGGCAGGACAATTGCTCAATCGGCACGGTTGAAATGGTGACGCCCACTATTTGTCATCCCGATCCGGTGAAGCGCGGAGAGGGAGCTCGCACGAGCCCCTCGGAAATATCGGAATCAATTTTGCACCGAGCGGAAGAATACTTATGGTCGCCAAACCTGTGAATCGGTTAGCCGTTAATCCGCATCCCGCCCGAGTCCTGTCCTTCGCCCTTGCGATGGCGTCGCTCCTCCTCGCGCCCCCGGCCAGCGCCGGCGACGCGAAATCGATCAAAGGCTTCCGCGATGCCATCGTGAAACTCTCACCCACGGTCGACCCAGCCGAGGCCGAACTAGTTTCCTTGACCTCGCACCAGACCGCGCGACGCCTCGCCAAGGAGTGGCGGGTGGTGCCCCCGGCTAATTTCCAAAATTTCCTTATTCACATGGGGGCGCGTGAGCGAGGTTTTTGTTTCGATTGGGCGCACGGGATCGGCGCGCAGCTCCGCACGCTCCCGCTCAAGACGCTCACCCTGCATTGGGCGGAGGCTCATATTAATACCCGCTTGGAACACAACGTTGTCGTGGTGACCGCGCGCGACCAACCGATTAGCACCGGCTATATTATCGATGGATGGCGCGCCGCCGGGCGTCTGCTCTGGTGGCCGGTAGTGAAGGACGAGTATCCTTGGAAGGTCAACGTCGCCGAGACCGCGTGGATCCAAAATCGGGGGCCCGACCCGCTCCGACTGCACGACCCACCCCTCCTGCAGGAGGCCAACCGGTCCTCGAAGAGCCGGAAAGCCGCCGGGACTCTCTAGCGCGACGCTATCTCGCGGCCGGTTCGCTCGACCAGGCCGCCGGGTCCTGCCGGAAAAAGTGGCGCATCTCGCCGTAGAGCCGCGGATGCTGCTGGCTCATCGCCTGGGGCCGCTCGAAAAACGCTTCCGTCGCCACGGCGAAAAATTCCACCGGATTAGTCGCTCCGTAGGTATCGAGCAGGGTGGAAATTCCCGTTTCATCCGCCGCCCGCAAAGCCGCGAATTCCATCTTCATCACCTCAGCCCAGGAAGCGACTTCGCCGCGCGAAGATAACGCAGGCCGTCCGTCGGCGACTTGGTCCTCAAAGTCGAGCTGATGCGCAAACTCGTGCAGGACGAGATTTTTCCCGTCAGAAGGATCGGTCCCGCCAAATTTGGCCGCGTCCCAGGCCAACACTAACGAACCCATGCTGCTTCCGGTTTCGCCCAACCGCCCCTCGTGGCCCTCCTCCCAGATGTGGCCGTCGACGTGCCGCGGCTCATGCACGACGAAGCCCGAGGGATAAACCAGAATGGTGGTGAGGCGCGGAAAATAATCGGTCTTGCGATGCAAAAGGAGGAGGCAGGCCTGCGTCGCGATCGTGACCCGCATCTCCTCGGTCACCTGCAGGCCAGCGCAGCCCTCGAAGCGTTTCTCCTGCAGAAAAACCTGCACATGGCCGAGCAGCTCGCGCTGGTCGTCGGGCGGGAGGCGATTGAAGAAAGGGAGGTTGCGCGATATGATCGCGCTCCAGCCGTCGGGCACGGGCTCATTGCGCAAACGCCGCCGACGTCTCCCCTTAAACAAGGCAAACATTGGGCCACAATCGTAGCGCCGGATTGCACGATATCTCCAGATCTTTATGGAGACTGGAGCTTGGCGGCCTGGATCGGGATGACAAAAGAACGGGAGGGCGCTGAGGCAACTGCTCCCCGCCGCACTAGCGCGGATCAGTGACGTAAATCGCGATACCTTGCGCGGCGTTACTCACGATCGGCGCGCCGCCGCTAACCGATCCTCCGCCCGCCACGAAACTGCGCTGTCCACCGGAAATCCCGCCGCCCCCTACTCCGACGCCGATCGCGCCATTGGGGCGATCGCCTAACAACGTGATGAGAACGCCATTCGCCCCCACCCTGGCCGCTTCTTCCTGGAGACGCCCGATCGCCTCCGCCTCGCCCTCGGGGCTGCCATGGAAAAACCGGCCGCCGCTCGTCGCGTCAAGGAGCGCGATTTCCTGGTATTGCCGCGGCGCCTCGCGGTAGATGCGAACTTCCGCAGGGCTGATCGCGGGGCGCGCCGGAGCCACTAGGCGAGAGGAGCTGCTGGCGCAGCCGGCGAGAAGAGCAAGCGCAAGCAGACCGACCGCGGGAATCGATTTCATCCCAACTCTTACGTGCGCCGGGCCGTGCGCGGTTGCCGGTGGTGCGAGACTCCGTCGAGGGGAGAAAGATTTTCTTGGAGCCGGGCATCTCCCAGGCTCGACGGAGTCTTCGCCCTACCGGGAGAGGTTTGAGCCGGGATCTCATTCTGTTCGTCGACCAACCACCTTGCTGCTAGAAGGAGCCATGTCTTATGAGGTCGCGGTCGTCGGGGCGGGTGTCTCCGGCCTTACCTGTGCCGTGCTCCTGGCCGAACGCGGCTTTCGCACGACCATCTTCGCCGAGGAAAGCGGAGCGCAAACCACCTCTTCAGTCGCCGCGGCGATCTGGTTTCCTTACGATGCGGAACCGGTCGATGCGGTCATCGCGTGGTCGTTGGAAACCTTCGGTGTTCTGCGCGATCTAAGCGCCGTGGCGGGCAGCGGCGTTTCCATGATCGAGCTGCGCTCCTTTGCGCGGGCCGGCACCCTGGAGATTCCGGACTGGGCGCTGCCGTTAGGCGCGCGGTCGCTCGACGCCGCTCAGATCCCGTCCGCGTTTGCGAACGGCTACACGCTCGACGTTCCCCTGACCGACACCACGCTCTACCTCGACTACCTCGCAACGCGCTTTCGGCGCGCCGGAGGCGAACTGAAGTCCGGCCTGCACTTCGATCGGCTCGAGTCGGTGCCTTCGACCCATTCGTTAGTCCTGAACTGCACGGGCGTCGGCGCGGGTGACCTCGTGCCCGATCCGCAGGTCGAGCCGCATCGCGGGCAGGTCGTCCTTGTTTCCGGGATTCCGCAACGGCACGCTGTCGTCTGCGACGATCCGCCGCTCATGTATGCGATCCCCCGCGCCGCCGATTGCGTCTTCGGCGGCACGAACGACCGGAGCGACGATCGCGCACCCGATCCCGCCGCCACCGCGCGCATCGTGGCGGAATGCGCCGGCGCGCTCGAGATCGAGCCTCCGGCGGTCCTGCGCGCGCGGGTCGGCCTGCGCCCCTTCCGGCGCGGCGGGATCTGTCTCCGCGCCGATCGGCTGCGCGATGGACGGCGGTTGATCCACAACTACGGGCACGGCGGTTCCGGTTTCACCCTCTCGTGGGGCTGCGCCCAGGCCGCGTTGAGCTTGATCGAAGATGCCTAACGACACCGCGGGAACGACCACGCGGTCACAATCGAGCGGCGGACTGCGCCTCCTCCTTGGCGCGGCGCTCGTGGCGACGGCGGCCCTGGCTTACCAGGGCACGCGCCCTCCCGTAGCGTTGGGTCCGAATGCAGCGCCAACCGAATTTTCCGCGGCCCGGGCGCTTCCCTTACTCCGGCACTTCGCCGACCGCACCCATGCCGCCGGCACGGGTGCCCAGGAACGGGCCCGCCAATTCCTCATCGGAAAGTTGACCAGTCTCGGCGCCGAGGTGCGGGTGGAGAAACCGGCCCACGTGGTGAGCCGACGGCCATTCGTTAGGCAGGGCAGCGTCCAAAACATCGTCGCCACCTTCCGCGGCCGCGGTAATACCCGCGCGATCATGCTCGTCGCGCACTACGACTCGGTGCCGGAGGGACCGGGAGCGGCGGACGACGGGGCTGGCGTAATTTCGATTCTCGAGACGCTCCGTGCCCTGCACGCCGGCCCGGCGCTCCGGAACGATCTGATCGTGCTCTACACTGATGGGGAGGAAGCCGGTTTGCTCGGCGCCGCGGGTTTTGTGGCTGAGCATCCGGACCTGGCGGAACGGGTCGGCATCGTCATCAACCTGGAGGCGCGGGGTAGCTCGGGCCCGGTGCTCATGTTTGAGACAAGCGACCAGAACGGCTGGCTCATCCAGGAATTCGCCCGGGCGGCGCCCTATCCCATGGCCTCGTCGCTTATGTATGCAGCCTACCAGCTTCTGCCTAACGACACCGATCTCACGGAATTGAAGAAGACCGGCGTCGGGGCGCTCAATTTCGCGTTTACCGAGACGGTGCGCAATTACCACACCCGCTTCGATACGGCTGAAAACGTCGACCCACGCAGCGTGCAGCAAATGGGCGCGAACACCATCGCGCTCGCGCGACACTTTGGGAATCTGCCGCTCCAGAAAAACATCCGCCAGCCGGACTGCGTCTACTTCAACTGGTTAGGCAGCCGGCTCATCTACTATCCGCTCTGGGTAGCGTGGCTTCTCGCGCTGACAACCGTCGCCCTTCTCGCATTCGTCCTGGTGGTGAAGCATAAGCGAGGCACCGTGCGCCCGAGGTTTTGGGGCGTCGCCGCATTCCCGCTTCTCCTATTGGTAATCAACGTTGGAACTTTCCTTGCCTGGAGCGGAATCAAACTCCTCTTCACTCCCTCGAATCTCGGCGACACGGTGGGCAATCGGCTCATCTTTGGTGGGCTGATTGCGATTGGCCTCGTTGCCGGCGCAGCGCTCCTTCGCTTCCTAAGCAGGAGGATTGGCGAACTCGATCTGACCGCCGGCCTGCTTCTGTCGTTGTCCATTCTGGGAGCGGTCGACTGCTTCCTGCTCCCGGGGAGCAGCTACCTTCTCCAGTGGCCGGCATTCTTTGGCGCAGCCGGTCTGCTCCTCGGTCTGCAGCTCAAGAATCCCCACGAGGCAGCCTGGAGCGGGCTCGTCGCGGCGCTTCCGACTCTTCTCATCGTCGTGCCGCTGAGCTACTTCTTCTTCGTGGGGTTGGGCTTGAATGTGACCTTGCTGGTGATCCTTTCTCTCCTCCTGAGCCTGCTCCTGGCGGCGGCCTGGCCGCTCTTCGACGTGATCCTCCGACCATGGCGCTGGCTGGCGGCCGGCCTCTTGTTCCTCGCACTCGCCCTGTTCGTCCTCGGCGCTACGCTTTCGGATCCCGGGCAACGTGAGGCAACCGCGAACGTGTCTCAGGTTCCCCCTACCGACTAACTTTTCTTGGTCGTTTGGCCCGGCGAAGCGCCTTTCAGAGAGGCGGCGCGCGGGGCGGCGTGTTGAGCGTCATCCGGCCGGCCGACCAGGCTATACTCCACCGCCATATTGCCACGACGCAGCGGCCACCTCTACTTCGTAATCGCAGGCGCAGCCCACATGGGCGGACCGAACGGCGTCCTCGCTTTGCTCCGCGCCCGCGGTTACGGAATCGAACAGCTCTAGGGGGCCGGTGGAAAATCGGTGGCCGAAGCGTGCGCGGGTGTTACCTTAGGTCCATGGAAAAGCCACAGATCACAGCCTATCTCAAAACGCATTGCGGCTGGAGTGGCGGCGTCCGCGCCGTCCTCGCCAAATATGACCTCCCCTTTACCGAGAAGGACATCATTCAGAACCCCGCTTTTCGCTGGGAAATGGAAACCAAGAGCGGGCAGCCGCTTTCGCCTTGCATCGAGATCAACGGCGAGATGGTCGCCGATGTGAGTGGCGAAGAAGTCGAGCGTTACCTCATCGAGCACGAGCTGGTCCAGCCCAACGAGGTCGACGCCGGGGTGCCGATCAATGCGCCCTGCGCCAACGAGCAGCATGGCGAGCCGGTGAAGATGAAGTTCTGATTCGTTGAAACGTTAGAGCGTTGATGCGTTAAAAGGGCGGAAGCTTCCGGGCGATTGACCGCTTGCACCGTTAACGATTTAACTTTTTAACGATGAAGCTTTTCGCGCGAGCCGGCAGCCGGCCCAAAGGCGCCGCTCCCCGGACGAAGAAAAAGCGCCGCCACGCCTGGCGCTGGGTCCTGGCGTTTTTCCTCGTCTCGCTCCCGCTCGGCGCGATCGTCGCGGTCCTCTCGTTCTACGCGGTCTGGGCCCAGACCTTTGACCTGAAACGCCTCGGCCTGATGCCGGAGCGGAACACCGTCTTCGATGTCGATGGCAAGATCTACAGCCGCCTTGCCGGCGCGAACCGGCTGAAGGTGCCGCTGAAGGAGGTTTCGCCCCTCTTCATCAAGGCGCTCCTCGCGCGGGAAGACACCCGCTTTTACGAGCACGGCGGGATCGACTGGCGAGGCGTGGCCCGGGCGCTCTACCGCGACATCACGAGCGGCTCGGTCAAGGAAGGGGCGAGCAGCATCACCCAGCAAATGGCGCGGAATAGTCTCCCGCTGGGCGGGCGGACCCTGAGCCGCAAATTGCTCGAGGCGATGGTCGCGCTGCGGATCGAGCGCGAGTTGTCCAAGGACCAGATCCTCGAACTCTACGTAAACCGGATCTATTTCGGCTCCGGCTGCTACGGGGTGGAGACCGCCTCGCAATCCTACTTCGGCAAGACCGCAGCCAAGCTCGACCTTTCCGAGTCGGCCGTGCTCGCCGGCTTGATTCGCAGCCCGAACCGTTTCTCGCCCCTCAGGAATCCGAAGGGCGCTGCGGTCCAGCGCGACGTCGTGCTCGACCGGATGGAAGAGTTGAAGCTGATCACCGCCAGCCAGGCGCAGCAGGCCAAAAATCAGAAGGTTGTTTCGCATCCGCGCCGGCGCACCCTGATCCAGGAGAACTACGCGATGGACGCGGTGCAACGGGATCTTAACCTGCTCCTCACACCCGACCAGATCGATAACGGCGGCCTCTTCATCTACACCACGCTGGACCCGATGGTGCAAAAAGCCGCGACCGACGCGATCGAAAAACAGCTCACCAAGGTGGAACGGCAAGCCGGCTACAAGCATCCGTTGAAATCGCAGTATCGCGCCCCGGCCGAGGGCGAGGACAACGCCATGCCATATCTCCAGGGCGCGCTCGTCGCGATCGACAACGCGAGCGGCGGCATCCGCGCGCTGGTCGGCGGCCGCGATTATCAGCAGAGCAAATTCAATCGCGCGCTCCCGCCGGCAAACCGCCAGATCGGCTCCTCCTTCAAGCCGTTCGTTTACACCCTCGCCTTCATGCACGGGCTCCTCCCCGGCGCGGCGGTGAGCGATGGCCCGATCCAGCCGGGCGAGGTGCAGGGCGCGGGGAATTGGTCGCCCGGAAATTCCGACGGCCGTTACGTCGGGATCAAGCCGGTTTCCTATGGCCTGATCCAATCCCGCAACACCATGAGTGTGCGGGTGGGTGAGTTTGCCGGGCTCGATGACACAGAGAAAGTCGCGAGCACGTTAGGCCTGGGCGACGACATCCCGAAAGGCGCCGCGATCTACATCGGGTCGTTCGAGACCGACTTGAAGGATCTCACCTCAGCCTTCACTGTTTTCCCCAATGCCGGCATCCGCAAGCAATCCTACATCATCGAGCGGATCGACGACCCGAACCACCAGCCGATCTACCGCGCGGCGCACGTCACGTTGCCGGTGCTCGATCCGGGCGCGACCTGGATGACGACCGAGCTGATGAAGGAAGTGATCACGCACGGGACCGCCTCGAGCGCGCGATCGTTAGGCTTCAAGCTCCCCGCGGCGGGCAAGACCGGCACGACGAACGATTTCAAGGACGCCTGGTTCGTTGGGTTCACCAGTTCCATCACCTGCGGCGTCTGGGTCGGCTTCGATCAACCGGCCACCATCACTTCGCGCGGCTACGGCTCCGCCCTCGCGCTGCCGGTCTGGACCGAGGTGATGATGAAAGCTGCTGACCGTTACCCGGCTGAGCCGCTCCGCGCCCCCGTTGCCGTGCAACAGGCGACCGTTTGCTCGATCTCCAACGCCCTCGCCACGAGCGGCTGTGTCGCGGCCGGCACCGCCTACGAGATCGATCTGCCCATCGACAAAATTCCGCGCGGAATGTGCAAGGTGCACGGCGGCAATCCCACTTTGCTCGGGCGGCGCGTCGAGCAATTCCAGGAAAAAGTGAAGGAAGCGCCACGCGGCATCCTCCGGTCGTTCAAGCGCTTCTTCGGAGGCGGGAATTAGCGGCTCGTTAGGCGAATTTCAGGAGATGCCTTATTGCAAAAAAGCGGCTCGGAATTAGAGCGTCTGCGTTGGAATATTCTGTGGCTGGGCCTGCTCTTGGCTGCCCCTGCCGCGCGCGCGCAAGCCGGCCGAGGTAACATCTTCGGGTTCGCCCGAAAGGGCCCGCAGGGTTAAGCACCTCGGATTGGGCTGGCATCCGCGCGGCTTACGAGGCGCACCTGCACGAGGTGGTGCCGGCGGAGGGCGGATTTGCTTCCGCGAATATGAAATAAAAACCTCGTGCGCCAGTGGGTTCTCCAGCTTGGGGGCGGCGGCAGCCACGTTAGTCGTTAGGCGGCGGAAAGCCGCCGAAATGGGTGGTCTTCACTTTCTGATCCGCCACCGCCCGCCCGACTTCCTGCATCTCGGCGATGTGATCGACTGAGTCCATCTGTTGCACGTGGGCGGGCTCGATCTGCGGGAGGTCGAGCGCGTCGAGGCCTTCGCGCGACAGCTCGGCGTTGTAACGCGCGTAGGTGAAAAGCTTCGGCATGCCCGGGATGCCGTGACCGACCACGTCGGCGATTTCACGATCGAGGGGGTCGCCGGCGAGACAGCGACCAAAGGTGCGACAGAGAAAATCCTGTTCGTGGAGCGCGGCCGCCATCAGGGCCGAGGGGATGTGACTCGCATTATATATCAAGTTCATCTCTCGCGGCGAAAGATGATTGCTCGCGTTCGCGCTCGCACCCGTGCCGACTGAGATGAGAAGCATCTTATCCTCTCCCGCAGGCCAGCAGAGCCGATAGGATTCGCTCGTAGCCATGAGAAAAAGTTGGAAGGCGGGGTTGTTATACATTGTGACCCCGCCATCGACGAAGACGAACTGGTGCGGCCCGACCTGGATAACTTCGGGCGGGAAGTAAGTCGGCGCCGCGGTGCTGGCGCGGATCAACTGCCACAAAGGTAGGTTGAGATTGCTGCCGGCACCGCGTGTTTCAAGGTCGTTATACTTGGCTTTTGGGTTGTTGCTCACCGGCCAGGCAGAATCAGTCGTGGCATTGCGGAGCACGATCATGAGAAGGGTCCGTAGTTTATCCGAGCCTAGCACCGTCTCTTCGCCGGCGACCTCCTTCAGCATCCTCGTCAGGTTATCGTCATCGAACTTGGTGTGGAGGCGCTCCCAGAGTCGGGCGGGCTGAAACATTTCCGCGCCGCTCCTGACATAGAACTCGCGGATGTCATCGACACTGAAACCTAACGAGATCAGCGTAGCGATGATCGCTCCCGTGCTGGTGCCGGCGACATAGTCGAAATAATCGGCCAGGACCAGGCGCGGATTATCGCTGGCGGAGCGAAGTTCCTTTTCGATTCGGGCCAGAATCTCCACCGCGATGATGCCGCGAATGCCGCCGCCGTCGAGCGCGAGGAGTTTGCGCGGCCCTGCTTTTGTGAGCTTTTCGGCAACGGAAGATACGGCCTGAGTCATAGGAACGAAGAAGGCTAGGTCTCGGCGGCGGGACTTGTTTGGGCGCTGCGATGCGCCTCCAGAAAGCGCGAGGTCGCGCTCGCGAGCAGGTTTTCCACCCGTTCGACCAAAAGTCGGTTCCGGCTCGCTTCGTCACGCGGCGCCGCGTAATCACCCGACCTGGCCGCGTAAAGTTCTTTTTCGCGCGCCATCGCTTCGACCAGGCCGCGATAGTGCAGCCAGTTATCGTGAAACTTGAACAGTTTCCCAATCGCCGCCGACAACACGACAGTGCCGCCGAGAACGGCGGAGAGGACGCCGGCCAGGTAGGCGTCTTTGACCACCCAGAGATTGACCACCGGGATAGCCGCGCCGGCCAGAAGGGTGCTGACCTCCGCAATATAGAAGAGCCGCTTGTTGATTCTCGCCTTCGCATCGGCCCATTGTTCCTGCGGCTCGAGACGCCGCTGGAGGTAATCGAATTCTTCGCTCATGACAGTTTGGTGGGGTTGATGATCTCGAGCACGCCGCCGAGTTGACAGACTTGTTTCTGAAAATCCGAGGTGCCGCCCGGGCCGTCCCCGCTCGGTTTTTCATCCCAGACCAGAAGCGCGTGGATCTGCGCGGGGTCGGCAGCTTCGACTCGTGCGGTACTGATGATCCAGAGGTTGGTTCGGGCGTAAATCGAGAGGTCGTTAGGCGGACGACCGAGCCGGACCGGCTGGATACCGACCTCGGCTCGTTCGCGCAAGGCATGGAAGCGCTCGACCCAATCGTTCCCGGCCCGCCGCACCGAATCCTGGACGAAATCATCCACTTCCTGGGCCAGCAGCAGCCGTAAATCGGCGCCGCGCTTCAGACATTCTTCGGCAAAGAGAATGTCCGCTCCGCAGGCGCCGCCGCAGACCGCAAGATCGCCCTGGCCGATTTCCCAACGCGCCAGTTGCTCGGCGATTTTCGTCCGCACGGCCTCGACTTTCCCTTCCGGGAAGCGCGGCGTGGCGCGGTCTCGCGTATCGATCATATGTCCGCTGCAGATGGCGATTTTGGCGAAGTGCGCCGATGGATGCGGCAGCTCCGCCAGCCTTTCTTCGAGGAGCGCGACGACCGGCTCGACGCTCTCGGGCTGATAAGCGAGCTGCTGGAAGAGTTGCACCTGGTCGAGCATGGAACGAACGTTGAACCAGCTCAGCCCCGGATCCGCCGCCGCCTGTTCATAATGATCGAGCGCCAAGGCGGCGTGACCGAGCCCGAGTTCCAGCTCGCCGAGGGTGGCGCGGGCCCAGACCGCCGCGGAGGGGTCATCGAGCTGCGCGTTGGCGGCGACGCGGACGACGGTCTGCAAATCGGCCAGGTCATCGATCTCCGGTTTCGCGGTGCGCTTGTTCGCCTGCGCAAGCTGCTCGAGCAAGAGAGCCAGGGTGATCGCGTTGATCCCGTTGAAATAGCTCGCGAGATCGCGGCGCAACGCCGCCTCATAGGTCGCGATCGAGCGGCGGGCCACTGCGGCGTTGCGCCAGGCTTGTTTGACGCGCTCGGGCAGGGTTGGCTCATCGCTCCATTGGGTGCGCCAGATGTCCTTGTAAACCCGGCCGAGGACACCCTGCGTCTCGGTGTCATCCGGTCGCTCGGCCGCCAGGTCGCTCAATCGTTGCTCGGCTTCGTTGCGGCGCCCGAGCCGATTGGCGAGCAACGCGAGCTGCGTCTGGATGCGCAATTCCCAAACTGAACCGGTCCCGACCATATCGCGGCAGACTTCGAGAAAAATCTTCTCGGCCTGCTCGAAACGCCCGAGGGCGATCAGAGCATCGCCGCACTGGCGGAGCAGGTCTCGCCGGTAGTAGGGCGAAGGGACATCGCCGGCGAGAGTGAGGATATCTTCGGCGCGGCCGTTGCGGCGCGCGATCATCACCCGCTGTTTCCAATCCTCCGCCTGCTTCTGGTAATGACGGAAGCGCGCGGTCTCGATCGCACTGGCGTCGAGTGGACGCAGATTAGGCAGGTTGCTGTAGAGCGGGCTGCCTTCGGTGGTGCGATCGGCGGCGACGGCCTGGCCCAGGGTTTCACCGAGCTGCGAGACCTCCTTCGCCACCTGCGTTTCCCAGGCGGCGTCGCGCACAAGGCCGACGCGGAAGAGCTGGCCGTCGTATTTAAAAGTGCGCTGCGGGGCGACATCGAACGGCCGCTCAGCCCAGCCCGCGTGAAGACAAATCACGCCGCGCGGTCCGACGGTATGGCGGATGCCAAGCTCGTAAAAAACATTGGCGTTGAGAATGGAGATATCGGCCAGGACAAAATCGGCCGTGACCAGCTCGGCAAACATATCCTTGAGAATGTCGCCTGCGGCCGGCTCGTCATCGGCGCGGAAAGGCTGTAGCCCGGCGGCCTGGAGCGCGGGCGCGAAGAGCAAGCGGTAGACCGCGTCGAAATCGACTTCCAATCTCTCCTCCGCCTGCTCGAGCGTGGGCTGGGCGTTCACGCGCGGCTTTTTTGGCACCTCTTTTTTCCCGAAGGGCATAACGACGAAAACGCGCCGCCGGAAGCTCGAGGCGCCTTGCGGGTTCATGATGGCATTACAGCTTCGCGGCCGCGGCGGAGCAAGGACAATCCCGTGGCCGGCGAATTCGTTAGGCAAAGAGGACGTCGCGCGCGTGCGCCGAGGATGAAGCCCTGCCCAGGCACAGTCGGCTGCGTTAATCTGCCAGGCAGAAACCCGATGCTGGATCTCACCGTCACCGAAGAACTGATTCTGCCCGTGCCTCTGGAACGGGCGCACGAGATCTGCCGGCGCGCGCTCGAGGATCTGAAATGGGCGATTAAGGGTCAGTCGCCTTCCACCATTCTGGCGCAGGAGGGTGGGATTATGAAATGGGTCTCCAACCCGAACGATCTTTCCGTTTTCCTGACCGCGTCGGCGGAAGGCAGGTGCGTGCAACTGAACGTGACCTGGGAATATGGCAAAGCGACCGGGAACCTTTTGCAACCGGTCCTGCGGGGGAAATTGAATAAGGTGCGGGATCGCATCCGCAGTGCGGTTTCGGGCTTGCAGGAAGGCATAAAGCCGCCGCCCCTTTCTGGGCAAAAGCCAGGTCGGCCTTTGCCCAACCCTCCACCACCGGCCCAGGCCAAAGGCCGCATCTCATTTCCTATCGGCGGAGCGACAGCGCCGATGTAACCGGCCGCATTCGGGATCGCCTCGTTCCTCACTTCGGCGAGGGCAACGTCTTCTGGATGTGGAAGATATCCCGCTCGGGATGGATTTTGCCGAGTGCATTCAAAATGTGGTCGGGGAATGCGACGCGTTTCTCGCCATCATTGGCGACGAATGGATCAGTGTCACCGAGCACGGCGCCTCGACAACCCCGCCGACCGTGTCCGGATCGAAGTCGAAAGCGGGTTGCAGCGCAAGATTCCGTTGATCCCGGTGTTGGTCCGCGGGGCGGAAATGCCGGGCCCGGACGCGCTGCCGGATTCATTGCGCAAGCTTGCGACGCGCAACGCGATTCGGGTTCGTCCCAATCCAGATTTCCACCCGGATATGAGGCGGTTGATCGAAGGGTTGGAAGAACTCTTCAAGCTCAAAGCGTAGCGCGCCCCGGATCTCCTCCGCGGGATTTCAGCCTAACGACTTGCGCTTTTTCCTTCCCAAGTTCGCGCTCGTCGCAATAATCAGCGAGGGAAGATGATGGAACGTATTCGAGTTGCTTCGCTGCAATATTTTATCCGGCCGGTGCAGACATTCGACCAGTTTCGCGACCAGGTCACCGCGCTGATCGAAACGGCGGTCGATTACAAATGTCAGCTGATCGTTTTCCCAGAATACTTCACCGTCCAGCTTCTCACTCTCGGCAATGTGCGTAGGCCGATCCGCGAGCAGATTCTCGATCTCGCCCAATGCCAGGAGCGTTATATCGAGCTCTTCACCCACCTCGCGCGCGAGCAACGCATCTACATCGTGGCCGGGACGATCCCGGTCCTCGATCGTGAACATGGCACCCTGCATAACGAGTCGCATTTCTTCAGCCCTTCCGGCGAATACAGCGTGCAGGGCAAAATGCACATGACCCGCTTTGAGGCGGAGGAATGGGACGTGCAATCACGCAAGACGTTGCGCGTTTTTGAAACCGAGTTCGGGAAAGTGGCGATCGCCATCTGCTACGACATCGAGTTTCCCGAGATCTCGCGCGCGGCCGCTCACCAGGGGGCGCATATCATCATCGTGCCCAGTTGCACCGACGATCGGCAGGGTTTCCTGCGCGTGCGCTACTGCGCGCACGCCCGCGCGATCGAGAACCAGATCTACGTCATCCAGTCGTGCACGGTCGGTTCGCTCCCGATGGTCCCGGCGGTGTCGCTCAATTACGGCCAAGCCTCGATTCTGACCCCGAGCGATTTCTCTTTCTCGCGCGACGGCATTCTCGCGGAGGGCACGATCAATCAGGAGATGATGGTAATCGGCGAGCTGAATTTGAAGACGATCCAGGAAGGGCGCGAATCGGGCACCGTCCTGCCCTTGCGCGACAGTAAACGTACCCAGGACCTGCTGGCGCAGACTGAGTTGGTGAAACTATGAGCAAAACAGCCGCGACTCGCCCCAAAGTAGTCGTGCGCAATACCCGTTCGGAGGATTTCGAGCAGATCATCCAAATGACGCGGGAAGTCTATCGCGACAGCCCTTCCTGGTCGGTGGAACAGCTCGCTTCGCATCTGGAAGTTTTTCCCGAGGGGCAGTTCGTGGCGGTGGAAGAGGGAACCGGCCGCGTCCTCGGGATGGCGGCGAGCCTGATCGTGGTTTGGGACGATTACGACATGACGGCCAGTTGGCGCGACTTCACCGATCACGGGACCTTCCGCAACCATGATCCCAAAGGCCGCACGCTTTACGGCGCGGAAGTGATGGTCCGGCCAAGCGAACAAGGCCGGGGCACCGGGAAGAAACTCTACAAGGCGCGCCGCGCCCTGGTCCGCCGCCTCGGTCTGCTCCGCACCCGGGCCGGTGCGCGTCTTTGCGGTTACCATCGCTACGCCGATCGTTTGACCGCTGAGCAATACGTGGTGCGCGTGATGGCGGGCGATCTGAGCGATCCGACCCTCACGTTTCAGCTCAAGCAAGGTTTCCTTCCTCTGGCGGTGGCGCCGGATTATTTGCATCACGATCCGGAGAGCCTGGGCTACGCGGCGGTGATCGAATGGCTCAATCCCGAGGTGGCGACGGCGGCGGACTTCAACGTGCGGCACACCAGCTTTGCCCAGGTGTGACGCGCGCGCCGGCCGCGCGGTCCCGACAAAGTGGCTGAGCGCGCCGCAGGACAAGCGCGGAGCCAGCCTCGCCTAACGACGAGTAAGCCCGCGATCCTCGGCCTGGGCCGGGGCTGTTTAGGCTGGCCTGAAAGGAGGAAGCGCGCTATCGAAGTGGGCTCTGAGTAAATCGCCTCCCTCCGTTTCCTCCGTCCGATGAATCACAGCGCCGCTCTCAAGAAACACTTCGGTTACACCGCCTTCCGGCCGTTGCAGGAGGAGATCGTGCGCGACGCCCTGGCGGGGCGCGATGTCTTCGCCCTCATGCCGACAGGCGGCGGGAAATCGCTTTGCTTTCAACTCCCCGCCCTCCTGCGCCCCGGCCTGACGATCGTCATCTCGCCGCTTATCTCCCTGATGAAAGACCAGGTCGACGCCCTTCAGGCCAGCGGAGTGGCGGCGACGTTTTTGAATTCCGCGCTCGATGGCACCCAGGCGCGGGCGCGTTTGCGCGGACTCTACGACGGCGAGTTTCGTCTCCTCTACGTCGCGCCCGAGCGGCTCATGCTCGATTCGTTCATCGAGAAAGTGAAGGAATGGAACGTGGCCCAGATCGCGATCGACGAGGCCCATTGCATCAGCGAATGGGGCCACGATTTCCGGCCGGAGTACCGCGAACTGGCTCGGCTCCGAGAGATTCTGCCGGAGGTCCCGATCATGGCGCTAACCGCGACCGCAACCGAGCGGGTGCGGGTAGACATCCTCGCGCAGCTGAACTTGCGCGACCCGCAATGTTACGTCGCCAGCTTTGACCGGCCCAACCTGACCTACCGGGTCATCCCGAAATCTTCGCCCTACGATCAGCTGCTTGATTTTCTGCGGACCCGGCCTAACGACAGCGGGATCGTCTACTGCGCGAGCCGTAAGACGGCCGACTCGGTCGCCGCGAAGCTGAATGCCGACGGGATCGCGGCGAAGCCCTACCACGCCGGGCTCGAGGCGAAAGAACGGTCGCAGAACCAAGAGATGTTCCTGCGCGATGACGTGCGGGTGGTGAGCGCGACCATCGCCTTCGGGATGGGAATCAATAAACCGAACGTGCGCTTCGTCGTGCACTACGATCTGCCGAAGAACATCGAGAGCTATTACCAGGAAACCGGGCGCGCTGGGCGCGACGGCCTGCCGAGCGAGTGCATCCTCCTCTTTAGCGCGAGCGACGTGGTCAAGCAGACCCGGTTTATCGAGGAGAAAAACGAGGCCGAAGCGCGGATCGCGCGGGAACAGCTGCGCCAGATGGTGCATTACGCCGAGGCGCGCGAATGCCGCCGCAGCACGCTCCTGCGTTACTTCGCGGAAGAACGGCCTAACGAATCTTGTAACGGCTGCGACAATTGCCTCAACCCGCCGGAGACTTTCGACGGCACGGTCGCCGCGCAGAAATTTCTCTCCTGCGTTCTGCGCATCCAGCAAAAGAGCGGTTTCGCCTTTGGCCTCAACCACATCGTTGAAGTGCTGACCGGAGCAGACACGGAGGCAATCCGGCAGCGCCGGCACAACGAGATCTCGACCTACGGGATTGGGAGCGAACTGAAACGCGAAGCGTGGCAGTCCATCGGGCGCGAGCTTTTGCGCCTCGGCCTGGTCGAGGTCGCGCCCGGCAAGTTCGCCACCCTCCAGGTGACTGAGGCCGGCCGCGCCGCGCTGCGCCAACGCACTCCGATCACCCTCACGAAACAACCGGAGCGAGCGGCCGCGAAAGTGAAACAGCGCGCGGGCGAGATCGAATGCGATGAAACGCTTTTCGATCACTTGCGCGGAGTGCGGCGCGCCCTGGCCGACGAACGCAACGTCCCGGCTTACGTCATTTTCTCGGATGTGGCCCTGCGCGAAATGGCCCGAAGCTACCCGACCACGCCTGCGGAATTCCGTCGCATCCCTGGGGTAGGCGAACAGAAACTGAAGGATTTTGCGGCCCCATTCCTCGCCGCCATCGCGGAGTACCTAGAGGCCAACCCGCGCCAGGCTTTCGCTCCGCCTAACGGACCGGTTTCGCGAAAAACGAAATTGAACGACAGCGAAGCGGAAACGCTAAGACGCTTCCAGGCCGGGGAATCGGTGGACCAGATCGCGCGCGCCAGAGGTTTCGTGCGGAGCACCATCCTCGGGCACCTCACTCTGGCGGTCGAGGCGGGCATGCCGCTCGCGCCTGATCAATTCTTCGTCCAACCGCAGCTAAACGAAATTGCTGCGGCCCTGGCGCGAACCGGCGAGCGCAATCTGACCGGACTGCGCGATGCGCTTGGAGGTAAATTTGAGATCGCCGAGTTACGGCTTTACCGCGCGCTGGAGAGCCGGAAGAAACAGTAATTTTTCGGGCGCGCGTTCCCGGTGGCGGGACGAGCATCCTCTCCCCGCCTCGACTGGGCCATTACGTCCTGCGCAAATTGATTAACAAATAAATCTCGCCACGGGAAAGAGGAAGCTGCTATTGCTGCGCATCAATATGAACAGAAGCATTTTTTACATCATCGGGGTCATCGTGGTCATCATCATCGTCCTGAAGCTTCTCGGGTTGTTTTAGAGCGCGTTCCTCGTCGGCCAGCTGGACGGAGAGCGGGCATTCGCTACGGACGCTCCCGTGCGAGAGCGGCATCAGGCCTGGAGTTTCTCCAGAGCCAGGGCACAGACTTGCTCGATCTGCTCGCGGTCGTACGGATTTGCGGCTGCCTCTGTCCCGTCGTCCCGGATCCTGCGGGCGTGCTCGGAGAGGATGACGCGATCTTTCTCCCTGCCAATGTGGGGCGCGACGCGCGCCAGGACTTCCAGTATGCGGATGGTGACGGCCACGCTCCGGCAGCCGTACTGCCGCAACTGGTTGAACGCGGCGGCGGCGATGCCCTCGAAATCCGTCGCGTCGGTGATGACGCGCAGCTGACCATTTTCGTCAGAGCGCCAGCGTGAAGGCATCTTCCGCTCCGCCACGCGGATGAGGCTGGCTCCAAGCCACTCGACGCAGGTGATGGCGGTAAAGGGATCGTTGATCCCGGGCGACATAGCCCGGACCGCTACTTCGACCAACTGGTCGATTGAGTATTCGATATCCTGGGTCGGCGTGCGATGTCGACCAAAGAAGAAGTGCCGCCGCAATTCCTTGACCACGAAATTCTCCTCGCCGCCCTCGAAAACCACTTCGGCGAGGAGCGAACCTTCCGCGATGAATTCGCCCGGCCGCCGACGCAGGCGGAGGATGAACTTCTTTTCCTGCGCGAGCGACACCAGGTTTTCGATCGCGATGGCCTGAATGAATCCGCTCTGATGCGATTCGATCGGCTGCGCCTTTTTCTCGAATCCCTCCGGCAACTTCTCTTCCGGCTCCTCATTGTCGCCGGTGTCGGAGAGGCTGTCCGGGTAAAGCCGGTCGATGTCGTCCTGGAGATCGCTCGCAACCCGGCCGATCACATTCTCGGCGATGATCGAGCTCGAGATGTGGTGAACGAAAAAGATCAGAACGCCGACGCTTGTCACGGCAAAAACGATGCCGCACGTGACGGAGAGGAACGGGACGAGGGTAACCGCATCGATGCCGCGAATGGCGCGGAGGACGAGCAGGCAATAGAGAAAAGTGGCGACGAACACGCCGAGCACGAACTGGGTGCCGCGGTCATTCATGAAATTGCGCAGGAGGCGCGGGCCGAATTGGGATGAGGCGAGGGTCAGGGTAACGACAGTGATGGAAAAGACGACACCGGCGACGGTGATGGTGGAGCTGGCGATGGTGGCGAGTACGCTGCGCGCGCCCTCGGCGCCGCCGGCCCATATCCAGGCGGTGTTACGCGCCCATTCTGGCTTGATGTTGTTGTCGATGTGGAGGGTGAGGACGGAGAGGCCCATCGCGCCAACCGCAAGCAGGGAAGGGAAAAGCCAGTAACTGGTGCTGAGCCGTTCCCACCAGGTGCTAAAAAACGTTTTCACAGGCTCACGCTACACGCTTCTGCACCTAACGAATCGTAACATGGACTCCCGGCCGCACTTTTTTCCCGAGATCCAGCGCGTCCCAGTTCGAGAGGCGGATGCAGCCGTGGCTGGTCGCGCGCCCAATCGTTTCCGGCACTTCCGTGCCGTGGATGCCGCTCCCCTTGTGATTGAGCTCCATCCAGATAATGCCCACGGGATTGTTCGGCCCGGGCGGGAGTTCGTAGGCGTCGCCGCTCCGCTCCCCGCGCTGCAACATCGCTTCATCCCAGCGGAAGGTCGGCATCCAGGCGAAGCCCTTGATGAACCATTCGCCGATCGGCGCGGGGAGCGAGTCGGAGCCCGGCGTGATGGGATAGCTGCCGACCAGTTTTCCGCTTTGCTTTAGCTCCAGCATCTTCTCCGAGACATGGATGAAGATGGCGAATTGCTCGTTTTCCGGTTTTTCGTCCTCCGTCTTCAGCGTGTCCGCTTTCTCGGCCTCTTCCGTTGCCTTTTTCCGGCCGATTGCTTCCTGGACGTCGAAGGGCGCAGTCACATTGGGCACTTTCACATTGTCCCCCGGCTTTGCGCCGTTCCAATCGAAGTCCGGATTAAGCTGGCGGATGTATTCCTGCCGGGCATGGAATTTTTCCGCCACCAGCTCGAGGAAATCCGTGTATGGCAGGCTATCCAGTTTCGCCTGGGCGGCGTGATTTTCCGGGATCGAGCCGATGAGTCGCTGGTCGTCTGTCGAAAGCCGGTAGGTCGTCAGGGCAGGCCGATCGTTTGGCAGGGGGAGATCGAAGTGCGCCGGCGGCTCATCGCCATAGCTCCCACTGGCGCCTCCGTTAGCCTGCTTGTAACAGGCCAGCGCCTTGCGGGTAAATTCGCCCCATTTTCCATCGACCACGCCCGGCTTGAAAGGCGATCCGTCGAGAAAAAGCTGTACCTGCAGGATCTGTTCGTTAGGCGAAGGCCCGGGGGTTGGCGAGGGCGTGGGAGAAGTTGTGGCCGCAAGAGCTCCCTCCAAGCCCAGGAGAAAGGCGGTGAATCCTGCGATCAGTCGTGTATTGCTCATCTCCGTGGGATACGCAGCAGGCGAGGCCGACGGTTCGCTAATCTTGCTCTCTGCGGCCCTCGCGCCGGGGTGAGCAGGACGGTCAGAAAACCGTAGCCCTAATCCGACTGGCGCGGGTGAAGCCGGGCAGAACCAAGCGCTGTCCGCCGATAAAAAGCAGTCTCTTCGTCTCGGGAGACCAGGAATTCACGCCATGATGCGGACCTCAGCTCTGCTTTTGCTTCTGCTGCTTTTTCTGCAACACACTCAGCTGCGTCTGCGCATCTTTATCGTCCGGCTTGAGCCGGAGGATCGCCTTGAGATCGGCGATCGCCTTGTCGTCCTGCCCCAATTCCCGGTAGACATAGACCCGGCGGCGATACGCTTCGATGTCCTTCGGCCGCGCCTCGATCACCTTGTCGAAATCTTCCAGCGCCTTGTCGTATTGCTTTAGGTTGCGATAGGCAAACCCACGGCGCGTTCGCCCCTCGACGTCGACTTCCGCGATCGTGTTGATCGCCACGTCGTAATCGGCGATCGCTTTTTTCCATTCTCCCTCCTGCAGGTAGATGTAGCCGCGAAGCCGGAGCGCGGGCCGGTTGCGCGAATCCATCTCGAGCGCTTTGTCGAGTTCCTGCAACGCCTCCTTCGTCTTCTTCTCGCGCATCAGGATGCGCGCATGGTCCGTCAGCGACTTCGTCGTGTCGGGACTGAGCTCGATGGCCTTGGCAAAGTCGGCCTTGGCTTTCTCGGGCTGGCCCATCAGCCGGTAGGTGATCGCGCGGTTCCGATAATTCTTTGGATCCTTCGGCTGTTTCTCGATTGCCTTGGTGAATTCCTCGACCGCTTTCTCGTATTCCTTCTTTTGCGCGTATTTCACTCCGCGATTGGTGTGGCCGCCGGGATCGCCGGAAATACTCGCGGCCTGGACGGGCAGAGGCGCGAGAAGGAAGCCGCCAATCACGGCGACGAGGATCAGGTGAAGGGACTTAATTCTTTTCATAGGGTTTAATTTTGATTCTTCGCGGATGGCACCCGCACACTTTAGCTCTTTATCGGATCAAGGACAGCTTCTGCAATAACTCTGGTGACGAGCGCCGTGGCGCCTCCGAAAACCGGGTCGCGATCGGTGTCCCGGTCGGGACCACCCAACTGGATTCGGAACCGGCCCGGCAAACGAAATCCGGCGGCGGCAGGGAGCGGGGCGAGTTCGAGCTCCCGTATCTGCCGCGGCACGCTACCCGTCGTGCCTGGGTTACCTTTGCGCGCGACCCGCGTGAACGAAAACTCGAGACCCGCGTGCTCGGTTAGCAAAAACCATAGGATGCCTGCGCTTTGCTGTTTACTTAGGCAGCCGTTCCCGCTCTGTTCGTCGAATGTCAAGGAGAGGAAGTCGCTGATGTCGAACGTTAACCTGAGAAATCCGCCTAACGAGATGCCGGACATCGTGGGGTCGAAGCCCTCCAATCCGCTCGCGGCCAACTTCAAGCCGTACATCCCGGCGAACGTTCAGATGCGCGAGCTTACGATCATCCCGCTGATCGTCGGGACGATCCTCGGCATGATTTTCGGTGCATCGTCCCTCTATCTCGTGCTTAAGGTGGGTCTCACGGTGAGCGCCTCGATTCCGGTGGCAGTCATCTCGATCACTCTCTTCCGGCTCTTTTCCAAGATGGGAATGCGCGACGCCACCATCCTGGAGAACAACATCGTCCAGACGGCCGGCTCGGCCGGTGAATCGATCGCGTTCGGCCTCGGCGTCACGATGCCGGCGATCATGATCCTCGGGTTCGATCTCGAGATTACGCGTGTCATGCTGGTCGCCGTGCTCGGCGGTTTGTTAGGGATTCTCATGATGATCCCGCTCCGGCGCGCGCTTATCGTCGAGCAACACGGCTTCCTCAAATATCCCGAGGGCACCGCCTGCGCCGAGGTGCTCAAGGCCGCTGCTTCGCGCGAGGGGATGGAGGACGCCGCCGAGGTCGAGGACACTGCAAGCGGCGGCGGCAAAATCATTTTCGGCGGCTTCGGGATTGGCTTCATCTACCAGGCGGCGATGAACGCCTTCAGTGCCTGGAAAAATACGCCGGAAAAAATCTTTAGCGCGCCGTTCAAGGCTGGTTCCATCTCGGCCACGATCGAGCCGGCATTGTTAGGCGTGGGCTACATCATCGGGCCTCGCATCTCCTCGATCATGTGCGCGGGCGGCGTGCTTGCCTACCTCGTCCTGATTCCTGCGATCAAGTTTTTCGGCGAGAGCGCGACTGCCATCATCGCACCGGGCACGATGCCGATCAGCCAAATGGGACCGGACGAGATCCGCGGCGCCTACGTCCTTTACATTGGCGCGGGTGCGGTCGCGGCCGGCGGTATCATCAGCCTCTTCCGTTCCCTCCCGACCATCTGGCATGGATTAAAGGGCGGCCTGGCCGATTTGAAAGCGCGCAAGGAACGGGTCGGCGCGATCCCGCGGACCGACCAGGATCTCTCCATGAAGGTCGTGATCGGCGGCTGTATCGCTCTCCTCCTCGTGATCATGGTCGTGCCGCAGCTCCACCTGCAATGGAACCTGCTCGGCGCCTTTCTCATTGTCGCTTTCGGTTTCCTTTTCGTGACCGTCTCCTCGCGTCTCACCGGTGAAATCGGATCGTCCTCGAACCCGATTTCCGGCATGACCGTGGCCACCCTCCTCCTGACCTGCCTCGTCTTTCTCCTGGTCGGCTGGACCGGCCCGAAATATTTCGTCACCGCGCTCTCCATCGGAGGCATCGTCTGTATCGCCTCCTCGAACGGCGGCACCACCTCGCAGGATCTGAAGACCGGTTTCCTCGTCGGCTCGACCCCGAAATTTCAGCAGATAGCGATCCTCTTCGGCGCGCTCGCCTCCGCCCTCGCCCTCGGGCCGATCCTGCTCGTCCTGAATAATGCGTACACGGTCTATGTGCCGGCGACGACATTTCAGAGAGTATTCGTCGACGCGACGCCGCCGCGGGTGCAAGTCGCCAATCTCCCGGTTTTCAACGAGAAATTGAAGCCCGACACGAACGGGCAATACCGCGTTCTGCATAACGAACAGGGGGGCGCGAACTCTGTCGTGCCGGGGCTCGACCCGGGCGATTACCTGGTCAACGCCGTAGGCGAAGTGGTCTACAAAATGGAGCATAATTTCCCGGCGGACCTGCGCGCCCCGGCCAACGCCGAGCTGGGCGCTCCGGAAAGGATCAAGGGGGCGCAGGCCAACATGGATCCGCAAACCTACCGGCCCTGGCAGCGGGCCGATCCGGCGGGCGGCCCGGCCCAGCGTTACCTGGTGAACAACCAGGGCGAAGCAATTTATCTCGTCGATCCGGGCATTAACGGCACCCATCGGACCCGTCCGGATGGCTCGGCCGTGACAAAGTTCGACGCGCCTAAAGCCACCCTCATGTCCTACATCATCAAGGGAATCCTGAGCCATAAGCTGCCCTGGGCGCTCGTTCTGCTCGGCGTGATGATCGCGATCGTGCTCGAAATGAGCGGGATTCCCTCGCTCGCCTTTGCCGTGGGCGTTTACCTACCGCTCGCTTCGTCCAGCCCGATCTTTATCGGCGGTATGATCCGCTGGCTGGTCGATCGCTGGTTGCGCAAACAAAAGTTCCGCGATCACGATCTGAGCGATGACGAACTGGTCGCGGAAGGCGACAAGAGTTCCGGTGTGCTGCTGGCCTCAGGTTATATCGCAGGCGGCGCACTGGCGGGCATCGTGATAGCGATGATGGCGGGTCTGCCGAGCCTGGCCCCATTCAACGAGCGGCTCGCCCGCTGGGCCAACGCGAATAATCCCTTTTTCGCCGGACCGCACGCGGATCTGCTGGCGCTGATTCCGTTCGTCGTCCTTTGCGCCGTTCTCTATCTCGTCGGGCGCGACGTCTTCCTCGCGCCGAAGCGCAAGTCCCAGTAGCCGCTGCGCTGTGCGAAGCGCGGGTTTCGTGCGGTCTCGAAGCAGCGACGCGCGCTCCGCGTCGTCCACAAGGCGACGGCTACATCGGCGACCTGGCGGTTGCCATACCGGATGCGAAACAACGGTCGCGCCTTCCAACTCTCCTGGTAAGCGCGCAATCGATCCTCGCCAAAATGATCGGTGCTGCCTAGGGTAGCAGCCGCTCATGGCCACGCTGATCGAGGAATCGCCACCCGAGACGCGCAGCGCGCTCCGCCGCTATTCGCCGCCGGTTCTGATCGCAGTCGTCGCGCTACATCTTCTTTTTGGCGGCGTCGCTGGGATCTGGGTCGTCTCGAAATACACGGCCCATCGCAAGCTCACCTTTAACGCCGGCCCGAAATCGCCCAACCCGAGCGAGCGCGCGCTCGAGCACCGGGTCCAGTTGCAGAAAAAAAACCAGGCGACAAGCGCGCCCCCTGCGGTTCCGAAACGCGTCCTCACGACCGGCATCGCCAAGGTCACTCTGCCTCCCATGCCTGAAATCAAAACTCCGGAGAGCGCGCCCCGCACGATGATGGGCGCGGGCGGATCCGGAGCGGCGTTCAGCCCCGCCGGCGCAACCTGGGCGGGAGGCGGCGGCGGCGGCGGCGGCGGCAACGGGACGCAGATCAACTTCTTCGGCATCCGCGATCTCAGCACCAGTGTCGTGATCATGATCGACGTTTCCGACTCGATGTTCACGCGCACCGGGGACGCGCAGTATCCGAGCAAACTCGTTAGGCACGGGAAGGACCAAAATTTCCAGCTCATCCGCGACGAAGCAGACAAGCTGGTGCAGAGCCTGACCCCGCAGACGCGCTTCGGGATCGTGCGCTGGTCGGGCGGAGCCTATTCCTGGAAGCCGGAGCTGGTCCCCGCGACTGAGGAAAACAGGGCGGCCGCGATCGCCCACATCCAGAGCGAGGTCGATTACAAGAGCGCCAAGGCGAAAAAAGGAGAACGGGGCGGAACGCGGCACGACCTGGCCCTGGCCGAAGCGTTTTCCTTAAAACCGGAGACGATCTACATGCTGACCGACGGCAACGCGACCGAAGCACAGCCGGGCGGCGGGATGAAGCCAATCCCCCCGCAGGAGATCTACAAGGTGACTGAGGAAGGCCAGAAGCAGTTACCGAAAAAGGCGCACTTGCACGTGATCTACTACCTCAATGGCAAAGAGAAATCCGA
>JBDTOL010000149.1:0-10338 GCA_039933235.1 Spartobacteria bacterium | reverse complement strand
ACCATGATGTTGTTTTCCCGGCAGAAATTGACGATGTCCCAGACGATCAGGAAATAACCGGAGAAGCCGAGCTTCTGGATGAGGGCGAGCTCAAACTGGAGCTGATCCTTTACTTTGGTCGTGATCGATTCGTAACGCTGTTGTGCGCCAAAAAGGACGATCGTGCGCAGGAACGAATCCATCGAGTGCCCCTCCGGCACCGGGTAATCGGGAAAATGGTAGCCGATGTTCTCGAGGGAGAACTCGAGTCGTTCAGCGAGGCGAACGGTGTTGGCAATCGCCTCCGGTCGATCGCGGAAAAGCGCTTTCATTTCCGCCGCGCTCTTGAGGTGGCGCTCGGCATTTATCGTTAGGCGCGTGCCGGCTGCGTCGAGATGGGTGTGCTCGCGAATGCAGGTAAAGACATCGAGCACTTCGCGGCCGGCCGGGGTGGCGTGCTGGACGCCGTTGGTCGCGAGGAGAGGGAGGCGATGCTTTTCGGCGAGCTCGATCAGCTGGCGATTGATGCGCTCTTCTCCCCTCACGAGATGGCGTTGCAGCTCGACGTAAAGGCGCTCGCGCCCAAAAAGATCGAGCAACCGCTGCGCGCGGTTGACCAACTGCCGGGTAGCGCACACGTCTCGTGTGCTGGTCGCGGCCTCCTCGCCGCGATGAACTTTCCTTTTACGCGGCCTTTCCCGGACCGGATGAATCGCAGGAAAAGTTCGCGACGGTGGAACACCGTCGCCAGCACACCAGACGTGTGCGCTACCCAGGAGCGCCACCAGCCCTTCTCGAAACTCCGGTATCTCTTTCCAGCGAATCGCGCAGCTCCCTTTCTCGCTCCGCAGATGCGCCTGGGTCAGGAGTGAACAAAGATTTGCGTAGCCGGTGCGATTTTCCACCAGCACCGGCACGAGACTCCCGTCCTCCAGCGTGAGATCGGCGCCAATGATCGGCCGCACTCCCTGCTCGCGGCAGGCCGCGGAGAAGCGTTGCGCGCCATAGACTCCGTTGCGATCGAGCAGGGCGACCGCGGTCAGTCCCAACTCCGCGGCGCGCTCCGCCAGTTGCTCGGGGAAGGAGGCGCCGCGCAGAAAACTGAAGGCGCTGGCAGCATGCAGCTCAACGTAATCGTTAATCATAAAGACCTTCGAGCTTCCAGCTTCCCTCTCGTTTCTGTGCACGGCCCACGGCTCCATCGCTTAGCTCCAGATCCCATTCGGCCCGCTCCCATTTTCCCTCGTCCCACCAATCGCCCGAGGCGAGATAGGGCCCCTGCCGTGCGACAATCGCCGCCTCAGGAAACGAAACGCCGTCCCGACGCAACCTCCGCAAGGCCGGCCCCATTACCGGCTCGTTAGGCGAAATCGCCGGCGTTTCCGGCGGCAGCTTCCACGAGAAAGGTTCGAGGTGAAAAGATTCGGGCCGGTGGGAATCCTCCAGCATCGGCGTTCCGACCCGTTCCCGGCCGAACAATCCGGTGAGGCGGGTCAGCGTCTCGTGCAGTCGGGCCGGGTCGCGCAGCGGCGTCTCGAAGAGGTGAAACTGTTGCCGGGCGGCCCGGGTGGGCGCGACCGCGAGGGAGACGGCCACGATTGGATGTTCCGCCCGGAAGGTTTCCAGATGCGCCTGGAGGAGGCGGAACAAAATTTCGACCGAATTGGTCGGGTCGGGAATGTGGAAGCGATGCTCGTAGTGCGACCGGTCGGCAAAAGTGAGCCGGAAAGTGATCTCCTGCGCGACGAGATAGAGGGCGTCGAGGCGCAAGGCGAGTTGTTCGAGGAAGCGCCGCAGGACAAAAAGAAGCGGCTCGGCGGTCTCGATCTCGTAGTCGAACTCGATCTGTTCGAGGAAAACTTCCCGCGGCCTAACCAGTCGAAGAAGCCGGGTGGCCCGGCCGGTCGCCTGTTCCCAGAGCCGCACAGCGTTGGGGCCGAGCCGGGCACTGAGCTGATCGGGGGGGAGGGCGGCCAGGTCGCCCAGGGTATGGATGCCCCATTGGTGCAGGAGAGTGAGAAGGCGGGTAAGCTCCTTGGCGCGATCGGCGGCGCGCAGGGAAGTGTGTTTGGGAGCGCGAGAGCCCGGCATGCGGCAAAATTATGCCGGCTAACGATCACGTTCAAACGAACATGTAAGCGGAAGCTTGGAAGGACGGTCGCCGTCCTGTCCCCGGCTCAGAAACAGGGACGACTAACCGCCCGGATTCAGCAACCGCGCCTTGGTATCCTCGGGCAGAGAGGAATTGGCAATCCAGGCCGAGGCGTTACGCGGATCGGTTTTCAGCCAGGCGCGCGCGTTCGATTCCATCTGGCTGTTGCGCAACCCGTCGTCGCCAATCGTCGCCGCCCATTGCACCGCCGCCTGCGGATCGGACGAACCGACGCGGTTACTGAACGCACTTACGGCCTGATCGCGCGATGGGCCATCCGCCAGGCTGCTCAGCCAGCTCGCGGACGCGGCTGGATCGTTCCGGGCCCAGCGATTAATCAAATTCACGTACATTTGTTCGCGCGCTTTTCCTTCCGGGAACGTCGCGGCCCAATTCCCGGCGGCCTGCGGATCGCTCGCGGCCCATTGTGACATGACACTGCTGGCGGCCGCGGCCTGCACCTCGCCCGAGAGTCGCGATAACATCTGCGCAGCGCGCTGGGGATCGCTCTCCGCGACGGAAGCAACGATGTTGGGCAGGACGGCATTGCGCGCCGCCGGGTCCGGCAGACTTTGCGCCCAGCTCAGCGCGCCCTGGGGATCGTTTTGGGCCCACTGGCGGGAGATGCTCTCGAGCATGCTCTGGCGCGTCTCGCCGGTGGCGTTGCGCATGGCATACTCCGCCGCGGCGGCCGGATCGTTCTCGCTCCATTGTGCGACGATGGGATTGAGGGCGTTTTGGCGAGTCGCTCCGGCCGGAAGTTTTTGCGCCCAATTCAGAGCGGTCTGCACATCGGCGGTGGCGAGTTGTCGCGCGATCGATTTCACCGCGTCCTCCTGTATTCTGCCCACGGGCAGCGCGGCGACATAATCGGCTGCGGCGTTCGGATCGCTCTGCGCCCAGCTCGAAAGCACATTCTGCAGCGCGCGACTTTGTCCTTCGCCCGCCGGCAACGCCTGCGTCCAGGCAAGTGCGGCGGGGGGATCGTTCTGGGCCCATTGCCTCGCGATGTTGCCGACCGCGCGGTCGCGCATCGGCCCCTGCGGCAGGCTCTCTACCATGGTGGAAGCTTCCTGCGGATCCTTGTTTGCCCAGGCGGAGAGAACGGTCTGCAGGGCATTATCGCGCCCCTGACCCGTCGGCAATGCGCTGGCCCAGGCAAAGGCGGCCGGCGCGTCCTGCCCCGCCCAGGTCGAAGCGACGATCTGCACCGCGTTATCGTGACCCGCTCCCGCGGGCAACTGAGCCGCGCGCTGCGATGCCGCGACCGGGTCGTTGCTGGCCCAGCGGGAAAAAATCGGCCAGTAGAAATTCTGCCGGCTGTGCCCGGACGGCGGCAAGGTCTGGAGCATGGCGAGCGCGGCCTGCGGATCGGTTTCGGCCAACGACGAGATGACCGACTGCAAGGCGCGGTCGCGTTCCTGGCCGGGCGGCATCTGCAGGACCCAGATGTTGGCTGCGTTCGCATCCTTCTCCGCCCACGCCCGGACGGCGGCCGAGACGAGCAACCTGCGGTCGGAAGCGAGAGTGGTGCTTTGGGCATAGGCGAGCGCGGCCTGCGGTTCGCCTTCGGCCCAGCGCGCCACGAGCATGCTGAGGTAGACCGATTTTTCGCGCCGATTCGGCATCGCCTGGAGCGCCTCGATCACGGGCAGGACGTTTTGAGGCGGCAGGGTGTCGAGTAATTTTGTGACCTCGAGATCGGCATGGCGATCGGACGGTTTTGCCATGGCGCTGCGAATGGCGCCCAGCACGTCTTCGATGGAAGCGTGCGCGGCGCCGTCAGGCTTTGGCGTGGGAGTGCTGGCGGTCTGCTTCGTTAGGCGCACCGGTGAGTCGCGGTCGGCGGCTTGAATTTCGTGCAGGAACGGGGGGGCTGGTTCTTTCTCGAGTCGCGGGATGTAACGCCCAATGCCAAAGCCAACCACGAAGGCCACGGTGACGGCCAGGAGGATGGAAAGGGCGAAGCGCGACACGACGGGAAAATAACAAACTCAAAAAGAAAAGCTTGTCCGGCTTTATCTTGGTGGAGCGAGACTCAGTCGAGCTGGGGAGCGCGGGTTTTTTGCGGCGAGACGTCTTCCTCCAGGCTCGACGGAGTCTCGCCCTACCGCATCCGGCGGGCGCTTCACAAAATTTTTACCGGGCACTCCGGGAGCGCTTTCAGGAAAGCGCGTCCGTAGGTTTTAGTCACGATCCGGTTGTCGAGGACTACGACGATGCCGCTGTCGCTCCTCGTCCGGATCAACCTCCCAACGCCCTGGCGGAATTTCAGGATCGCTTCCGGGAGCGAGTATTCGGTGAACGCGTCGCCGCCGCGCGCCTGGATGAGTTCGAGCTTCGCCTCCGTCAATGGGTGATCCGGCACAGCGAACGGTAGGCGCGTGATGATGACATTCGAAAGCGCGTCGCCCGGCACATCTACGCCCATCCAGAAACTGTCGGTCCCGAAGAGCACGCTGCGCGGCGTGGTCTTGAATTGCTCGAGCAGCTGGCTGCGCGGCGCGCCTTTGCCCTGCACGAGCAGATTCAATTTTTGCCTAACGAAGAAGCTCTCCATCTCCCCGGCCAACTGCTGCATCGAGCGGTAGCTGGTGAAGAGGACGAAGGCGCGTCCATCGGTGTCCTCGACGAAACGCGCGACCCACTCCGCGAGGGCAGCGCTGTAGCCGGCGTCGCGCGGGTCGGGCATCTTGCGCACAACGAAGAGCTTCATCTGCTTTTGGAAATCAAAGGGGCTGCCCAGCTGGAGCGGCTCCGCCTCTTCCGCGCCGATTCGTCGCCGGAAATAGAGCAGATCCGGCCGGCCCACCGCGAGGGTTGCGCTCGTCATGACGCTGCTGCAATCGTCCCGGAAAATCATTCGCCGCAGGACCGGCGCGACGTCGATCGGCGCGGCGTTGAGCGTGATGTTCTGCGCCGCCTTGCCGGTCCGTTCGACCCAGTAGACGTATTCCTCCGCGCTCTGTTGCAGGAAGATCGCGATGCCGTCGCGCGCGTCGCGGATGCGCCGTCCCAGCTCGGTCAGCTCGGCCTTGAGCAATTCGTCCTCGGTCTTCCGCACCACCTCGATGATGCGAGCCTGGAGCGCGCTGAGTCGGCCGGTGATCTGGTCGTCGATGAAATCCGGTTCGCGCACCCGGTATTCGCGGCCTTTTTTGAAGTTGGCGCGCTCGTCGATCGCGGCGAAAAACCGGTCCGCCTCGTCGACTAACGAAGCGGCCAGCGTCACCCCGGCGGCGTCGCGTGTGACGGTGAAGAGGCCTTTCTTCGAGCGCGCGTTGTAGAGGCGCTGGATCGTCGCGCGCAGCCCGTATTGCGATATCCCAATCCCGATCTGGCGCGAGGCGACCTGCTCGACCGTGTGCGCTTCGTCGAAAATGATGAAGTCGTTAGGGAAAAGATAACCCTCCTCGCGTTCCTCCTGTTCCTCCGGGCTGCCGAGGAGCATGAAGAGCAGGGTGTGATTGATCACGACCACGTCGGCCGAAAGCAATCGCCGGCGCGCCTGCTGGAAAAAGCAGCGCGAATTTTGCCCGCAGGTCTTCGCGGTGCAGATGTGCGCCTCGCTGCAAACCTGCGTCCAGACTCTGGGATCGGGCTCGATCGGCAGGTCGCTCAGCGTGCCGTCGGTCGTGGTGCGGGCCCAGTCGGCCAGGCGCGCCAGGTCGGCCTGCTCGGTGGTGTTGAAAAGCTCGTTCGCGCCCTGCACCGCGCGCTGAAGCCGGCGCGGGCAGAGATAATTCTGCCGCCCCTTCATCAGCGCCGCCTCAAACTCGATCGGCAGAATTTTCTTCAGGATCGGGATGTCCTTGTGCAGGAGCTGTTCCTGCAGGTTAATCGTGTGGGTCGAGATAATCGCCTTCTTCTTTTTCTCGATCGCGTGGAGCGTGGCGGGAACGAGGTAGGCGAGCGATTTGCCCACCCCGGTGCCGGCTTCGACCACGAGATGGCGCTCCTCTTCCAGCGCCTGCGCGACCGCCGCGGCCATCTCCTGTTGCTGCGGCCGGTACTCAAAGTTACGCGCCTTTGCGAGCAGACCGCCCTCAGCGAAAAGCGCGCGCACCCGCTCGACAAAGTCGCTGCCAAGGGAATCTTTGAGCGCAATCATGCCGCGAGCTTACGCTCGAAATCCGAAATCCGAATTTCGAAATCCGAAACAAATCCCGAATGACGACTGAACAGGCGGCCAAACGCCACGCCCAGGAGACGGAGGTTTTAAAAACCGGCATTTTTCGTTTGGAATTTCCTTCCCGTTTCGCCTTTCGGATTTCGAAGTTTCCCTCATGAGATTGCTCGACCGCTATATCGTTCGAAACTTTCTGCAGCCCTACATCTACTGCATCCTCGGTTTCCTCTCGATCTGGCTGATTTTCGACATCAGCGATAATAGCTCGACCATTTTCGACAAGCGCGCGCCGCTCGGCCTTGTCCTGAATTTTTATTGGACCCAAATCCCGCAGGTGCTCGTCATCCTGCTCCCGGTCTCGTTGCTCCTCGCGCTGCTCTTTTCTCTCGGCCGCATGTCGCGCTCGAATGAGATCGTCTCGATGCTGACGGCCGGGGTGAGCGTGCCGCGCGTCGTCCTGCCGCTCCTGCTGATCGGCCTGCTCACCACGGGAGTGGCGTTGGGGCTTAATTACTCGCTCGCCGCGCACGCCGAGCTGGCCCGGAAGAATTTTTTCGACGAGGTCAACCGCGGCGGCACCCGCGACATCGTGATCAGCGGCCAGGTCTTTCGTAACCGGACCGATAACCGTACCTGGTACATCGCGCGTTTCAAGCCGGGGGCGAACGCGTTCAACGGCGTGCAGATCGTGCAGCAGAATGGAGAGGGAAACATCACCCGCAATTATATCGCGACCGACGCCTACTATGATCCGGTTGCGAAAGCGTGGCGCCTCGAAGGCTTAAAAATCGTGGATTACGACCTCGCCGGCGACATCACGAAGGAGCAATATCATCGCACCCTCACTCTCACGGGCTGGAGCGAGACGCCCTACCGATTGAGCAGCGCCAATGTGCGGCCGGAGTTCCTCGGTATCCCGGAGCTGCGCCAGTACCTGCACTTCAATTCCGATTTTCCCCAGACCTTGCTCGCACCGTTCCGCACCCAGTTGCAATACCGCTGGGCGCTCCCCTGGACGTGCTTCGTAGTCACGATCATGGCCACGCCGCTCGGGATCGGTTTTTCCCGTCGCGGCATCCTGGCCAGCGTGGGGGTGGCGATCGGGTTGGTCTTCACGATGAATTTTCTTACTCAACTTTTCCTCGCGCTCGGGGAGGGCGATCGCATTTCGCCCATCACTGCCGCCTGGGCGCCGAATGCGATCTTTCTCCTTATCGGACTCTACCTGCTCCGTTTGCGCGCGACCAACCGCGAAACGCCCAGCTTTAACCCGGCCGCGCTCTGGCGTAACTTGCGTTCCGCATGAACCCTTTAGCAGACGAATGGTCGATCCAGCATCGCGCCGAAGCGTGTGCTGTGACTGGCCGGCCCTTCGAGGAGGGAGAGAATTTTTACACCCTGCTTTTCCGCGACGGCGACGGGTTTCGCCGGCAGGACCTGAGCGAGGAAGCGTGGCAGCAGCGGAACGAAAACCTGCAGCCATTCTCCTTCTGGCGCGCGCGCTTCGAGCCGCCTCCGCCAGAGCCGCCCGAGCCGTTGCCCAAGGAAAACGCCGAGGAACTTTTCCGGCGCTTGGTCGCGGCGGCGGACCGGGCTAATGCCAATACCTGCTACGTCCTGGCTGCGATGCTCGAGCGAAAAAAGATTTTGAAACCGATCCAGAAGGAAAATGACGCGCAGGGCCGGGTCCTCATTTACGAACATGCCAAGACCGGCGACGTCTTCGTCGTGCCCGACCCGCAACTGCGGCTCGACCAGCTCGGCGCCTTGCAGACAGAAGTGGCCCAGCTCTTGCAAAACAGCGGGGCGCTTGCCTGACGATCCAATGCTGCCCTGGTTTTCCAACGGTAATTTCCCGCTTTACCTCGCGCCGATGGCCGGGATCTCGGACAAGATTTTCCGCCAGCTCTGCAAGGAACGCGGGGCCGATGTGCTCGTGACCGAATTTGTCTCGTCCGAGGGCGTTTTTCGCAAGAACGAGCGCACCCGCCGCTACCTCGACTTCGATCCAATCGAGCGGCCGTTAGGCGTGCAGCTTTTCGGAGGAAATGCCGAACACATGGCCGAGGCGGCGCGCCAGGTGGTCGACTGGGTGCAGCCCGACTTCATCGATCTGAACTTCGGCTGCCCGGTGAACAAGGTGGTGTCGAAGAACGGCGGCTCGGCCCTGCTCAAGGATTGTCCAACGTTAGGCAAAGTGACCGAAGCGGTCGTGCAGGCGGTCGCGCCGATTCCGGTCACGGCCAAGATCCGGACCGGTTGGGACGACGGCTCGGTCAACGTGGTGCAGGTGGCGCAGCTTCTGGAGTCGTTAGGCATCGCAGCCCTTGCCGTGCATGGACGCACGCGCGCCCAGGGCTATTCCGGATTCGCCGACTGGGATCTGATCGCACAGGCCGTGGCCGCGGTTTCGATTCCGGTGATCGGTAACGGCGATCTTTTTTGCGCTGCGGACGTGGCGAAACGGAAGGCTCAAACGGGAATCGCGGGCGGCATGATCGGCCGGGCAGCCATGAACTCGCCCTGGATTTTTTCGCAGACGAAACACTATTTCGCGACCGGCGCGCTGCTGGCCCCGCCCGAGCCGGCGGAAAAATGGGCGCTCATCCAGCGCCATTGCCAGCTCGCGGTCGAGGAATGCGGCATCGAGGATCTCGCGATGCGGTCGATGCGCGGCCGGCTGATGGCGTATTCCAAGGGAATGCCCGGGGGCAAATTGCTCCGCGAAAAATTTCAGCATGTGAGCACGCTCTTGGAGGTGGCGGAGATCGCGGTGGAGCACGCTGTGTTTTTGGAAAGCCAGGGCGCTTCCTCAGACGCGACCGGCTTGAGCTTGGCCGAAGCGGCAGCGTAGTCGCTGCGAATGAAATTCCCCTTTCAGGCGGCAGTGCAGCGCGGGCAACCTGAGCCGAGGATTAGTCTCCCGGAGATCTGGAGCGACGAATACGGCGTGGCCGTCCGCGGTTGGATCCTGACTCCGGATGGTCCCCCTGATACGCTCGAATTGATCCTCGATGGCAACCGCGTCCCAGTTAGCAGCTGGCACACCCGGCACGACGTTGTCGCGAAACATCCGGAGTACCAGTCGGGTGAAAACTGCGGGTTCTGGGCTTACCTCCCTAAGAGTCCTGTCCACGAAGTGCAGTTTCGAGCGAGCACCGGCGGCAACATCTTCTCGCGTGCGTTGAAGATTCAGCCAAAACCGCTCTCACCCGAACCGTCGCGAGCATTGTTCGAGCGATTTCGGAGGGCGGTGAATGAGCAGCGCCTGTCGGTGCTCGAAATCGGATCACGGGTCGTGGCTCCCGGGAGCAGTTCAAGGCGGACAGTGTTCTCGAATGCGGCCTCCTACACCGGGTTCGATCTCTTTCCCGACGAAAATACCGACATCGTGGGCGACGCGCATCGACTCGCTTCCTATTTTGCCGGGCAGCAGTTCGATGCCGTTTTTTCGCTCTCCGTGCTGGAGCATCTCGCGATGCCGTGGCTGGTTGCGGCCGAGATCAACAAGATCCTGCGCCCGGGCGGTCTCACCTTTCATCTCACACATTTTACCTTTCCGCTCCACGAACGGCCGGCCGATTACTGGCGTTTCACCGACCAAGGGCTGCGCGCTCTCTTTTCGACTGCAGTCGGATTCGACCATGTCGAGACCGAGTTTTCGAAGCCGGCCAGCCTGCATCCGCACGAGCGAACACCGGAGCTCCTGCATCTGCCGGGCCAGCCGTCCTATATCCATGTCGCAGTCATCGCGACGAAAGTGGCGGAGATCGATGATTCCAGGATCCGATGGAGTCCTCCGGACCAAACCTCGGCGGTGTATCCCGACCCGGATGGTGCCGGGGGTTGAGCTGGCGCTGCTCCGGGAAAGTCCGGTATCCGACAAACTATTCGCCTCATCTGGCGATCGGGTCTGAAGCAAGGTAACTTCCCTCGTGTCCGCAACTACCCCGCCGAACGGCGAGATCAAATTCAAGGTTGGCAACGAGCGTCTCGTCAAGGTGACGGAGAGCGCCTCGCGCAAGCTCACCTCGCTCTTGCAAAAGCAGGGCCGCGCAGAGGGTGCGCTCCGCGTCGC
>JBDTOL010000148.1:0-42014 GCA_039933235.1 Spartobacteria bacterium | reverse complement strand
GGATCGACGCGGCCGCGACCGATGTGCAATCGGCCATCCAGAGCGCGGCCGGGCAGTTGCCTAACGACCTGCCCAGCCCGCCGACTTTTACCAAGACGAACCCGAACGATCAACCGGTCATGTACGTCGCCCTGACCAGCGACACCCTGACCGACGGCGAACTCTACCGCTACGGCACGACCGAGGTCTCGCAGCGGATCAACGTTTTGCCCGGCGTCTCCGAGGTCGCCATCTACGGCGTGCAAGGCGCCATCCGGATCAAGGTCGACCCGGGCGCGCTCGCTTCGCGCAACATGACTTTTGATGAACTGGCGACCGCGATTCGCAGCGGCACGTCCTATTCCGGGGCGGGTCAGTTCGATGGCAAAAACAAGTCGATCACGCTCCGACCAAATGGCCAGGTGGAGGACGCGGAAGGTTATCGCAACCTGATCGTCAAACAGGGGAGCAACGGGTCGCCGGTCTATTTGCGCGACATCGCCAAGGTCGTCGACGGAGTGGAAAACGAACGCCTTTCCCGGCACTTTTTCGCGCGCGACTTCGAACCGCCGGCGTCAGTCATTGTCTTCGCCGTTTCCCGGCAGGCGGGGGCAAATGCCGTCGCGGTCGCAAAATCGGTCCGCGACTTGTTGCCCCAACTGCAAAAGGAATTGCCCGGTTCGATCCGTCTTATCCCGACCTTCGATCGCTCGCAATCGATCGTGAACTCGCTCCACGACGTCCAGTTCACCCTCGCCATCGCCTTCGTCCTTGTCATTTTCGTGATCTTCGTTTTCCTCGGCCGCGCCACCGACACGCTCATTCCGATCGTGGCCTTGCCCATGTCGTTCTTCATCACATTCGTCGCGATGTGGGCCCTCGGTTATTCGGTCAATAATCTCACTCTGATGGCGATGACCCTCGCGATCGGTTTCCTCGTCGACGACGCCATCGTCTTCCTCGAGAATGTCGTTAGGCGAGCCGAGGCGGGCGAATCAATCTACCGCGCCACCCTCAACAGCGCGGGTGAGATCTCCTTCACCATTTTGTCGATGACCCTCTCGCTCGCGGCGGTTTTCATTCCGCTCGCTTTCATGCCGGGATTGTTAGGCCGGATCTTCCGCGAGTTCGCCATCACGATCATCGTCGCCATTTTTGCCTCCGGCCTGGTTTCGTTAACCCTGACTCCGCTGATGTGTTCGCGCATTCTGGCGGAGCGCGGTCCCAATCATCGTAAGACCTGGACGGAACGTTTCGTCAGCCGCTACTTCGATCCAATCCGCGATTTTTACAGCCGCTCGCTCGATCGTTTCCTCGATGTCGGCTGGCTCGCCGCTCCCATCGTTCTCGCCTGTGCCCTCGGCGTTTGGTTTTTCTTCAGCCATCTCCCCTTCACTCTCCTCCCGTCGGGCGACAGTGGGGTGATCCGCGGATTTTTTATCGTGCAGGAAGGCGCTTCGCCCGATCAACAGCGGCGGCTCCAGGAAAAACTCGATCCGGTTTTGCAGGCGAATCCCGCGGTCGACAAATATTTCACCGTCGCGGGCCGCTCCGGATTAGGCGCCGGAGTTTTCACCGTCCTCTTCCTGAAGGATGCCAACAAACGGGCCAACATCGACAAGGTGGCGGCGGATTTGCGCAAAGCCTGCAGCGAAATTCCGGGAGTTTTCCCGACGCTGAATCCTCAGCCCGTCCTGCGCATCGATATCGGCGCGACCGGCAGCTCGTTTGGCCGCTACACCTATGTCCTGAGCGGTATTAATCCCGATGAGGTCTACGCGGCCGCCGATAAATTGGCCGAGAAACTGCGCGACTACGACGGCTTCGCCAGCCCGCCGCGCTCCGATCTTTTCCGCAACACTCCCAATCTCGACATCAACATCGACCGCGAACGGGCCAGTCTCTACGGCGTCTCCACCGCACAGGTTGAGAGTCTCCTCCGCGCCGCATATTCGCAAAATTACGTCTACCTGATCAAGGAGGCGGATGATCAATACCAGGTCATCGTCGAGGCGGACGACAAGGCGCGGACCGGTCCGGAGGATTTCCGCGAGATCTACGTCAAGCCCACAACGAGCGACAAGCTCATTCCCATTCGCGCAGTCACGACATCGAGTGAGTCACTCGGTCTGCAATCGGTCAATCACACCAATCAATTCACCAGTGTCACCTTCGGCTTCGATACCAAGCCGGGGGTCGCGCTCGGCGACGTGACCAATTTCATTAACAAGACCGCGGCCGAAGTTTTGCCGCCGACAGTGAAAGGCGAGCTCCAGGGCGAAGGCCTCGTCCTGCAACAACTCTTCGCCGCACTGCCTTTCCTCGTCATCGCCGCGCTCTTCGTCATGTACGTGATTCTCGGCATTCTCTATGAGAGCTACGTGCATCCCGTAACGGTGCTTTCGACCCTTTTCCCGGCGGTCGTCGGCGGGCTGATGACGCTCTGGGTTTTTCGCTCGACCCTTTCGCTTTACTCGGTCATCGGGCTTTTTCTTCTCATGGGTATCGTGAAAAAGAACGGTATCATGATTGTCGATTTCGCGCTTCACCGGCTCGATGAAGGTTACGACCGCCGGACCGCGATTCACGAGGCCAGCGTGGAACGTTTCCGTCCCATCATCATGACGACGCTGGCCGCACTGATGGGTGCCTTGCCCCTTGCCTTCGGCATCGGCGCCGATGGCTCCTCCCGCCGTCCGTTAGGCCTGGTCATCGTCGGCGGGCTAATCTTCTCGCAGTTGATCACGCTCTACATCACGCCGGTGATTTATCTCGCCCTGGAATGGTTCCAGGAAAGCGTGCTCGATCGCGTTCCCTTCCTGCGCAGCGCCCATACCCATCACGAGGCCGACGCGGAGAAGCCTGGCGGAGTAGCGCCGGAACCGGTCGCCGCGCGCTGATCCCTTAAGGTCGCGCCACCCGATGGCGGACTGGCCTAACGAAACACGTTGGCCGAGTTTGGTTGACCCTCACCACCCCGGTTTTACTCTGCCTGAAGATGTAAGCAACAATCTCAACCGGAGGAGTCGTCATGCCCTTGCTTAAGCCTGATTCTACCTTTTACCCTTCCCCTCGCCTCGCCGCCCAGGGACCACCCGAAAAGCTGGCCTACGTGGCCGCCTTGAATCCTCCCGACCGAAAAGAGCACGACGCCATTCTCGTCGTCGACTTCGATCCCGACTCATCTGATTACGGCGAGGAAGTCGGCCGCTGCACACTGCCGAATTTCGGCGACGAGCTGCACCATTTCGGTTGGAACGCCTGCAGTTCGGCGCTCTGCCCCTACGCGCCGCATCCTCATATCGAGCGCCGCTATCTCATCGTCCCCGGCATCCGGTCTTCGCGCCTCTACGTCATCGACACCAAGCCGAACCCGCGCAAGCCCAAGATCGTGCGCACGATTGAGCCGGAGGAACTGGCCCAAGCGCACCGGTTATTCCCGCCCGCACACAGTGCACTGCGGGCCCGAGGGGATCTACGTCAGCGCGCTGGGCTCGCCCTCGGGCGACGGACCGGGCGGCATCTTTCTGCTTGATCATTTCACCTTCGACGTGCTCGGCCAATGGGAGGTCGACCGGGGCGATCAAATACCTGCACTACGACTTCTGGTGGCACCTCCTGCACGACACCCTCATCAGTTCCGAATGGGGCACCCCGAACCTGATCGAGAACGGCCTGCAACCCGACAAGTTGATGAACTCCGATTACGGCCACCGGATGCACATATGGGATCTGCGCCGGCGCAAGCTCACTCAATCGCTCGATCTCGGGAAGGAACACCAGATGGTCCTGGAGATGCGGCCGGCCCATGATCCGACCAAGACCTACGGGTTTGTCGGGGTCGTGATCTCGCTCAAGGATCTTTCCGCTTCGGTCTGGCTCTGGCATCGGCCTAACGGTGCCTGGGCAATTAAGAAAGTGATCGAGATTCCGGCCGAGCCCGACCTCCTGCCGCCGGCCTTGCAGCCGTTCAAGGCGGTGCCACCGCTGGTGAGCGACATCGCGCTCTCGGTCGACGACCGCTTCCTCTATGTCTCCTGCTGGGGCACGGGCGAGATGCGACAATATGATGTTTCCGATCCGCTCGAGCCGAAGCTGACCGGTTCCATTCACATCGGAGGAATCGTCAGGCAGGCAGCCCATCCGAAGGCTCCAGACCGCGCCCTGCGCGGTGGACCGCAAATGGTCGAGGTGAGCCGGACGGGCGACGAGTTTATTTCACCAACTCGCTCTACGCCGCCTGGGATGATCAATTTTATCCTGCAGGGGTGGGCAATTGGATGGTGAAACTTGACGCAAATCCGAAGGGCGGAATGCAATTCGATCCGAAATTTTTCTTCGAGACGAATGACCTGCGACTGCACCAGATCCGCCTCGAGGGTGGCGATGCTTCATCGGATTCCTATTGCTTCCCTTGAGGGTTAAGCCGCGGCGCCGGCGATGACAGATCTTTGGCCCTGGCTGGTCCTCCTGGGATTAGGCACGCTCCATGGAATCAATCCCGGGATGGGCTGGCTCTTCGCGGTCTGCCTGGGCTTGCAGGAACGCCGGCGCAGTGCCGTCCTCGCGGCCCTGCCGCCGATCGCGCTCGGTCATGCGATCTCGGTCGGGTTGGTCGTGATGCTGGTCGCGCTCCTGCGCGCCCACCTGAACGGCAGCGCACTGAAATATGCCAGCGCGGCCTTGCTCATCGCCTACGGGGTTTATCGCGCGGTCCGTTCCGGCATCCCCGCTGGGTCGGAATGCAGGTCGGTTTCCGCGATCTCACGCTCTGGTCATTCCTGATGGCGTCGGCCCATGGAGCCGGGCTGATGCTGATCCCGGTATTCCTCGCCACCATTTCGCCCGCTCCACATGAAGCGATGAATCACAGCCAGATGGCAGAACACGCCTCCCATTTGCCGCTCATCGCGGGACCAGGCTGGCTGACGCTGGCTGTCGTGGTCCACACCCTGGGCCATCTGATCGTGGCCGGGTTGGTCGCTCTGCTCGTTTACGAAAAACTCGGGCTGACGATTCTGAAAACGGCCTGGTTCAACATCGACTTCGCATGGGCGCTGGCCCTGATTGTCACCGGGATCATCCTGGTCTTGATGTAGACCAGGCGGGCCTAACGACTCGCGATCCAGTCGATCGCTTTTGAAGCCAGCAGGTCAAAGGCCCGCAATGCCAATTCAAGATGTTCTTCTTTCGTGTCCTCGATCTTGTTGTGGCTGATCCCGTGCAGGCTCTGCACGAACATCATCACCGTCGGCACTCCGGCCGCCGCGACTTCGGCGGCGTCATGCAATGGACCAGACGGCAGTCGATGCGACTGGCCGCAAAACTCGCGAATCGCCTCGTCGCAGAAAGCGACCAGGTTTTCGTCGAACGGCACCGGCTCAATCTGCCAAAGCCGCTCCCAGGCCACCGTCACGTTCCCTTCCCCGGCAAAACGCTCGCTCGCCTCGTGCGCCTCGCGCAACATCGCGGCCAACGCGGCCACCTCGAGGTGTCGCTGGTCGAGCGTGATCCGGCATTCCTCCACCACGCTGGTCACGATTCCCGGTTTCGTCAGGCAGGAACCGATCGTGCAGACTCCGCCGTGCCGCTCCGTGATGCGATAGATCTCCGGGCTCATTTTGGCCGCCGCGAGGAAGGCGTCCTTGCGCCGGTTCATCGGCGTGCTCCCGGAATGTGCGGCCTGCCCGTGAAAGATGATCGCGTGCCGCTCAACGCCGAAGGTGCCGAGGACCGCGCCTAACGGGAGCTCGAGATCGAGCAGCACTGGTCCCTGCTCGATGTGCAGCTCGATGTAGGCGGCGGCGTTCTTTAACTGTCGGCCGCTCTGCTTCACCTGCTCGAAGTCGATTCCCTGTTCCCTGAGCGCCGCGGGTAACGTGACTCCCTCCCTGTCCGTCAGGCTGCGCGCTTCCTCCATATCGAGTCGACCGGAACAAGCCGAAGAACCGAAAAGGCTCTTCCCAAAACGCGCGCCTTCTTCATCCGCCCAATCGACCAGGCGCACCGTGACCGGCGGCTTGCCGTCGTATTGCGAATCGATGCGCCGCAGGATCTCGAGGCCGGCCAGCGTGTTGAGACAGCCATCGAGCCAGCCGCCGTTAGGCACCGAATCGATGTGGCCGCCAATGAGAAGCGCTTTCTCCGACGCTCCGCTCAATGTCATCCACAGATTGCCCGCCTCGTCGCGTTCCGCTTCCGCGCCCGCGGCGCGCGCTTTTTCTTCCAGCCAGCGCCGGGCTTTGGCCCAGGTCTCGGTGAAGGCGACGCGCTGAGCGCCGTTCTCATCGCCAGTCTGCGCTCGAAGTTCTTTCAGTTCCTCGATGGTACGGCTCGCGTCCAGTCTGCTCACGCGACTCAGGCTAGGTGATCAGTTCGGAGGCGACAAGAAAAGCTGCGCTTGCTCTTGCTGTCATCCCGAGCCGCTTATAGATCGGTGAACGGATCGCGCTGCACGATTGTGCCGCGGGTGCCCTGCTGCTGGATCAGCTTGGCCACCAGCGCGGTCCAGCCGGTTTGATGACTGGCACCGAGGCCCGCCCCGGTCTCGGCGTGAAAATATTCGTGAAAGAGATACCGCTCGCGGTCAGCGACGCCGCCTAACGAATCGCCGGAGGCTCGGGTGAAGGGCGGTTCTCCTGTCCCATCGCACAGGAAAAGCTTGATCAGGCGGTTCGAGAGTTCATTCGCAACCTGGTCAAGAGTCATAAACTGGCCCGACCCGGTCGGGCATTCCACCTTGAACTCGTCTCCGTAGTAGTGGTGAAATTTCTGGAGCGATTCGATGAGCAGATAATTGAGCGGAAACCAGACCGGCCCGCGCCAGTTCGAATTGCCGCCGAAGATGCCGCTCTGCGATTCGGCCGGTTCGTAGTCGACCACTTTGCATTCGCCGCGCAGCTCGATCACGTACGGGTGATCGCGGTGAAACTTGCTGAGCGATCGCACGCCGTAGTCGCTCAGAAACTCGTTTGGATCGAGCATGCGGCGGAGCAGACACTTCATGCGATGGCCGCGGGTCAGTGCGACCAGACGCCGGTCGCCACTGCCCGGCTGATACCAACGCGAGATCAAGCCCGCGAGCTCGGGCCGATTGGCCAGATACCACTCGAGGCGCTCGCGAAATCCGGGCATGGCCTCGAGCAGAGCCGGCTCCAGCACTTCCACCGCGAGGAGCGGCATGAGCCCGACTAACGAATGGATCCGGAGCGGGAGAAAGCGATTGCCCGGCGTATGCAGCACGTCATAGAAGAATTCGTCCGTCTCATCCCAGAGCCCGATGCCACGCCCGCCCACATTGTTCATCGCCGCGGCGATCCCGAGGAAATGTTCGAAGAACTTGGTCGCGATGTTTTCGTAGACCGGGTTCTCCCGCGCCAATTCGAGAGCGATCCGCATCATCGTCAGGCAATACATTCCCATCCAGCTCGTGCCGTCGCTCTGCTCGAGTCGGCTGCCGTCGGGGAAAGGCGCGTTGCGGTCGAAGACGCCGATGTTGTCGAGGCCGAGGAATCCGCCCTCGAAGATGTTGCGACCGCCGGAGTCTTTCCGGTTCACCCACCAGGTAAAATTGATCAGCAGCTTGTGGAAGACAGTTTCGAGAAAAGCGCGGTCGGCCTTTCCGGTGGCGTGCTGCTCGATCTTGTAGACTCGCCAGGCGGCCCAGCCGATGACGGGCGGGTTGACGTCGCCGAAGTTCCACTCGTAGGCCGGCATCTGACCGTTAGGATGCTGGTACCATTCCCGCACGATGAGATCGAGCTGGTTCTTGGCGTAGTGCGGATCGACGAGGGCGAACGGAATGCAGTGGAAGGCGAGGTCCCAGGCCGCATACCAGGGAAACTCCCAGCTGTCGGGCATCGACATGACGCGCTCGTTGTGAAGGTGGGTCCAGGCCGCGTTGCGTCCCTCCAACCGTTCGGCCGGCGGCGGCGGCTGGGCGGCATCCCCTTTTAGCCATTCCTCGACTACGTAGTAGTAGAATTGCTTGGTCCAGAGGAGGCCGGCGAGCGCCTGGCGCTGGATCGCGCAATGTTCGCGACTGAGGCAGCTGGGGGCAAGCGCTGCGTAGAAGTCGTCCGCCTCCGTGCGGCGCAGCGCGAAGACGCGATCGAAATTCTCAAAGGCGTGAATGGCCGGTTCCGTGATCCGCTGCAGGCGCAAGCGCACAGAGGCCATTTCCCCGGGGTCGAGCGGCAACCGGTATTCCATGGCCGCCTTCGTTCCCATTCTTTCGGGGTTGGTCGCTTTGACGTTGCCCTCTACGATGGCACGGTGGAAGGCATCCTTGACGTGCCGGTATCCGTTAGGCACGCCGTAAAGGAGCTCCCTGTTCGTTTCGTTCTCGGTAAAGAGGAGTCGCCCGGCGCCCTGGCCAACCAGACGGTATTCCCCGAGTGTGTCGTGGCTTGCTTCGACCACCGCGATCGCGTCGGAATGATCGATCCCGAGGCGCAGGTTGGGCCGCGGTTGATCCTTCTCCCAGCTCCAGGTGTTGCGGAACCAAAGGGTCGGCAGAAGCGTCAGCGTGGACCGTTCGGGACCGAGATTTGTCACGGTGGCCCGTATCAAAATGTCGTCCGCCGCCGCCTTGGCGTATTCGATCGTGATGTCAAAATAGCGCTTATCCTCGAGCACTCCGGTGTCCCAGATTTCAAACTCCGACTCCATCTTGGAACGGGCGCCATTTTGCCTAACGAGCTCGCCGTAGGGGAACATGCTCTGCGGGTAGCGGTAGGTCATCCGCATGTAGGAATGGGTCGGCGTGTTGTCCTCGAAAAAGTAGATCTCCTTCACATCCTCGCCGTGATTCCCCTCCGGACCGGCCAGGCCAAAGAGCCGCTCTTTCAGGATCGGATCGCGCCCATTCCAAAATGAAAAAGCGAAACAGAGCCGCTGTTTGTAATCGGAGATGCCGCCTATCCCATCCTCGCCCCAGCGATAGGCGCGGGAGCGGGCGTGGTCATGCGGGAAATAAGTCCAGGCGTCGCCATCCGCGCTGTAATCTTCGCGCACCGTGCCCCACTGGCGCTCGCTGAGGTAAGGCCCCCAGAGGTGCCAGTGCGTTTCGCACTGGTTGTTCTGCGCGAGGCGTTCTTGTTCGGCGTTCATACTTCGGCCCGGGTGATCATTGGCGGAGATATTTCCCAAACCATGCCAGGTAGCGCTGGTAGCGATCGAGAATGTAACTCGGCTTCTTGATCCCGTGGAATTGCCCCGGGTAAATCACCAACTGAGTTGGCACGCCTAACGTTTTCAAGGCTTGATACATCTGTTCGCTGTTGAGCAACGGCACGTTGTAATCGCTCTCGCCACAAAGGAACAGGGTTGGGGTCTTGATCCGGTCGGCGTGTAGGAAGGGATAGGAAACTTTCATCCACGCCTCCGGATTCGCCCAGGGCGGGCCGAGCTCGTGCTCGTAATCGCGAATGTATTGGTCGGTGCCGTAGCCGGCCAGGATGTTGGAGATGGACGCCCCGCTCACCGCCGCCTTAAAACGCGTGGTGGAGGCAATCAGGTAGTTGGTCGACATCCCGCCGTAGCTCCAGCCTCCGACGACCAGCCGGCTCGGGTCAGCGATTCCGCGCGCAATGGCGTCGTCGACGGCCGCAAGGTCGTCCTGCACATCGACACCACCCCATGCGCCGTAGATCCCCATGGCGAACGCGGTCCCGCGCCCGGTGGAGCCGCGCGGGTTCGGCATGATGACGGCGTAACCGTTGGCGGCGAAGAGCTGCTTCTCAAAATCGAACTCGTTCGCGTATTGCGACTGCGGTCCGCCGTGCGGGCGGAGATAAGCCGGAATTTTCTGTCCCGACTTTTCGTTAGGCGGATGCACCAGGAAGCCGTGCACTTCGGTTCCGTCCTGGCTTTTGAACTGGGTTTCCTCGACCCGGCCGAGCTGGATTTGCGCAAGAAAAGCATCGTTCTGCTTCGTCAGGCAGCGCAGGTCGCCGCTTTCCGCCGCGAAAATTTCGAAGGGGCGATCTGGTGTGCTCGACCGGACCACAATGCGGCCGTTGTCGCTCAGATCGAAGGCGTTAATCGTCCGCCGTCCGTCGACCAGCGGTTTCGGCGCACCGCCGCTAGCAGGAATGCTGACGAGGGTCTGCGCGCGGTCATCTTCCAACGTGATCAGGATCGATTTTCCGTCGGGCGTCCAGTGCGGGTGGGCGGCGTTGCGATCCAGAGTTCCAGTCAGGATTTGCGCCTCGCCACCGGCGGCCGGGATGACGGCCAGAGCATTCGTCGCGTAGGAAATTTTCTTCGGATCGCCGCCGTGCAGGTAGGCAATCGTTTTCCCATCCGGACTCCAGGCGGGAGCGCTCTCCCACTCGGGATGGGCGTCGGCTTCCGGGGTGGTAGTCAGCTGCCGTTCCTTTGCGCCGGGTTTGGCTTCGATCAGGTATATGTCCCAGTTTTCGGTGCGGTCGGGATCGGCGCCGCGGTTGGTGACGAAAGCGATCGTTTTCCCATCCGGCGACCAGGCAGGCAACGCTTCATCGTGTGATCCACTCGTGAGGATCTCGATCTTGCGGCTGCCCAGATCGAGCAGCTTGAGGTGCGACCAGCGATTGGTCAGGTAGCCGTCGATATCTTTCTTGAACTGAAAACGGTCGATCACGATCGGGGGAACGGTTTTCTTTTCCTTCTCTCTTCCTTCCGGATCGCGCGGATCGGGATCCTGCACCAAGAGGACGAGCCGTTTCGAATCGGGAGCCCAGGCAAAATCGTCCACGCTGCCTTTCTCGTGCGTCAGTTGTTCCGCTTCGCCCCCGCCACTCGATAGGATCCAGAGCTGGTCGTTGTCGCGTCCGTCGCCCCGCCCGGAGAGGAAGGCGACCCATTTCCCATCCGGGCTCCAGCGAGGACTGGTTTGCTGGTTCTCGCCAAATGTGAGCGCGCGGTTTTCCGAGCCGTCCCATTTTGCGAGCCAGAGATTTTTCGGCTGCTTGTCTTTCTGCAGGTCCACCGTGCCGACGACGTAGACGACAGACTCCCCATCGGGCGACAAGCTGGGCTCGTCCACATCGCGGATCGCCGCGAAGTCATCCGGCTTGAGGAGTCGTTTGGTCTCCGCCCCTAACGAGGCGGTGATAAGAAGGAAGGCAACAAGCCAAAAAAGTCGCGTCCGCATGGCGAATTTGTAGACGGTCCGCTCTGCGCAACGCGAGTGAAATAAAGAACAACGGTAGCTCGGATCACTTCAGACATGCCCCATTTGTTAGGCGTGGCTCGTGCCAGGGCTGCCAGGAGACTCAATTCGAAGCTTGAAGAAGCGGGACGCAGGGCCGATTTTCATGAGGCCCACCCACTGCTTGACCAACTGTAACATTGAAACTGATTCCATTCTCGCCGCCATGGCAGATTGCGGAGCCTCTGGCCGCCCAAGAGGCGGTCGCAGCCAAGGTTGCTCGTGCCGCCGGTATCCCGATTCTCATCGCGGAGGATGATCCGGTTTCCCGCACGCTAGTGGTGAACCTGGTCGAAAAATGGGGGTTCCCCAGCATCGTGACGCTGAATGGGCGGGAAGCAATCGAGGCGCTGCGGGCCGAGCAAGGATCCGTGATCGCGTTGCTCGACTGGATGATGCCAGAGATGGACGGGCTAGAGGTTTGCCGGCGGGTGCGCGACAGCGGCAAACCAATTTACATCATCCTGCTCACCGCCCGCGGTGCGAAGGAGAACATCGTCGAAGGTCTGCGCGCCGGAGCAGATGACTACCTCGTGAAGCCGTATCACAAGGAGGAACTGTTCGCGCGGATCCAGGTTGGGTTGCGGATTCTTGATCTGCACAATTCCCTCGTCCAGCGGATTGCCGAGCTGGAGAATGCGACCGCCGAGGTCGAGCGGCTGAAAAACGACCTCATGTTTTAGCGAACGGTTCCCCGCCCTGCGGGTCGAGTGGCGGTGTTCTCGCGCCGCGCTCCGCAGAGCGAAGCGGCTACATTAGCTCTGCGGCTTGTCGTAGAAGAGGATGGATCAGGAGCGCCACTCCGCCACCCGCCGCGGGAAAGAACAGGATAAACGCCAGGCCGGGATAACCCCAAATCTCAAAGCTGGTTTGCACTCGCATCAACATCGCCGCGCCGACAATCAGGGCCGCAAGGATGAGTCCGACGGTGATGCGGTTCGCCACCCTCTGAGAACTCTCGACCAAAGTGCGCTCGTCGATCCCATGACATTTGCTTTGATTGCGCTCCAGCATTCTCTGAAACGCAATGGGCAAGCAAACGACTCGTTGGCGCTTTTTCGTCAAATCTTCACCGTTCACTAGGATACGGGGCGGCGGGACCGGTAAATTAGGCGGTTTCGGGCCGATCGGTGGACGCAAAGAGACGCTTGCGTCCGATTCAGTGACATGAGCCAACAGAAAGAAATTATTTCGACCCTAAATCACCTGATCGAAACGTTGAAAGACGGTCAGGAAGGATTCAAACAGTCAGCCAGCGGGGTGGACGATCCGCAATTGAAAACGATGTTCGACACGCTCTCGCTGCAGCGTTCCAAGTTCGCCGGCGAGCTGCAAAGCGAAGTCGTCAAACTCGGTGATCCCGACCCCGAAGATTCGAGCAGCGTGAGCGGCTCGATGCACCGCACCTGGATCAACATCAAGAGCGCCGTGACCAACCGCGACCGGCACGCCATCCTGGCCGAAGCCGAGCGGGGCGAAGATTCTGCGGTCGCCGCCTACAAAGATGCGATGGAAGAAGATCTCCCGGCACCCATCAAAGACATTGTCAGTCGTCAATCGACCGAAGTGAAAGCGGCCCACGACAAGATCCGGAATCTGCGCGACGCGACCGCGCAAAAGTAGCCAATAACAAGAGCAAGATCTGAACAGGCGGAACGCTTCGGCGCTCCGCCTGTTTTTTTTCCAAAAAACTTCACGCGACTGGCGCTATTCGGCATCGAGCCGCACGCCGCGTTTCTCGCGAATGAACACCCCGCCTATAACCACCGTCGCCACCGCAACGACGATCGGGTAGGCCAGGCCCATGTAGTTGTTATGCGTCTGCGCGACGAGCGCTGAGGCGATGAGCGGGGTGAGCCCGCCGAGTACGCCGATGCCGAGATGGTAAGGCATCGACATCGCGGTGTAGCGGATTCGGGTTGGAAAGAGCTCCACGAGAAAAGCCGCGAGCGGTCCATAGGTCATCGTCCCAAAGAGCATCTGAAAGGAGACGAGCGCGACCAGCATCGGGATGTTGAGCGGCGCGGAGAAATGCAGGAGACCGTGGTAGACCGGCACGAAGAAGATCGCCGCCAGCGCGCAGCCGGTGAGGATGACTGGTTTGCGGCCGATGCGATCGGACAAGGCGCCGAAGATGACGTAGAACGGCGTCGTTAGGACGAGCGACCACGCCAGAATGACGTTCGAGGTGGCAAACTCGACCCCAGCCACCTTTTGCAGAAAAAAGAGCGCGTAAAACTGCCCGGCATACCAGACCACGCCGTGGCCGGCGACCGCACCGAAAAGAGCGATCAGACCGAGGCGCAGGTTGGCCCGGTTGAGAAAGCTCTCCCGCAACGGATTGGCCGAGAGTTTGCCCGCGGACTTCGCCTTAGCGAAAAGCGGCGACTCGGCCATCCGCGCGCGGATGTAGTAGGAGAGCAGCACGAGCAGGACCGAGAAGAGAAATGGCACGCGCCAGCCCCAGGCCGCGAAATCCTTTGCGCCGAGCAATCTCTCCGTGCCGAGGATGAGACCGAGCGACATGAGGAGGCCGAGCGTAGCGGTCGTCTGGATCCAACTGGTGTAGAGACCGCGCTGCGCGTCGGGCGAATGCTCGGCCACGTAGGTGGCGGCACCACCATATTCGCCCCCTACCGAAAGGCCTTGGAGCAGCCGCAGCAGGACGAGGAGGACGGGAGCCATGAGGCCCACTGTGTCGTAGGTCGGCAGCAGGCCAATCGCGAACGTGGAGCCGCCCATCAGGAGCAGCGTGAGGAGGAAAGTATATTTGCGCCCGACGACATCGCCGAGCCGGCCGAAGACGAGTGCGCCAAACGGCCGCACGATGAACCCGGTGGCGAAGACCGCGAGGGTGGAAAGAAACGCCGCCGTCGGATGACCAGGCGGAAAGAAATGGGTGGAGATGATCGTGGCCAGGCTGCCGAAGAGATAGAAATCGTACCACTCGATCAGGGTGCCCGCCGAGGCGGCGCCGATGATTTTCCAGAGACCTTTGGTCGGCGCAGGATGAGCGGAGTGGGCCATCCCGCGATTATCAGTGAGACGGGCGGCTCTGCTCAAGAGCAACTAACGGAATCCCCCCGCGCAACCCGCGCGCAACTCCCTCGTTGCTGGTCGAAATTACGTCGAACGACTATTTGCGCGTCAGCGGAACGATGATCTCCGCATCTTGGTAGACCAGAACGACCTGACCATCCTGAATCGAGCGGAGCGTCACCTGGTAGGTCTGATTGCCGAACTGCAAACCAAATTGCTGGCCTTCCTGCATGATCTTGCCATTAAGGATGGCAAAGCGCGGACCGGCACCCATTGTCACCGAAGTCAGTGTGAAGGAGGCGGCTGACAAGTCCGGGCCGGCCTCGGCGTCACCGCTCTTTGGCCCCGGTTTGCGCCACCCGATCGGCCAGAAAGGATCGCGCGCGTCGGCCGCGTCAAAGCTCGACTGATGCTTCAGCTCGATCTGGGGCACGGGCGCTTCTGCAGCCCGAGTGGCATCGGCCAGGCTCGTAAGGCAGAGGATCAGGAGAAATTTCTTCATTTCTTCAGGAGCGCGGTCTGCGCGAGCAGGCTCACTTGTTGATACTGCGGTACTTCCGGCACGGCATGGATGACGAGGTGCTGGATGGCGAGCAGCGGCTCCGTATTTTCGAGCTGTGCGATCGCCTTGCCGCAGGAGCCATATTCGCTCTGCGGCAGCTCGATCGCCCAGGTGTCCTTGATCCAATCAGAGAGCTCCGGCTGCGTGAAATCCGCGCTTGCTTCGAGCCGGGCCGTCGCCTTGTCGATCCCGAAATCGCCGAAGAAGGTGCGCATCTTGGGCGGAAACCACGCGATCGGTGCGCCGTCGGCCGTAGTGGCCTTGAGCGCCTCGTAACGGAGGGTCGCTTCCTTCGCCTGCATCTCCAGGTTGGCCGTTTTTTTCATTTCCGTCATCGAAGACGCTGTCTTTTCCTGGACCTCCAGGATGGCGGCTGCCATGGCCGTCCGGCTCTTGTTGAGAGGCCCCAGGAAGAAATTGAAGTAGCAATACAGGAGAGCAATGAAGCCGAGCACGCTCAGAGCCATTTTCTGGATCTGATCTTTGTTAAATTTTCTCGTCTTCATTACGATTTGGGACCGTTTTGCCTGAGTCCAGCTTCCGGGGCGCAACGTCTCTTGCGCGGAATGTGACGCTGAGGACGAAGCGGGCGCTGGCAGACGGGACACCGCTTAAGTTCACAACCGTGTCGAGATCCTCGAGATTGCGGAAACTGACTTTCACGTCGTGGTAATTTTTCTCGAACTCCTCCGCAAGGAGCTGGCGAAACTCTTCCGCGGCGTGGCGCGGCTCGCGAGCGGCGGCGAGGCCTTCCAGCGTGACGGCGATGGAGCCATCGGTCTCCACGATGTTACCGTCGAGCGCTGTCACCTGCAGGTTTGGCGCGACGCAATGCGAAACGGTGGCGAGGAAAGGCGCCCAGTAAAAGCGATCCTCGATCAAGCCGTCGAGCACCTTCGTGCTGTCGATGATCTGGTGCAGCTCGGTCGCGCGCTTCTGCGCCGCGGTCACTTTAGGCTCGACCTTTTCCCATTCGGCCTGAGCAGCCTTGAGCCGGCTCTTGATCTGGATCGTCTGATAGGCGTTCCAGCCGTAGTAGACAAAGAGAATCAGGCCAAGGGCGCCGAGAGCCATCACGCCCAGCTTGAGCGGATCGCGTTTGCGTTCGCGTTCCTGGGAGATTTCCTCGTGGAGAAGGTTGAGGTGCAGAGCCATCGTTAGGCGGATTTCAGGTAGGAAATTGCTGCGCCGCACGCGACATTGAGGGAGACAAACTCACTCGAGAGCGCCTGGCGTTTGGCCGCGGGCAGGGCCACTTCGCAGGTTTCGAGCGGATCCCAAACCTCGCAGGGGAGACCCAGGTCATCGCTGAGGATTTGCAAAATCATCTCCGTCTTGGCCATGCCACCGGATACGAAGATGCGGTGAATGCTCTCTTCGCATTGCCCTTCGAAAAACCCGATTGAGTTGCGCACTTCGGTCGCCAGCCCGAGGAGTGAACTGCGGCACGTTTCGGCCATGCCGGCGTCGCCCTGCTGCATCAGGATATGGGCCGATTTCGCGTCCACCGCGCCGTCTGCCACGAGCGCTTCGTTGAACTGTTTTCCGCCGTAATCAACACTGCGCACCAGCATCAGTTCGGTCTTGTGCCCGATCAGTACCGTGCTCTGCTCGTGGCCCATGTCGAGAAGGAGGAAAGCCTCGTTCGCGAAGACGTCCGGATAGGCGAACTCAAAAGCGTTGAACGAACACACTGGGGCGAGCTGAAGAACGCTGGCCGGCGTTTTCATCTTACTCAGCGCATCTGAGATCTGTTTCACCGCCGGGCGCAGCATGCCGCCGACGAGATAACGGGTCTTGGCCGACCCTTCCATCGCCGCGCCATTCGGCGCGACCGGGGCAAGCGTGCCGGCCGAGACGGGCGCGCAATCGAGCACGAAATCCTTGCATTCCTGGTTGAGGACAGCGAGGCCGTTGAGACGGAGCGCGCTGCGGAGCAATTCGACCGGCGTGGTGGGCTGTTCGATGATGCGCAGAAGCGCGTGCGGATCGGAGGCTGCCACAGCGTAACTCTTCGCGCTGCCACCCATCTCCTTGAGCAGGAGCTTGACCTGTTGCGCGAGCTCGTCGGATGTCGTGATCTCGTGCGGCACTGGATGAGAGGCGAAATTCGTCAGGACAAAACGGTGATCGTTCTTCCGTTGCAGCAGGACGCTTTTGAAGACGTGCTTGCCGAGATCGATGCCGATGACTGAATTTGAGGGCTTGGCCATGGTCTTGCGACTTCATAAAGCGAAAACCGTGCCCTCGGCTGCTGAGATTTCCGAAAAAATACCGCTGGGCCAAGACCGGTATGACGGCAACGGTGCCGGCGGAGTCAAGCCAACGCCGGTGTAGCGGCGGCCGTGCCGGCCGCTTTCCAAGAGCGCTACGGGAGACTTCCCCCAGCGGGCGACACCCCCACCGCTACACCAAGGCCGCGACAGTTGGCTGGTAGCCGAAGAACTGGCGTTCCTTAATGATCCGCGATACTTCCGACGGCACTGCCTTCTCCCAGGTAGGATCGCCGACACGCATCTTCGCCAGCACATCGGGCGGGAAAATCTCCAGGTACTCGCGGCTGAACTCCGTGATCTCTTGGATGAAGCCGTTCTCGATCAGGTAGCGATAAAGAGAATGGAGATTGGGTGCGACCTTGAGCTGCTTCGCCGTGACCAGCTCGCCGGTCTCCTCATCGATCATGGGATAAACGAGCAAGCGCAGCCCGCTCTTGAACATCCGCCCGAGTGCTTCCAGAATCCCGCCTTCCAGGTTGAGATAGTATTTCTCGTCAAAGATCTCGTGCAGGCTCGGCACGCCCATGGTGAGCGCGATCGGCTGATTGGTGTAGCGGGAAAGATAAGCCGCCAACCGATAGTATTCGCCGAATTTTGAGATTAGAACGGTTCGCCCCAACGCGCCGAGAATGTCGACCCGGGCGAGGAAGTCGCTGTGGTTGAGCTGCCCTTCCGCGAGCAGGTTCTCCAGCGTCATCTCCATCAGCACGACGAGGTCTTCCTCTTTCACTCCGTCCTCCTGGAGGAAAATGTGCCTCGCGCCTTCCAGCATGTCGTTTGTCGCGTAGGTCACGGGCCGGAAGCTGCCCCGCTCCACGATGATCGCCTTCTTGTAGAAAATTTCCGCCGGCTGCACCGTCTCGCCCTCGGCCGTGAACATCACCGCCGTCGTGAGCCCCTGGCTCACCAGTTGCAGGCTCATGAGACGGTTATCCACCCCGGCGTAGGCGGGACCGGCGAACTTGATCATGTCCACCTGCATCCGCTGCGGAGCGAGGTTCTCGTGCAGCGACGCGATGACTTTTTCCGGTTGCTGACAATAAAACGCGCTGTGGATCAGGTTCACCCCGATGACACCGAGCGCTTCCTGTTGATCGACGTTCGCCTCATCCAGCATCCGCACATGGATGATGATCTGGCTCGGCTCACCCCTCGGTTCCGATTGGAATCGCATCCCAAGCCAGCCGTGTGCTTCGTTGTGCCGCTTGAAACTGCGGGCCGCCACCGTGTCGGCGCAGACGAAAAAGGTGCGTTCGTCTCCAATCTTTTCGTCCAGGCGTTTCAGGAGCAGGGAAAACTCGTGGTCGAGCATGGTCTGGAGCCGGACGCGACTGACGTAACGGGTGCACGTACCGTAGATCGCGTCGCTAAACTGCATGTCGTAGGCCGACATGGTCTTCGCGATCGTGCCCGAGGCGCCGCCGACTTGGAAAAAGCGGCGTGCCACCTCCTGCCCCGCCCCGATCTCGGCGAACGTGCCGTAGCGCAACCGATCGAGATTGATCTGCAGCGCTTTCTTGTTCGTGCCAATCTCCATCTCCGCGTTCATCGCTGCAAGATGGAGGGCATGGTCTGCCTTCTCAACCGACGGCTCCGGAAAACGCGCTTACGTTGGGGGTGACCTCCACCGCGATCTGCGAAACGAACTAGCTCTTCTTCTTGAGGGAGCCCGCTTTGAGTTTCTTGCTCATCCCAATGAGCTTCGCAGGCGAAGCGGCTTCGGATGCCCGCGTTATGTGGAAAACTCCGGCGGACTCTTTTCGTCATCCCGCCGAGAAGAGTCGTCTCGCACCCTTCGAGGAACGAAGCGCTATAATCGCACCCGCTCGGCGCTCCCGGCCGGGATCCAACCTTGCAGATCGTTAGGCAACGCCGCGTAGATCCAATCGCCGCGAGTGCTCAGGATCTTGACCTCGCTTCCCGGCGGCAACACGAGCACCGTCCCCGCACTCTCCGCGGTCGCGAGTCGGGCCTGGATCTTCTTTTGCGTGATGATCGCGATCTCCTGCCCGGCGGTGCCCGTCTCGAGGGCGTAACCCGCAAAGGCCGCGCCGCCTGCGATCGTGGCGAGCACGAGGAAGGCGAAGATCCACACAACCGGACGCCGCCGCATGAAGTAAAGCCCCGCCAGGATCGCAGCCGCGCCCCAGAAAGCGATCGCCGCCAGCCAGGTAAACTGGTCGCGGCTTAGGAAACGAAGATGCCCTTCCACCCAACCCGGGGCGAGCTGAAGCGCACGCGTCTGATCCCGGACTAGTTGCAGGTTGGCGCGGGCCTCCGGCTGCGCCGGATCGAGCGCGAGCGCCCGCTCGTAATTCAAAACAGCGCGGCCGGTCTCGCCCGCGCGATAGTAGGCGTTACCCAGGTCATAGAAGAGATTCGCGTTCCATTTCCCGTCCTTGACCAGCGATTCGTAGCCCGCGATCGACTCCGGAAATTTTCCCGCTGCATAATCAGTGTTGGCTTTGGTGAAAACGGCTTCGGCGTCAGCCGGCGCCGCCAGTGCGTTCGTCACGAGGCCAAAAGCGACTGTGAGGAGAAGAATAAAAGGGCGCATCTCAGTGCAAACGGTCGATTAGTTCCAGCACTTCACGGCGCGTCTCTTCCGGCACGCTGCCGTTGCCGTTCGGGCGGCCGCTGTAGCGCAGCTCGTCGCTGCGGCGAAAGAGTTCACGGACCCGCTCGCGTTGTTCATCCGGCAGATCGAAGGTCGAGACTGCCGTGTCGGCATCGACCGTGTTGGGCTCGATCCCCCGGCCGCGTGCGGCCAGCGCGGTCTTCAACTGCACCACGCGCAAAGCCTCGGCGAAATATTGGTCCGGTGGATCGCCCGCCCGCCGCAGCTTGCGCTGCAATTCCGCCGTTTCGTTTTCCCACGCGGCAATGCGTTGACCGCTGCGGTTCTCGAGCCGCCGTCGGCGCATTTCCCAGCCAAAGAAGCCAAGCAAACCGAGGAACGGGAGCGCCTGGGCGGCCCAAAAAACCGGCTGCTGATAGACCGGCGTAAATACCTGCCCCCAGCGGCCGTGATCGGTCAGCTGATAAAGGATATCCTGGCCTTGCGGCGCGGCGGTCGGCCCGGCTTTGGGTTGCGCGGAGGGGTTTCCCGCACTGGCAACCGCGGGCGTGGCAGCGGGCGCGACGCCGCCCTCGACCACGACCGGGAGCTTGTCCCCCTTCAAGGTGACGTATTGCTCTCGCAGCGGGTTGAAAAAAGAAAAAACAACCGGCGGCACCGCCTTCTTCGCCTCGTTAGGGGTGAGAACCATCTCGAAGGTCTTGGTCCCGCTGATCCCGATCTCGTCGTCCTTCTTGAAGCTCGAGCCCGGCGGATAAGTGTGCCAGCCGCGCGTATCCTCGAGCGTCGGGGCATTGACCCGGTCGAAGTTCCCCCGGCCGGAAATACTCGCGGTCACAGTGAGCGGGTCGCCGATCTGCGCGGTCTTCGGTTTCACCTCCGTCGTGAGGGCGAAATTGCCGACCGCGCCGGCAAAGGTGGCGGGCGCATTGGGCGGGAGCGGCTTGACCTCGATCGTGGTCGTGTCGCTGGAAAATTTCACTTCCTGCTGTTCCCCCATTCCAGCGAATGGATCGTTGAGGAGCGGGTCGCTGAACGGATCGTCCATCCCAAAGAGATCGAAGGGCGACCGCGCCCGGCTGCCGCCGCGCCGCGGCATTTGCACGATAGCCTTGGCGTCCTTCGCCGCGATTTCCAGCTTACCGCTGCGGACCGGCGTGATGGCCGTTTCCAGCGTTACCACTTCGTAGGTGCGCCCATTGATCGACTCGAGTTTCGATTCCGGGTTCGGTATGCGTTGCGCGGTGAACCCCTGCCCGCTCAGTGCCGGCAGATCGATGAAACGGTGCGGCACGCGCGTGTTGATCCCAAAGCGGATCTGGGCCGGGATGGTTTCGCCGACATAGGCCGTTGTCTTGGGGACGATCAACTCGGCGAACGCTATTTTCTTTCCTTCGAGCTTGTCCCCGCCGGCGCCGGCGGCGCGCCGGGTGTTGGTCGTCCCGTCGTCGTTAGGCGCGACGTTCAGGGTGAGGGGCGGAGTGCGCAGGGGGCCGCTCGCGCTGCGGATCGTCTGCGCCGGAATGGTGAAGGTGCCGGCCTTGAGCGGGAGGATCGTGTAGTTGTAGATGAAGCTGTAGGTGAAGCGAAAGTTGCGCCCCTCAACCAGCTGCGATTGCCCGGTGTAGCGGATGTCAAGGCCGTCGACCGCGATGTCGTTAGGCGGAATCGCGTTCGCGTCGTCGGTCACCTTGATCTGCAACTGCACCGGCTGATCGACCTGCGTCTCGGAGCTGGTCAGGACGGCAGTCACCGAAGGCGACGCTGCGCGCAGCAATGGCGTGCCCGCCAGAAGCAGAAACGCCACCAATAAAACTCGTCGAAACATCGCTTTTTCCATCAGCCTTCAACTCTCAACCATCAACTGATCTCACCAGTCGTTATAGACAGGACGCACGGGCTTGTGTTCATCAAGCTGCACTTTCTCCTCCTCGTCCTTCATCGCCTGGAGGAGCAGAGCCGCTTGTTTCGCACTCATCTCGCCTTCTTTCTCCGGCTCGGCCTCAACGGCCTCGGCCGGGGTCGGCTCGCCCTTTGATTTCTCATCGCCCGCACCTTTTACTTCGCCCTTTAACGGCTTGTCGGGCGTGCCGGCTGGAGTCGGGCTCGGTTGCTGGCCATTCTCGTTTCCATTTTGATCTTCGGCGCCGGGAGTGGGTGAGGGCGTCCCCTCACCCGGCGTCGGGGAAGCGCCCTCCTGTTCGCCATCGGAAGGCGAAGGGCTGGGCGTCGGGGTCGGCGTTTCGCCTGTGCCTTGGTTGTCACCGGGGCTGGGACTGGGGCTGGCGCTCGGCGTCGCCGATGGGGTCGGTGATCCGGCCGGAGGCGGGTTTGGCGTCGGTGAGGGAGAGGGCGAGCCGCCCTGCGGTTTCTGATCCTGCCCGGAGCCTTGCCCGTTCTGCGATTGCTGATCTTTCTGTTGCTGGTCGTCCTTCTTCTGCTGCTCCTGATTCTTGTCGTTCTTTTGGTCCTTCTGATCCTTGTCTTTCTTATCCTTGTCGTCCTTTTGCGGTGACGGTGACGGTGACGGTGACGGCGAAGGCGTCGGGGTTGGTGTGGGCGTTTGTTCCTGCTTCTTCTTCAGCTCTTCGATCTTCTTTTTGACGAATTCGTAGTTGTCCTTCGCGTTCTTGTTTTGCGGCTCGGCCTTGAGCGTCTCCTCGTAATGCTGCAGCGCGCCTTCCCAGTTCGTCAGCTTTTTCGCGTCGTCCTTCTCCCCTGCGCCTTGCTGATAAAGAGTGTTGCCGAGGTTGTAATGACTCTCGCTTTGCAGATGCGGATTCTTCGAGAGGAGCGCCTGGCTGAACGACTGCAACGCTTTCTTGTAATCCTGCATCTTGTAGGCGGCCGCCCCCGCGTCGAACTGGATCAGGTCACTCTGCCGGGCGCCGGGATTCTCCTGCAGCGTCTTTTGGAAATGCTCGTAAGCTTCGGGAAATTTTTGTTGTTCGTAGAGCTCGAGCCCGGGCGAAGCGGCACGAGCCCAGTTTCCAGCCGCCAGAATGATCAACGCTGCAGCGACAGCGGTGGAGGGACGGCCAGAGCCTGCTCGCCGCGGCGAGTGGAGTCCGCGTTTCTGGTCCGGGGACGGGACGGCGCCCGTCCCTCCAGATCTGCGTTGCCGATCATTAATCAGCAGCGCGATGGCAAAGAGCAGGATGGCCGCGGCCAGCGGCCACTCGTAACGCTCGATCGGCCGACGCGAGAGGCGCGCGTTGATATCGGCCACTTTCATCGTGCCCAGGCCCTCGGTGAAGAGCTGCTGCATCGTGCGTGGGCCGTTTTCCAGATGGAGATAGAATCCGTCGGCGACCTGCGCGATCTCGCGCAGGCGCGATTCGTCGAGCTGAGATTTTACGACCTCGCCTTTCGCGTCCTTGACGAAGGCGGTCCCGCCGTTTTCGCTCGGGATCGGAATGAGCGAACCGCCCGGTGTTCCCACGCCCACGGTGAAGATGCGCACCCCTGCGTCCGCCGCCCCCTTGGCTGCCTCCACCGCATCGCCCTTCAGCTCTTCGCCGTCGGTAAAAATAATCAATGCGCGATTGCCGGTCGCGGCTTTGCCGAAAGTCCGCGTGGCGAGGCCGATCGCCTCCGAAATATTGGTTCCCCCTTCCGGGATGGTCTTGGTGTCGAGGTCGTTGATCGAATCGATCGCGGCGTCGTAATCAATCGTCAGGGGCGCCTGCAGGAAGGCGCGCCCGGCGAAGGCAATCAGGCCGACCCGATCGCCCTGCAGCTCGTTAATCAGATCCTGCGTGGCCAGTTTCACCCGCTCGAGCCGGTTCGGCTGCACGTCGTTCGAGAGCATGCTGCGGGAGACATCGACCGCGAGAAGCAGGTCGAGCCCCTTGCGTTTCACTTCGTCGTAGGCGTAGCCCACCCGCGGCCGGGCCAGGCTCAGGATGACGAGGCCGAGGACGAGCAGGAGCAGGACGAACCGAAAGATGCGGCGGCCGCGATTCACCGTCCCGGCGAGTTGCGGCAGGAGACGCGCCGCGACGAAGAGCTGCAGCCTTTCCGCGCCGCGCTGCTCAGCGCGGGCGAAGAAAAACGCCAGCACCGGAAGCAGGAGCAATCCCCAAAGCCAGATTGGTTGCCCGAACGTCATAGGTTAGCGCCTTGGAGGGACGACCGCCGTGTCGTCCCCGAATCCTCGGACGCGACAGCGCGCGTCCCTCCATTGTTAGACAAACTTCTCACGGCAGCTTTTTCCAGATCGTTTGCGACAAGAGCAGCTCCGCCAGGAGCAGGCCCGCCCCGGCCATCAGGCAGGCCGGGAAGAGGTCGCGATACTGTTGATATTTTTTCACTGAGACGGTCGACTTTTCCATTTGGTCGATATCGCCGTAGATCTTCTCAAGCGAGTCGGTATCGGTCGCGCGGAAGAACTGGCCGCCGGCGATTTTCGCGACCTCTTTCAGGCCCGCTTCGTTGAACTCGACCCGCTGATTTCGATACATCACGTTGCCGGCGACGTCGGTGACCGGCCGGCCGTTGGAAGGATCGAAGACCGGCACCGGCGCGATGCCGTTGATCCCTGCGCCAATCGCAAAGAGCCGGATGCCGAGCGCCTTAATCGCTTCCGCCGCGGTGGTGGGCGGAATCTTGCCCGCGTTGTTCTCACCGTCGGTCAGCAGGACGATGGCGCGGCTCTTCGATTGCTTGTCGTTCAAGCGGTTGGCGGCCGACGCCATGGCGGAACCGATAGCGGTCCCATCCTCGACCAGGCCGATACGGACCCGCTCGAGGTTTTGCAACAGCCAGTCGTGATCGAGGGTCAACGGACTCACGACGTAAGGACGGCCGGCGAACGCGATGATGCCGATCCTATCGTTAGGCCGGCTCTCCACGAAGTTGCGCGTCACTTCCCGGATCGCATCTATCCGCGTCGCGGAATCGCCGCCGACGGTGAAATCCTTGGTCAACATCGACCCGGAAACGTCGAGCACGACCATGATATCGATCCCGCTCGCGTCGACCTCGGTCAGGCTCTTCCCGAGCTGCGGCCGGGCCAGCGCGACGATCAGGATGGCGAGGGCGAGATAGAGGAGCCCGTGCATGATTCGTCCCGCGCGGGAGGTGCTGCGTTTGCCGAGAGCTCGCAGGGTCGCGGTAGAGGAAAAGACCAGGGCCGCGGCAGCACCGCGCTGCCCCCGCAGCCAGGCGAGGAGCGGCACCAGGAGAAGCAGCAAAAGCAGCCACGGATGCGCAAAGGAGAATCCCCAGGGCGAACCGGGCGACCAGAAATCAGGCAGGCTCAAGCACGCCTCCTTTCACGAAACCCTCGGCTTCATCGAGCAGGAGATGACTGTCGTCCCGGGTCGCTTCGTAGCGCGCAAACTTGATCAGGTCGCAGCGATTCAGGAAATCACTCAGGAGCGTCTGCTCATCGGCCGAGAACGGCGAGGTGGCGGCGAGGGCATTGAGGAACTCGACCGAAGTCTGGCGTGTCACCGGAAGCTGATATTGCTCCATCACAAAGCGGCGCAGGATATCCGAGACGCGGATGCTGAACTGGTAGGGCGTGAGCTTGTCGATTTCGGTCTCGGCGCGCGCCAGTTGATCGAGTGCGCGCTGCCGCGGCGTCTGCACCGGCACCGGCCGGTTCCGCCAGCGTTTGATCAACCAGATCGTCAGGCCGAGTACGAGGAGCGTGCCCGCGACCGCGGTGAAGATCATCCACGGCCGGAGGAGAAAATAATCCAACGGCCCGGTGATATCGTGGAATTCCTGCGCGAGAAAAACAGCCATGGTCCCTGCCTAACGACGCGCCATGCGCCGCTCGCGTTGTTTGAAAAAAGCTCGCAGCGCCGGGAGATAATCATCCCCCGTCCGGAGCGAGATGGTGTCGATGTTGTTCCGCCGCAGGGTGTGGATGATCTCCCCGCGCTGCGCCTGGGCCGCCTGATTGAACCGCACCCGGGTCTGCCGATCGCCTGTGTTGATCTCGATCTGTTCGCCGGTCTCGGCGTCCTCCAGAGTGATGAGGCCGATGTCGGGCAGGGTCTCTTCGCGCTCGTCGTCGATCCGGACTGCGATAAGGTCGTGCCGCCGGCTCGTGATGGTGAGCGCGCGCGAGAAATCCTCCGCCTGAAAATCGGAGATGAAGAAGACAACCGAGCGGCGCGTTACGACGTGATTCAGGTAATCGAGCGCCAGGCTGGGCAGTGTGCCGCGCCCGTTGGGATGGAAGAAGAGGATCTCACGGATCACACGCAGCGTGTGCGAGCGTCCTTTCTTGGGCGGAATGAAAAGCTCCACCTGGTCGGAGAAGAGAATGAGCCCGACCTTGTCGTTGTTCCGGATCGCGCTGAAAGCGAGAAGGCAGGCGACTTCCGCGGCCAGCTCGCGTTTCGATTGCGCGACACTCCCGAAATCTCCCGACGCGCTTACGTCGACCACGAGCATGACGGTGAGTTCCCGCTCCTCGGTGAATTTCTTCACGAAGGCGTTGCCGAGGCGAGCCGTCACGTTCCAGTCGATCGCACGAATTTCGTCCCCCGGCTGGTATTCGCGCACGTCTTCGAAGTTCATCCCACGGCCCTTGAAAACGCTGTGGTAGTCGCCCGCAAAAGCCGACTGCACGAGACCCTTGGTCTTGATCTCGAGCGCACGGATCTTCTTCAGGATCTCGGCGGGCGTTTGGCTTGTTTCAGTCATCTCAGGGATTCGCAAACAGGAATAATCTGGGGCTTTGTCGTCCCGATTCGCCGCAGGACGGAGAGGGATGACAAGGTCTGGCTGCTATCGTTAGGCCGATCACGGCACGGGCAGTCCGGCAAAGATTCGCTCGATCACCGTCTCGCTCGTCACGCTCTCGGCTTCCGCTTCGTAGCTCACGATGATGCGATGCCGCAAAACGTCGGGGCCGATGCTCTTGATATCCTGTGGTGTGACGTAGCCGCGGCCGTTCAGGAAAGCATAGGCGCGCGCCGCCAGCGCGAGGTAAATCGTCGCCCGTGGCGAAGCGCCATAGCGAATCAAGCCGTCGAGCTCCAGCCGATACGACGCCGGCTCCCGCGTTGCCCAAACCACGTCGACGATATAATCCTTCACCCGGTCATCGATATAGATCTGGTTCACAAGACCGCGCGCCGCGATGATCTGGTCGGTCGAGACGATCGCGTCGACATGCAGGTCGGGTGCGGAGGTCGCCATCAGGTCGAGGATGCGGCGCTCTTCCGCCTTTGCCGGGTAGCCGACGTTCAACTTGAGCATGAACCGGTCGAGCTGCGCTTCGGGCAGCTGGTAGGTGCCTTCCTGCTCGAGCGGATTTTCCGTCGCGAGAACTAGAAAGGGATCTGCCAACGGGTAGGTCTTGTCGCCAATCGTGACCTGGCGTTCCTGCATCGCCTCGAGCAGCGCGCTCTGCACCTTGGCCGGGGCGCGATTTATTTCGTCGGCCAGGATTAGATTTGAAAAAATCGGCCCGAGCTTGGTCGTAAACTCGCCACTGCGGGGATTATAGATAAGCGTGCCCAGGAGGTCGGCCGGCAAAAGGTCCGGCGTGAACTGCAAACGCTGGAATCCGGTCTGGATCGCGGCTGCCATCGTCTTGACTGTGAGCGTCTTAGCCAGACCGGGAACGCCCTCGAGCAGGATGTGACCGTTCGCGAGCAATCCGAGCAAAAGCCGGTCGACGAGATATTTCTGACCAATGACGACATGGCCGACCTGCTCGCGCAAAGGCGAAATCCATTGTCCCAGCTCCTGGACCTGCTGGGTAATCTCCTGGGTTGATCTCATAGGCATGGTGAGACAAACCCGCACGAAATGCGTTCGAAGAAAAGGCGGATGTAGCGGCGGCCGTGTCGGACGCAAGCCCGGGGCACTTCCAGACGGTAGGGCCGTGCGATCGAGCCAGCCGCCGCGACAGGACACATTTTCCGAAACTTGGTCCGATAAATCCCGTAGAGACTGATGGTGAAGCCCTCGTTTCGCCGGACGGGTCACCCCGCCCGGCGGGGAAGCTCGGCGCGAGCTTTGGTGCCTCAACCGCAATTGGCGGTTCGACATAGCTCGAGGGCATCCGCGAAGGATTGCGCGGCAGCCTGGGACATAGAGGCTCGACTAATAGAATTTGCGATAGCTGCGCGCGTTGGCTTCGAGCTTTTTTCGCAGCACTTTTTGAGGATCGGACGCCTTACCGCGCGGCGAGACGAGAGCGAGACAGAGCCGCACCATCCCGATGAAGTCGTCGATCGCGACATACTCGGATGCGATTGTTCCTTCGGGCGTGATGTTGTGATAATTGCCCAGCGCCAGGCTGGCCGCGGCGCAGGTGTAACCGTAGAGCTGGTAGGCGGTCGCTTCGCAGGTGCCGCCGTCGAGCAGGCAGCGCTGCACCACAATTTTCTCCTCCTGCGCCGCGCTCAAGAGACGCGCCGTGGCCGGGCCGTTGAAGCTCGAGACCTTGTCCCCTACCCTGATGATCGGTCCTTTCCCGATCTCGGCCGTGCCCCGCGGAGTGCTCGTTTCGAGAGATAGAATCGTCAGGCCGGAAGGAAAGATCGCCGCTTGGGCGAGTTTGATCGCGCCGACGAAACCGACTTCCTCCGCACGGGTGAACAACCCGAGACAGTGCGCTTCGGCTTCGCGCTCCTCCAGTTCCCGAAAGAGGCAGATGATCTCGGCGCAACCGAGCAGGTCATCGCAGGCACGGGAATGGATTTGCCGGCCACGAATCTCGAAAGCGGGCAGATCCCACATCGCGAAATCGCCGAAAGTTTTCAACTTCGGGTTCGTCCGATAACGCTCGGCGACCGACCCGAGGAATTTCATTTCGCCGTTTTTCGTGCGGACCCAGCCGGGATGATCCATGTGCGCGGCGAAGGCCCATTGCGTGGGCCGTTTTCTGCCGCGTCGATAGGTCGCAATAACATTGCCAAACGCGTCGCGCTCGCATTGCACGTGCGAGCAAGCCCGGAGCTGCGCCTCGATTTCCGCGCGCACCGCCTCCTCGTGGAAGGGCGCGGTCGGCTGGCGCGCCAGCGCCGCGACCACTGCGAGCATCTCTTTCTCGCGCATCCTGGCCTAACGAGCCCCGGCCTCCACCCGGGCGAGCGGGATGAACTCGCTCTCATGCAACACAATCGGTTTCGTCCCGCGCAGGAGCAGCCACCATTCCCGGGCGCAGCCGGCCACGATGAGGAGGACGAGGATGAGAAAGGCGAGCGCGACCAGGGCATCGAGGCGGTAGATCGTGGCTTGGCGTGCGAAATCGACGTTCGCAATCTGCGTTTCCACCCGCGCCTCCAGCATGCGCGCCCCGCTCAGGAACCCGATCCGCGGATCGGGTGAGAAAATCTTCAGGTAGCCGGCCGAGAACGTCACCACGACCATGAAAACGAGCGGGCCCAGCGTCGTCCAGATGCAGCGCGTCTTGCCCATCTTGATCAGGATGGTCGTGCCGAGGCAGAGCGCAATGACGGAGAGGAGCTGGTTGGCCAGGCCGAAAAGCGGCCAGAGGCTGTTGATCCCGCCTAACGGATCAAGCACGCCCTGGTAGAGGAACCAGCCCCAGGCCGCCACGAGCAGGCCGCTGGCAAAAATATTCGCGCCCCACGATTTCGTGTCCCCAAGCGGTCGCCAGAGCTGGCCCAGCAAATCCTGGAGCAGAAAACGCCCCACCCGGGTGCCGGCGTCCAGCGTCGTGAGAATGAAGAGCGCCTCGAACATGATCGCGAAGTGATACCAGAGCGCGAGTGCGGTCGGGCTGGTCGTGATCCGCGAAAACATGTGGGCCATCCCTACCGCGAAAGTGGGCGCGCCGCCCGCCCGGCCAAACATCGTGCTCTCGCCCAGCTCATCTGCGAGCTGCTTCATCTCCGGCTCGGTTACGGGAAACCCCGCGGCCGAAACTGTCGCGACCACTTCGGTCGGGGCTCCCTTGGCGTTAATCGCGAAGTATTGACCAGGCGGAAGAACGCAGGCCGCGATCAGGGCCATGAGCGCGACCATCATTTCCGTGACCATGGCGCCATAGCCGATGTCGCGGATCCTGCTCTCGCTCTCGATCATTTTCGGCGTTGTGCCTGAAGCAATAAGCGAATGGAAGCCGGAGACCGCGCCGCAGGCGATCGTAATGCAGACGAAAGGAAAGACCGGCCCGGCAAAGACGAGCCCGGTTCCGTCGATGAAGCGAGTCAGCGCCGGCATTTGCATCGTGGGATGGATCACGATCACGGCGAGGGCGAGGGCGGCGACCGTGCCGAGCTTGAGGAACGTGCTGAGATAATCGCGCGGAGTCAGGAGGAGCCAGACGGGCAAAGCGGAGGCGGCGAAACCGTAAAACATCAGCGCCCAGGCGAGCGATTTCTGGTTGAGCCGCAACCAGCCTTCGAGCACAGGAAAGTGCTCGAGAAACTGGCCGCCCCAGACCGCGAAAACCAGGCCGAACAAGCCAAAAATCGTGATCCAACCGACCCCGACGCGGCGGCTGCGCAAGCCGATCCCCATGAGGAGAGCGATCGGGATGGTCACGGCAATGGTGAAAACGCCCCATGGGCTCTTAGCCAGAGCTTGCACCACAACGAGCGCGAGAACGGCGAGCAGGATGATCATGATGGCGAGGACGCTGATGAGGGCGAGCGTCCCCACCGCATTGCCGATCTCCTCTTTCACCATTTGGCCGATCGTCTTGCCGCGGCGCCGGACCGAAGCGAAAAGGACGATCATGTCGTGCACGCCCCCGCCTAACGTTGCCCCGATCAGGATCCAGAGCGCACCGGGCAGGTATCCAAACTGCGCCGCAAGGACCGGCCCCACGAGCGGCCCCGGCCCCGCGATGGCGGCAAAGTGATGTCCGAAAGCCATCCACCGGTTGGTCGGCACGAAATCTTTCCCGTCGTCCACCACCATCGCGGGGGTCGCGCGCTCGTCGTTCAGGACGAGAACTTTCGTCGCGAGCCATTTGCTATAGAAGCGGTAGCTGATCGCAGTGGCGCACAAGCCCGCGGTCACGAGCCAGAGGGCGTTGACCGGCTCGCCCCGGGCAAAGGCGAGCACCGCGACGGCCCCGGCCCCGAGGAGGGCGATGCCGCCCCAGAGCAGAAACTTCAAGATTCGAGTCATGAGACGGTCACGATTATAGCGCGGGGTGCGAGGGCAAGGTAGCGCAAGCTTCCCTTGGTAGGGCGAGACTCCGTCGAGCTGGGAAGGCGCTCGCGACGAGACAAACGCACTCCCGGCTCGACAGAGTCTCGCACCACCGTAGAGAGTCCAGCTAGCCTAACGAGTCGCGCATTTGCTTCAGCTGCGCCAGCTTCTCGGCGAAGTCCTTCTCCCGCTGCCGGTGCTCAGCCACCACCGGCGCCGGGGCGTTGGCCACGAAGTTCTCGTTCGCCAGTTTCTTCCGCGCGGTGGCCAACTCGATTTCCACTTTGGCGATCTCTTTCCCAAGCCGTTCGCGTTCCGCCGCGAGGTCGATCAAGCCCTCCAGGGGCAGGTAAAGTTCGCCTAACGGAGTGAGGGCGGTCGGGGTCCCTTTGGTCGCTTCGTAGTCCGGCGTGAGATCGAGCCGCTCGGCATTGAGCAGGATGCCGAGCGAGGCCGACTCCTCAACCGGCAGCGGTTGCGACGGCTTGAGCACAAAAGCCACACGCTTGTTCGAGGCGATCTGGAAGTCGCGCCGAAGACGCCGGCCGGCCGTGACAGTTTCATATTTAGCCTGCGCGAAAGCCTCATCGTCCGGCGTGAGCCGGTAAAGCGACTTGAAATCGTCGTCCATGGGCTGCGGCCAGCGCGCGAACTGGATCGAATTTGCCCCCTGCCCTTCCAACAGGTCCTGGTTGAACCCGAGCCCGTGCCAAAGTTCCTCCGTGATGAAAGGAAGGAATGGATGCAGCAGGCGCAGAGTGTGGCCGAGGATGAAATCGATCACCGCGAGCGTGTTCGCCTTCCGCTGGGAGGTGCTCGCGAGGCTCGCTTTGCTCGCCTCCAGATACCAGTCGCAGTACTCGCTCCAGAAGAATCGATAGAGCGCCTGGGCCGCTTCGCTGAAGTTGTAGTCCTCCAGCGCCTGCGTGACATCGCGGATCGCGCAATCGAGACGGAGCAGGATCCATTTGTCGTCCGTGGTGAGCAGCGCGGGTTCGATCTCGCCTTCCGTCTCACCGCCCTGCATCTGGCGGAAGCGGGTCGCGTTCCAAAGCTTGTTCGAGAAATTTCGGCCCTCCTCGATTTGCTTCTCGTCGAAGCGAATATCCTGGCCGGCGGGCGCGATGCGCATGAGGCCGTAACGCAGGCCGTCAGCGCCGTATTTTGCGATCAGGTCGAGCGGGTCGGGCGAGTTGCCTAACGACTTGCTCATCTTGCGCCCCTGCCCGTCGCGGATCAGTCCGGTGAAGAAGACATCGCGAAAGGGCGCTTCGCCCGTGTACTCGAGCCCGGCCATGATCATGCGCGCGACCCAGAAGAAGATGATGTCGGGCGCGGTCACCAGATCGCTTGTCGGGTAAAATTTGGCCCGAGTCGCGTCGTCCATCGTCTCAAAAGGCCAGAGCCAGCTCGAGAACCAAGTGTCGAGCACGTCGGGATCCTGCGTCCAGTTTTCGGCGTCGGCCGGTGGCTCGACATCGACATGCAGCTTCCCCGGGTCGTCCTTCGCATACCAAACCGGGATCCGATGCCCCCACCAAAGCTGCCGGCTGATGCACCAATCCTGGATGTTTTCCAGCCAGTGCTGGTAGACGGTTTCCCAGCGCTCGGGGCGAAAACGAATCGCGCCCTTCGGACCGACCGCAGCCCGCGCTTCATCGACCCGCGGATATTTGAGGAACCATTGCTCGCTCAGGCGCGGCTCGATCGGCACGCCGGCGCGTTCGCTGAAGCCGACGGTGCTTTCATGCGGTTCTTCCTTCCCGAGGAGCCCGCTCTCGGCGAGCAGCACAGCCGCCTTTTTGCGCGCGACAAAACGATCGAGGCCGTCGAGCTCGGGAACGGCGGGACAGTTGATCGTGCCATTGGGATGCAGCACATCGATCACCGGCAGGCCGTGGCGCTGCCCAATCTCGAAATCCACCTTGTCGTGCGCCGGCGTGACCTTGAGAACTCCCGTGCCGAACTGGGGATCGATCCCTTCGTCGCCGACCACCGGGATTTCCGCCCGATCGAGCGGACGCCAAACCTTTTTGCCTAACGAAGAGCGATAACGCGCATCGCCCGGGTGAACCGCCAGGGCGACATCAGCCATGATCGTCTCGGGCCGGGTCGTCGCGACCTCGATGAATTTTCCCGGCTCCTCGACCAGCTCATAGCGCACGTAGTAGAGGGCGGACTTTTGCGGGGTCGGGATGACTTCTTCGTCGGAAAGCGCGGTCAGCGCGACCGGGTCCCAGTTCACCATCCGACGTCCGCGATAAATCAGGCCCTTGCGGTAGAGATCGACGAAAGTCCGCTGCACCGCGCGCGAATATGCGGCGTCCATCGTGAAGCGTTCGCGCGACCAATCGCAGGAGCAGCCGAGCCGCTTCAATTGCTCGATGATGATGCCGCCGTGCTTCTCTTTCCATTCCCAGACCCGGCGCAAGAATTCCTCGCGGCCGAGATCGCGACGGGTCTGGTGTTCCTCCTTGCGAATTTTTCGCTCGACCACGGTCTGGGTGGCGATGCCGGCGTGATCGACCCCCGGCAGCCAGAGGACCTCCTTGCCCAACATTCGAGCGCGCCGCGCGAGGATGTCCTGGATGGTGGTGTTCAGGACATGGCCCAGGGTCAGGACGCCGGTCACATTCGGCGGCGGGATGACGATCGAATAAGCCGGCTTGGGCGAGGACGAGTCGGCCGTGAACGCGCCGTCCGCGAGCCAGCGGGCGTACCATTTCGCCTCGACCGCCTCCGGTTCATACGCCTTGGAAATCTCCGACATGGGGAGCAATCATCGAAGAGCCCCGCCCGATTGCAAAACGAAAAGGCGGCGGGGCAAATGTGCTAGTTTCCCTGCGATGGAAAAGGTGAAGCTGAGCGACAAGTTCGCCGCGTTCGCGGAGCATTGGCGCCCCAAGGTGGTCGGGGAGCTGAACGGCCAGGAAGTAAAAGTGGTGAAATTCCAGGGTGTTTTCCCTTGGCACCATCACGACCAGGAAGACGAGCTTTTCCTAATCTGGCGCGGCCGGATGCGAATCGAGTTTCGCGACCGGACAGTAGAGCTGAAGGAGGGAGAATTCCTGATCGTGCCACACGGCGTGGAACATCGGACCGCGGCCGACGCGGAGGCGGAGGTCGTTCTTTTCGAGCCGGCCGCAACCCGCAATACCGGGAGCGCAGGCGAATCTGCGTTCACCGCCCCGAGCGGGGTAAAGATCTGAGCGCGGAGTTCGCGGAGGGAAGCTTGCGGGTAAGGGACTGCGCCGTCACCTTGCGGCGCGTGCAGTTTACGAAAATCATCTTCTTCCTCGTCTTCGCCGGCGGCGTCGCGACCGGGTCCGCCGCGAATGACTGGAAGGTCATCCCCGCCGACGGGCGCGATTACGTGAGCTTCGCCAACGTGGCGGAATTCTACCGGTTCCCGAAATTCTCGCGGGCGAGCCGCAATGTGTCTTTGCGCGGAGATCACCGTGTCATCCACGCGCAGGGAGGGACGAGCGAGTTTTACATCAATGGGGTGCGTTTCTTCAGCAACTTCCCGCTGCTTGTCCGCGGCGAAGAGAACCTGATCTCCGCGCTGGATGTGGCGAAAATCATCGAGCCGGTTTTGCGTCCGAACCGGATCAGCGGGGCGAAGCGGATCGAGACGGTGGTGCTCGATCCGGGTCACGGCGGCGACGACAGCGGGACCTCCGGTCGCTGGGGGAGCGAAGAAAAGTATGCGCTCGATGTGGCAATGACCGCGCGCGAGGATCTGATGCGCGCCGGATTCAAAGTGGAGATGACGCGATCGGAGGACGAGGCACGCTCGCTCGAGGAACGGGTCGCGTTTGCCAATCGTTTCCCCAACGCCCTCTTCATCAGCATCCATTTCAACTCCGCCAACAGCGGCTCCGGAGTGGAGAGCTACGCGCTCGCGCCGGCCGGCGTACCGTCGAACGCCTCGACCGAAAACCATCCCGGATCGGTCGACACAGAGTGGCATCCGGGCAACGCGCAGGACCCCGCGAACATCGCACTCGCTGCGGCGGTGCAAGGCTCGATTCTTTCGCGCGTATCGGTCTACGACCGGGGCGTGCGGCACGCACGTTTTCACGTCCTGCGGGACATCAAAATCCCGGCGGTCCTGGTCGAAGCGGGCTTTCTGAACGACCGGGCGGAGGGGGCGCGGATCGCGACCGCTTCCTACCGCCAGAAGCTGGGGCAGGCCGTTGCGGCGGCGGCGGTCAATTATAATCGCGCCGTGAATTTCCAAAACGGGAGCCCGACACTGGTCGCGGGGGCAAGCAATCTTCCCGCGCATACGCGCTCCATCACCGATCCGTTAGGCCGCCAGCCAGCCTCCGTCCGGCCAGAGCAGAAACCATCGGCGGCCATCCACAGCTCCGAGTAATGCAGGCAACGACAACAGACCAGCGGGAAAGAGCGATCGGGGTCTTCGACTCGGGGATCGGCGGGCTCACCGTGGTCAGCGCCCTGCGCGGCCTTTTGCCTAACGAAACGATTTATTATCTCGGCGACACCGCGCGCGTGCCGTATGGCGGGAAGAGCGCGGCCACGGTCGAGCGTTACAGTCTCGAGATCACCGCCATGCTGCTCGAGGAGAACTGCAAGACCGTCGTCGTCGCCTGCAACACCGCTTCGGCCCTCGCGCTGTCGCAACTGGAGGCGACCACACCCGTGCCGGTGACCGGCGTGATTCGGCCAGGCGCGGAAGCCGCGGTGGCAGCGACCCGCAACGGTCACATCGGGGTCATCGGGACGCGCGCGACAATCAAAAGCGGCGCCTACGAGCGTGCCATCCGAGCGCTCGATCCAGCGCTGCGACTTTCCGTGCGTGCCTGCCCGCTTTTCGTGCCTTTGATCGAGGAAGGCTGGCTGGAAGGCGAAATCACAGACCGTGTGGTCGGGCAATATCTGGCACCGATGATCGACGACGGAGTGGATACGCTGGTGCTCGGTTGCACGCATTATCCGCTGCTCCGGGACGCGATCGGACGCTACCTCGGAGAATCGGTCACCCTGGTCGACTCGGCCCAGAACTGCGCGACTGCCGTCGCGCGCCTCTTGGAAGAGAAAGGACTGCGTGCCGGCAAGGATTCGGTCGGCGGACTTACGGTAGCGTTAACGGATCCGCCAGATGCCTTCCTCGAGGTAGCGCGCGATGCCTTGCGGCTTGATGTCGGGCGGGTGGAGTTGCGATCTGTCCTGCACGCTGGAGGGACGGGCGCCGTCCCGTCCGCGTCTCGTTAGGCACGCTTGACACGGACGACACGGCGGTCGTCCCTCCATCAGCGCGACTTGGGCAGGGAAGCCACAACCAGTTCGTAGGAATGATCGATCAGCGCGCGCACTTCGGACGCCGGCACCGCTCCGCTCAGCACAACGGTGTTCCAATGCTTCTTGTTCATGTGGTAGCCGGGCTGAACATCCTCATAGCGATCGCGCAGATCGAGCGCACGCTCGGGATCACACTTCAGGTTCACCCGTGGCGGCATGTCGTCGAGGGATGCGAGCGCGAAGATTTTCCCGCGCACCTTGAAGACGAGTGTGTCCTCGCCGAACGGCGTCCCCTCGGAGACGTTCGGTTTCGCGAGGCAATATTCGCGCAGTTCCTCGAGGTTCACTACCTGACCGATTCCAGCAGCCGGCCCTTCAATTCGCTGATCGGCACCCGCTCCTGCTCCATGCTGTCGCGATGGCGCAGCGTGACTGTGTCGCGCAGCCCGGGATCGCGTTCGCCTAACGTCTCAAAATCGATCGTGATGCCGAACGGCGTGCCCGCTTCATCCTGGCGGCGGTAGCGCCGGCCAATCGCGCCCGTTTCGTCGTAAAAGACGTTCAGGTGCGGGCGGAGCAAGGCCTGCACTTCACGCGCCTTCTCGACCAGGGCCGGTTGATTTTTGAGGAGCGGAAAGATGCCGACCTTGATCGGCGCGATGCGGGGATGGAAATGCAGAACGATTCGCGTTTCGCTCTTGCCCTTCTCGTCCGTCACCGTCTCCTCCGCGTAGGCTTCGCAGATCAAGGCCAGGACCGTGCGATCAACTCCAGCACTCGGTTCGATCACGTGCGGGACGAAGCGCGTCTTGCTCTCCTCATCGAAATAATCGAGCTGTTTGCCGCTCGCGTTCTGATGTTGCGTGAGGTCGTAATCGGTCCGGTAGGCGACGCCCTCGAGTTCCTGCACGCCGAAGGGAAACTCGTATTCGATGTCGTAGGTGCCCTTGGAATAGAACGCGCGATCGGCGTCCGGCACGGTGAGGACATGCAGCCGGGTGCGGGGCAGGCCGATGTTCTCGTAGAACTTGAGCCGTTCCTCGAGCCAGTAATCGAGCAGCTGCGCGCCCTGTTCCGGGCGACAGAAATACTCCAGCTCCATCTGCTCAAATTCGCGCGAGCGAAAGATGTAGTTGCGCGGGTTGATCTCGTTCCGGAAGGCCTTTCCGATTTGGGCGATGCCAAAAGGGAGCTTCTTGCGCGAGGTGTCGAGAACGTTCTTGAACTGGGCAAAGATCGATTGAGCGGTTTCCGGCCGAAGATAGGCGATCGCATCGGGGTCGGCTGAAGCGCCCATCTGGGTCGAGAACATGAGGTTGAATGGGCGAGCCTCGGTCAGGTCTTTGCCGCCGCAATTAGGACACTGCTTGACCCCGTTTTTTTCCGGCAGTTGGTCGGCCCGCAGCCGCGCGTTACAGGTGCGGCAATCGACCATCGGATCGCTGAACGTGTCCTCGTGCCCGCTGGCCTTGAGCACCGCGCGATGGGTCAGGATCGCGCCGTCCATCCCCACGACGTCGTCGCGCTCGCGCACCATCACGCGCCACCAGTAATCCTTCAGGTTGCGCTTCAGTTCGACCCCGAGCGGGCCGTAATCCCAGACCCCATTCAGGCCGCCGTAGATCTCGCTCGCCTGAAAGATGAATCCGCGCCGCTTGCAAAGGCTGACGATTCTCTCCATCCGCGGAGTATCGACCTGGGCGCTCACGGAAGAAACTGAACCACGGATTTCGCGGATGGGCAGGGATCGTAGAACGGAAGAAAAACCAACTCTTTGATCCGTGAAATTCCCGTAATCCTTGGTTAAGAAAAATCTGAGCTCACTTCGCGACCGTCACCTCGGTTTTGACCGAGTTGGCGATGAAACAATTCTCATGGGCGAAATGGTGCATCGCCTCGATGTCCGCTTCGCTGGGCTGATTGTCGCCGGAAAATTTCAGCTTTGGGTGCAGCTCGACCTTGGTGATGGCCAGCCTGCCCTCCGCGTTCTTTTCCATGTGGCCGACCGCTTCGTCGACGTATTCGTCGAGGATGAACTTCTTCTTACAGGCAGCGGCGAGAAAGGTGAGCATGTGACAGCTGGCGAGCGCGGAGACGAAGGCCTCCTCGGGATCGACCAGCTTTTCGTTGCCGAGATAAGCGGGTGCGGCAGAGGCCTCCATTTCGTGGCCGCCGTCAAAGCTCCAGGTGTGATCGCGGTTGTAGGTCTTGTATTCGAAGTCGTTCGTGGCGCGCTTCCAGGTGAGCGTCATTTTGTGTTCGGACATGCCTTTAGATAAGTGCCGGGCTGCAATTGGCAAGCAAGGGCGAAAGGATGGGAGTGGGTGGAACAAAACTTGCACTAAAAGAGGCGAGGCCGAAGCCAGCCCGACAAAAAAGCGCACTGAAGCCGCCCAAACCAATGACGAACGACGATCTGCAATCACTTCTCACCGCCATGCTGGCCAGCGGCGAGGGCGTCTCGGATTGCCTTTTCATTAACGGAAAACCACCCCTGGTCGAACGCTACGGCAAACTGCACGCACTTCCGATGGAAGAGCCTGGAGCGGCGCTACAACCCGCGCACATTGACGCCATCGTCGCTCTGCTCATGGCCGGGAGCGACCGGCTCCAGGAGGATCTGGAGACGACCGGGTCTTGCGACACGAGCTACTCGCTCCAGGATGTAGCCCGCTTCCGCGTCAACATCTATCGCCAGAATGGCAATCACGGGATTGTGATGCGCAAGCTGCAATCCGCCGTGCCGACTCTCAAGTCACTTGGGTTACCGCCGATTTTTCAACAGATGGTGCAGGAGAAGTTTGGCATCATCTTCTTCACCGGCAGCACGGGCAGCGGCAAAACGACGACGCTGGCTGCGCTCTTGAACGAGATCAACGAGACCCAGGAAGTTCATGTCGTCACGCTCGAGGATCCGATTGAATTCCTCCACCCACACGGCAAAGCAGTCTTCAGCCAGCGCGAACTAGGAAAGGACTTCTCGGATTTTGCGACCGGTCTGCGCGCCGCGCTGCGCCAGGCGCCCAAAGTCATTCTGCTGGGCGAGATTCGCGATCGCGAGACGATGGAGATCGCCCTCTCGGCTTCCGAGACCGGGCACCTTGTCCTGAGCACGCTGCACACGATCAATGCCGGCCAGAGCATCAACCGCATCCTCGGCCTGTTTAACAACGATGAAGAGAAACAAGTTCGCGAACGCCTCGCCGACACCCTGCGCTATGTGGTCAGCCAGCGCCTCGTCACCAAGGTCGATGGCGGGCGCCTCCTCGTGACCGAGATCATGGGCAGCAGCCTGCGCACCCGCGAGACGCTGCTTTACGGCGAAGGTGAGAATCGCAGCTTCCAGGAAATCATCGAAGCCGGCAGCACCCTGGGCTGGCACAGCTTTGACCAATCGCTCATGCGCGCCTACGAGGAGGATCTCATCACCGAGGAGACCGCGCTGCTCTTTTGCACTCACAAAAATAAGATGCGGCGCGACCTTGAGATGGCCAAAAAACTTCGGGGCGCCATCATCGACGAGCCTTCGGGTTTGCGCATGGCAGAGCTCTAGAAAGACACCAATGAAGACCGAAAATATCGATGACCTGCGGCATGAGCTGCGCCTCGCCCAACTCGAAATCAAACTCTTGCGCGAACAACTGCTCAAGCTGGCACCGAACCCGAAAAACATGCGCGCTGAGGGTAGAAAGCCGGGCGGAGCAGACAAGGCGGGAGCCGCCGTTCCGTCGGTTATTATCCCGATGCGGCCGGGCCGCAGCCGTCCCCGCAACGGCTCTGCGCGCAAATCCTCCCGCAACAACGGTCGGCCGCGCGTCCTCTACGTGGAAGACAGCGAACCGAACTTCCGGCTCATTGAAAGCATCCTGGAAGATCGTCCGGGAACGGATCTTTTCTGGGCCGAGACGGGGCAGAAGGGTCTCGAGGTGGCGCGCGCCCAATCGCCGCATCTGATTTTGCTGGATCTGGATCTGCCCGATATCCACGGCAGCAAAGTCCTGGAAGGGCTGCAGGCCCAGCCGGAAACTGCACAGACCCCGGTGATCGTGATCAGCGCCGACGCCACGCCGAGCCAGATCGAGCGCATGCTCGCAGCCGGGGCCCGGGATTACCTGACTAAGCCGTTCGAGATTCGTCGCTTCCTTTGCATGTTTGACGAAGTCTTCGCCCCGGCCTAACGAGGCCCCGCCGGCGAAGTTATTTGCTCCGGCTGCGGCCTGCGCGGATGCTTTCGGCCTGATGGAGCGGGGCCGCATTCTCACAAACATCTTCACGTCGCTGCGCGGCCGGCAAATCCTGCTCGGGCTCATCCTGTTCGCGCTCCTTCTCGGGGGCATCGGGCTGCGTCGATACGCGTGGAGGGAGACGACCCACCTGCGTTTCCAACGCGACATCGCCAATGGCTTCTACTGGGGCAGCCAGACCCTGGCGGAAGGCCGCCGGCTGTCGCCGGGGGAGAAGTCGGATTCCTGGCGATCCTTCGCGCGCGGCTACATCGGCCTCTACGACCGTGTGCAGGAGGAAGCCTACGAGAAAAACTACTATCTCGATTATCCGCCCCTGCGGCTCCTCGTGATGTCGATCTGGGCGAAGGAAGTGCGGGCGAAATTTCCCGGCGTGGAGGACGGCACGCCCGACTACGTCGAACCGCTTCTGCAGGTCAACCTGGTCGCGGAGCTGGTCACTGCACTGGGTATTTTCCTCCTCGTGAGGCTGGGCGTGCGCCGCGCTTCTGGGGCGACGGACTCGGGGTTGTTACACCGCCTGCCACCGACGGAGCGGGGCTGGGTTTGCGGGCTGCTCGCAGCAAGCGTGGCCTGGTTGGAGCCTTCTCTCATTCTCGACGCGCATGCCTGGCCCCAGTGGGACTGCTGGATTCTGCCGTTTTATCTCTTCGCTGCCCTCGCCGCCCTGACGCGACGCTGGTTCTGGTGCGGTTGCCTCCTCGCGGCGGGGGGGATGCTCAAAGGTCAGCTTCTTTTTGTGGCTCCTTTCTTTCTCTTCTGGCCGCTCTGGCAAAAACGATGGACGCGCGCGCTCCATTTGCTGGCCGGTTTTACCGCGACTGCGGCGGTGATCGTTTCGCCCTGGCTGCTCCGCTCTCCGCCCGCCTGGCTGGCAGTGGGAACGGTGGGCGTGGCCGTCGCCGCTTTTCTTTGGCATCGGCGTTCCCGGAACACCCTGGCCTGGACCGCCGGCATCGCGGGCGCGGCCGCTTTTACCCTCGGCTCCCTCGGCGACGGTAGTTTCGCGTGGTTGAGGATCGGGTTCCTCTACGGCAGTGAACGTTATCCATTTCTCTTCATTAGCTCCTGCTTCAATCTGCCCTCGCTGCTGTTCCACGGCGACCTGTCGGTCAAGGCGCCGGTCTGGGCGGTCCACTTCGGAGCGTTTTACTTCGTCCTGACCTGGCAATGGGCCCTGCGCCTGATTTATCTCGCGGCGCTCGTCCTCTGTGCCCTCGGCGCGGCGCGGCATGCTCGGCGGCGCGATCCGCGGTTGCTCATCGCCCTCGCCATGCCGTGGCTGCTCATGTTCGCGCTCCTCGCACAAATGCACGAGCGCTACCTCCTTTGGGGAGCGGTGCTCAGCACGGTCGCGCTCGGCGTGAGCGTCCGCCTGACCGTGGTGCATTTCCTTTTCTCGATGATGAGCGCGACCATGATCACACAGGTGCTTCTGCTGGATAAAAAGCTCGGCCCGACCCTCTCGACGATTGATTTTCTCGAACGCATCCGGCCCGCCGCCTCCTGCGTCCTGCTGCTCTGCGTCGCAGTCTATTTTCGTGAAGTGCTCTCGCAGCGCTCGCCCTTCTTCCGCCCGCGCCGCACGCTGCGCCCGACCGAGCCGAACGCTTCGCTCGCGCTCGCCACGGCGGAGAAGGCGTGACAGTAAGCGCCGAAGAGCGACTCTTGATCAAAAAGGTTGCCCGGCGTAGCCAGCGCGTTAAATCTAGGGTCGCCCGATTTCCGGCGCGATTAGCTCAGTGGTAGAGCGCTTGCTTCACACGCAAGAAGT
>JBDTOL010000147.1:0-7085 GCA_039933235.1 Spartobacteria bacterium | reverse complement strand
ATCACGCTCGAGAGTGGAACGGTCGCCGGTGCGCCGGGCGCGTTCCTGACCTTCTTCGGCGCGATCGCTTTCGGACCGGCGAGCGCAGGCGAAGCGGAAATCACGATCTACGGCGGGGCTGGCCTCGGGGTCGAGGCGCGCTTCTCGGGAGACGCGAGCGGCGTTACGGAGCTCTTCACATGGCGGCTACTGGCAGACTCGACCTCAGCGGCGAGAATGCCCCCGGGCTTACGGTCGGATCGCTCGTAGGCTCGGGCGGCGTTGTCCTTCTCGGAGGCAGGACAGTCACGGTGGGGAGTAACAACCTTAACGTAATCTTCGGCGGTCAGATGCAGGATGGCGGTTTCTCCGGTGGTGTGGGCGGTTCGTTTGACAAGATCGGCTCGGGTGTATTGACCTTGAGCGGCGCCAGCACCTACACCGGGGCGACAACCATCAGCGCCGGTACCCACAACGCCGCCAACAGCAGAGGCTCGGCTACCGGCGCCGGCAACGTGCAAGTGAACGGTGGACGTTAGGCGGGAGTGGCATCATCGCGGGAGCGGTCACGATCGGCTCCGGAGCCTTCCTCGCAGCGGCGGCGATGGTAACGACCTCACACTGACGGTCGTGCCGTAGGCACTGATTTTCGGTGGAGCGAGACTCCGTCGAGCTGGGGGGACCGTCTCTCCTGTAGCCCTCCCCGCTCCCGGCTCGACACAGTCTCGCTCCACCATCTGGTGGCAGCGGACCCTGCCCGGCCAAGCCGGGAAACACCGCCCACGGGCACAGCCCCTGCTCAAAAGCAGGGCATGCTCGTGCCGTCGATTCTTGTTATCCTGGTGCTCTTGCTGGCGCTGACGGGACGCGGTTATCTTTCCTTTGGCCGCCACCTCTTACGGGGTCGGCTTCATCCCGGCGCACCAATCGTTTACCGGATGGTCGAAACTTCCACCCGGCCCGGACTGGATGCGCGCGACATTCACCCGGCCGAACGCGGCGACCTTTACTACTACCTGACGACCAAATACTGGCGGGTGGAAGAAGTGCTGCAGAACGGCCGGATCGTGGCCATCACTCCGCTGATGGAGCATCACGTCCTGCGGCCGGACGACCCGAATCTGCGCAAGGCTAATCTGCTCGAAAGACTCCGCCACGGGGCGCGCTTCCCGTACCTCGCCTAACGACGGCTGGTTTGTCTAACGACCGTTGCGCGCCAGGCTGGCGAGAAAAAGCGAGCGCGTCAGTTTTGGCCTGCGGCCAGTTGGCGAAGGAATGGAAATTCCCGGTAATGGTCATCGCGTCGTAGTTGCGCGCGCCCGCGGGGTCGAGCTGCGCGACCATGTCGTCAAGTTGCGCTTCGGGCATGATATCGCCGGTCGAATCGACCAGGAAGAACAGCGCGATCGGATGACCAGCACGGCCGGCCACGGGCCCGCGCCCGCGGGCGTGTAGACCGTCCACGTGAGCGACGTGCCGTCACTCGCCTGAGCGTAGACCTCGGTGGACACTTCCGCGGCGAACGCGGCCGGAATTCCAACTAGCAGAGCGCACATGAGAAGGAAAGTTTTGACGGAAAAGAATTCCGTATCGAGCTGAAGACCGGATGCCACCGTCAATTACGTATCTTTTTCCTTACACGAAAATGTCCTGACACGATGTTTGTGATTGGCCGATCGCTGTGCTGTCGCGTCCGCCCTCCCAACGAAACGGAACGCGCCCTGGAGAGCGCACGCTCCATTGGCAAATCCCGCCGCCTCGGCTTACAGATGCCGGGTGAATCGGCCGCCGCAGCATTACCATTTTCTCGGGATCTGCGGGACGGCAATGGGTGGGGTGGCCGCCGCCCTGCGCGACCGCGGCTGCGTCGTCACCGGCTCGGACGAAAAGGTCTACCCACCCATGTCGGATTTCCTCCAGGCCAAGGGCATCCCGCTGAGCGAACCGTATCGCGCGGAGAACCTGCCCGACGACGCCGAGGTGGTGGTGATCGGTAACGCGATCAAGCGTGGCAATCCCGAGGTTGAAGCGGTCTTAAATCGCAAGCTCTATTACCTCTCGCTCCCGGAGGTCGTGAAGGAATTCTTCCTGCGCGGGCGGCACAATCTGGTCGTCACCGGCACGCATGGGAAGACCACCACGAGCGCCCTTCTCACCTGGATCCTTACGGTGGGCGAACTTGCGCCGGGTTACGTCGTCGGCGGTCTGCCGCGCAACCTGGGCCGCGGTGCGCTCTTCAACGATTCAAAGTATTTCGTGATCGAGGGCGACGAGTACGACACGGCGTTCTTCGACAAGCGTTCCAAGTTCATTCATTACCTCCCGGAGCTGCTCCTGATCAACAATATCGAGTTCGATCACGCGGACATTTTCGAGGACCTCGACGCTGTGAAATTGAGTTTCCGGCGGCTGGTCAACATCGTGCCGCAAAACGGCATGATCCTGCTCAACGGCGACGACCCGAATTGCGTCGAAGTCGCGCAGGAATGCCTCGCACCGATCGTGCAGGTTGGGTTCTCGGCGAATTGCGCGGAACGCATCCGGGACGTCAGTTACTCGCCCACAGGGTCCCACTTTTCGTTAGGCGAAACGACCTTCGATTCGCCCCTGATCGGGGAATTCAACGTGCGTAACGCGGCCATGGCGGCGGTCGCGGCGCGCTTCTACGGCGTTGCGCCCGAGGTGATCCAGACCGCGCTGACGAGTTTTGAAGGCATTGCGCGCCGGCAGGAGGTGCGCGGGCAGGCGCGGGGAGTGACGGTGATCGACGACTTCGGCCATCACCCGACGGCGATCCGGGAAACCCTCGGTGCGCTGCGTCATCGTTACCCCGGGCATAGGCTCTGGGCCATCTTTGAGCCGCGCTCGAACACGACGCGGCGCGCGGTCTTCCAGCAGCAGTTGCCCGAAGCGCTGCAATTAGCCGACGGCGTCTTTATCGCGCAGATCGCCGCGCTCGAGCAGATCCCGGCCGAGGAGCGGTTGAACCCGGAAGCGGTCGTAGCCCAGATCGCGAAAGCCGGGCGCATGGCGTTCTACGAGCGCGACGCCGCGGCGATTCTGAAGCGCCTCGTCCCGCTCCTCCAGCCTAACGACGTCGTCACGATCTTCAGCAACGGCGGTTTCGACGGGATCCACGCGAAGCTGCTCGAGCAACTAAAAGGGTAAGAGGCGGGGGGAAATCCGGTGGGTCGAGCGGACGCTAACAAAGACCTCCCCACCGCCCGGGCAATCCGGCGAGGCGCCGGATTGAGCACGCGAGGCGCATGCGCTCCCCGGAGCTGCCGCGATACTTTTCCTCACGACGTATGATCCAGCACGATCCGCCAGCCTTCCGGCAACTTGCGAAAGAGGAGGGTGAACTTGCCGTGCGGATGATCCTCCTTCCGCCGCAGGCTCCAGCTCCCTAGCACCATCGCGACATCGTCGCAGAGCGGCGTGATCGTCACGCCCAAGAAGCTCAACTTTCCCATCTTTCCCGGGCTGTCGTATTTTTTGGCGTAACGATTACGGACGGTTTGCCAGCCCCGGGTTATCTCGTCGCCCGAAACAAAGGCCGTCTGTGGTGCGCGGGCGTAGCCCGCCATGAAACCGTCGATATCGCCGCGGTTCCAGGCCGCTTCCTGCGCATCGATTACCGCCCGGATCTCCCGCAGCGCGTCCGGCGCGGCCTCGAGCGGGCCGGCGCTGATCATGCCTAACGAGAGGAGAAGGAAACAGAGAAAAGCGCGCGTCATGATCCCACGATCCGGCAACTTAACGGGCCAGTCGAGTATTCCCTCGTGCGGAACGGGTTGACCCCGGCGCGGCAAACCGTTAAATAAGCGCGTGCTCCGCCGCCTTCGCTTCTGCCTCGGTTCGCTGCTCCTCGTCGCGGCTGCCGCCCACGCCCAGGTGACCGGGCCCACGCCTACGCCATTCGCCCGGACAGGTGCGCCCGGGCAGCCCCTGCGCCCCGGCGCGACCAACCCACCGGTCGACATGGTGACGATGCAATATCCCAACAGCGACGTGCTCGACGTTCTGCATCTCTACGAGAATCTGACCGGGAAAAAGCTCGTCCTCGACAATAACGTGCAGGGCAAGGTGAACATTTTCATCGCCAAGCCGATCCCGCGCGAAGAGGCAATCAACATCATTGAGATGAATCTGGCCCTGAACGGATTCTCCCTTGTCCCCGCCGGCGGCGACGTCATCGAAGTCATCGGCGTGAACAAAAATCCGCGCGCCGCCGCGGTGCCGATTGTTTCCGATCCGGCCGACCTGCCAAAAGGCGCGATGGTGGTGAGCTACCTTTTCCGGCTGAGCTACGCCGACCCGCAGGAGTTGCAGCAGGTCCTGTCGCAATATCTCGCCGGCATTGGTGGCCAGGCGCCGATCCTGGCGCTGCCGAAGTCATCGAGCCTGCTTATCACCCAGAGCTCTGATGTGCTGCGCAAGCTGGTGAAGATGGTCGAACAGATCGATGTCGCGCCGGCCGAAGTCATGAGCGTCTTCATCAAGCTGGAGCGGGCCGACGCCCAGAAAGTGGTCGACATGCTCAAGGACATTTTGGACAAGGGCGATCAGGCCGGCTCCGTTCCCAACAATCGGCGGGTGCGCGGCGTGATCCCGCCCGGGCAACAGCAGGGTAACGTGGAAGATGATAGTTCAGCGGTTCTTTCCGAAGACTCGCTCATCGTCGGCAAGATCAAGCTCGAAGCCGATGTGCGGACTAATCGCATCCATGTCATCACCCGCCCGATCAACCTTCCGTTCATCGAGAAGCTGATCGCGGAATTCGACGCCAATGTGGAGTTTGGCCAACCGATCGTGCGCCCCTTGAAATACATCGCGGCGGCCGATGTTCTTCCGGTGCTGGTAAACGCCCTGACCGAACCGGGCGACCAGAACCAGCAAGGGCAGGGCGCCAATCAACCGGGCCAGCGCAACCAGCAGCGCAATCAGCCCTTGCCTAACAATCAGCCGCAAAACCCCACCGGCGGGACGGGCAGCGACAACACGCTCCAGGTTAGCGAGCAGCTATCGACCGAGCCGACGGATACGACCCCGCAATCGGTCACGGTTGGCAACACCAAGCTGATCGCCGACGCGCGCGCCAACACCATCATAGTGCTCGGCACCCGCGAGGTTGTGGGCAAGGTGCGGAAGATCCTCAACGAGATGGACGTGAAAGCGCCCCAGGTTGCGCTTAGCACTGTGATCGGAGAGTTGATGCTCACGAACGACGAACAATTCGGGATCGATTATTTTGCCAAGTACAAGAATCGGGTGGTAGGCACTTCAAATAACAACTCGAGGACCGAAGTGCCGATCCCGCTTGCGGCCGCTTCCCCAGCCCCCGTTGATGGAATCCTCGATCCGGCCGGTCTGATTAACTTTAATAGTATTCTCTCAAACCTGGGTAACGGCACCAATGTTTATGTCGCAGCCGGAAATTACCTCTCGGCGATTGTCCATGCGCTCGATTCGACCGGGCGATTTAAAGTGATTTCCCGGCCGATGGTTTTTACAAGCAACAACAAAAAGGCGATCATTGCTTCAGGAACTGAGATTCCCGTTCCCACAAATACGATTTCCACTCCCACCACCGGCGGAATCATCACCGGCGGAATCGCACAATCGACAAATATCGAGTTCAAAAAAGTGGCCCTGCAGCTTGAAGTAGTGCCGCTGATCAATTCCGAAAACGAAGTCTCGCTCGATATTCTGCAGAAGGTGGACAGTGTCGCTGGTACCACCAGGGTCGATGGGAACCTTATCCCGAACATTGCGACCCGTTATATCCGCACCACCGTATCGGCGCCGAACAACTCCACGATTGTTTTGGGCGGATTGATCATGGATAACAATCAGGATAATAGGAGCGGAATTCCTATTCTTGATCGGCTGCCGCTGATTGGAACTCTTTTCCGGAGCACAACCAAATCCAAAACACGGAGCGAGCTGATTATTTTGATGCGCCCCGAAGTGTCACTGACCAAGTTGGACTTGTATCGCCTTCGTCAAAAAAACGAAGACCGGACCCATTTCGGCCCTGAACTGGAACAAGACGACTGCCCTGATTGCCCCCCGATCAGCGACGGTAAGCAGTTGCCACCGCCTGATCTGCCGATGATAAAATAGAGTCGTCTGCGTATGAACCGCCTCTTCATCATTCTCTTCGCGTGGCTTTGCCTATTGCCGGTTTTTTCCAAGGCGGAATCGGATTCGCTGTTGTTCCTCTACGATCCTTACCAGGATCCGCTGGCGGTTCGCGACGGTCACGGACTCCTCCACCAGATGCCTGCGCCCAATCGGACAGACTTCGCTCCCCGCGCTCGGTTTCGTTTTAGCTATTATTTTCAGTCGGGAGCGGTACTTTCTTCCGATCCGGCCTACGTCGGTGCTCTGCAGGACGCTTTGCGACGCAATGGCTATTACTGTGGTCCAATCGACGGAGTCTTCTCCAATGCTGTCCAAGACGCCATCGCGCGGATGCAAAAAAACTATTCCTTGCGCGTGACCGGCACGCTCACGCTGGCGGTCCGTCGTTCCTTGCATCTGCCTTAGGTCAGAATGAGTCCAGCTCTCAGCAAATCTCTCGTCGACATCTTGCTCGCCAGCGGCGTCTCCTCGCGGGAGGAAGCGGTTGCGCTCGCGGCCAATCTCAATGGCAGCTCGTGGACGGCCGACGTGCTCAACTCCGGCAAGGTGGATGAGCAGCTGTTCCTCAAGGCGATCGGCGATTTCTTCAGCGTTCCTGTCATCTCGATCGACGCCAAGCGGATCGAGCGGGCAACGTTAGGGGTGTTGCCGAGCAGGTTCGTTTTCCAGCACCACATCCTGCCGATCGAGATTAAGGAGAACGCCGTCGTTCTCGCCACCTACGACCTGTTTAACTCGACCGGGCGCCAGCTCGCCTCCCAGTTGCTCGATAAACCGGCCGAGTGGGTCCTCGTGCCGCGCGCCCAGATCCTCCGCGCGATGAAGACGCTCTACGGCGTCGGCGCGGAGACCTTCGATGAAATCCTTAAGACCAACCGCTCTTTCGAAGCGCTCCAGGACATCGAGACCAGCACCGACCTCAATGCGGACGACCCCGACGCTTCGGTTGTGAAGTTCGT
>JBDTOL010000146.1:0-6637 GCA_039933235.1 Spartobacteria bacterium | reverse complement strand
TTGCGCAAAGCGAGCGTCGAAGAAATTGCATCGACCGAAGGGATAGGCCAGAAGTTGGCGGAGGAAGTCCATCGTTTCCTAGAGCGACACTGAACTGGTTTGCCGGCTTTGAAGAATTTTACTCTAAATATCCTGGGGATCTCCCTGTTGGCGACCGTCGCCGCGATCGGTCAGGAGACACCCGCGCCTTCCGCCTCGCCCGCGGAGGAGATGATCAAGCCGACGTGGGAGACGCAGAAGCAGGCGCGCACCTACCTGCTCGATATCCCGGCGCCGCGCGGTCAGATCACCGACCGCAACGGAGCGCCCCTGGCGCAGAACAAACTGAGCTACAACCTCACGATCGATTACCCGAGCCCGCTCGATTTCTCCGACGTGCAGGTGCTCGACTATGCGCGGGAGCGAATCCGCACCGCGGAAAAAATCCTTGGGCGCTCGCTCGATGTCGCCGGGCCTGCCATTCTCCGCCATTACCACAACCGCGGGTTCCTGCCCTTCGAGATCGCGCAGAACCTGAGTGAGACCGAACGCGAGGAGCTGAAAGGTCATCTCGCCTCGGGAATCTCGCTCAAGCCGATTTACATGCGGGTTTATCCCAACAAAAGCCTGGCCGGTCAGATCATCGGTTATACCGGACGGACGAGTCGCAATGCCGACGGCATCATCCAAAACGGGCAGGTGCTCTGGCCGGAAACCGAAGGCCGCGAGGGGCTGGAGCTGACCTTCAACAGCATGCTGACCGGTCGTCACGGAAAATTTAAAGTCACCTTCGACCGCGACGGCCGGAAAACTTCCGAGCGGATCGTGGAACCGCCTGTGCCCGGCTACAATGTCGTGACTACGCTCGATCTGCGCCTTCAGGGGATGGCGGAAAAGGCGCTGGCGGCCAAGGCTAAGCGCGGCGCGATCGTGTTGATAGATCCGAATAACGGCGACATCCTCGCCCTCGCTTCCTGGCCCACCTTCGATCCGAACGATTTTATTCCCTCGATCTCGGCCGCGCGCTTTAAGGAGTTGCAGAGCGATCCCGATATCCCGCTGCTCCCGCGGGCCTATCGTTCGGCCTATCCGCCGGGCTCAACTTTTAAGGTGGCGGTGGGCCTGGCCGCCTTTGAAAGCAACACGATCACGCCGCACGACCAGTACGAATGCGTGCCGGCGATGAATGTCGGCAACACCACCTTCCACAACTGGAAGAAAACCGATCGCGGATCCCTCAACTTCATCCAGGCGTTGACCGAATCGTGCGACACTTGGTTTTACCAGGTCGGCATCGAGACCGGCGCGGGCCCGATCCTCGACTGGGCCGCGAAGCTTGGGTTCGGCGCAAAATGCGGCATTCCGCTCAAGGGCGAAGTGGAGGGACGGTTGCCTAACGACGACTACATGAAGGCAACTCACGGCCGGAGGATTCTCGGCGGCGATATCGCGAATCTCTCGATTGGCCAGGGCGACGTGTTGACGACGCCGCTCCAGATGGCCCAGGCGATGGCGATCGTGGCGAACGGCGGCACGTTCTATCAGACCCGGCTGGTCGAGCAGGTGCAGACAGTGAGCAACGAAATTGTCGCAGCCTATTCGGTGCGAGCGAAGAAGGTGATCGGGGCGTCACCCATGGTGATGGAACAAATCCACACCGCGATGGCGGACGCGGTGAATGCGCCCGCCGGCACGGCGCACCAGGCGAGCTTGGATAAAGTCGTGGTCGCGGGCAAAACCGGCACCGCGCAGTGGGGACCGAAGGAAAAGGAAAGGACCGCCGCGTGGTTTGCCGGCTTCGTCCCGGCCGAGCGGCCGCAATATGCTTTCGCCGCGCTTTACGAGGGCGATGTCGGAAGCAACGTCCACGGCGGATCCTCCGCGGCCCCGATGATCGGGCGGATCCTGCGCCAAGTCTACGGCGAGCGGGGTGACAAAGCGGAGTCGGAAGAAGAATCGTCGGACTGAACAGGTCCTTGACCCATTTCACCGGGTCGGTCCGCCGCCTCAGCGTTTCAGGGGTTCTCTCGATAAACCTGGATCCGGTCCTTGAAATTCAGCGCCGCCGTGCCCGGGACAAAGGCGCCGACCGAATCGAAACCAAAGTTAAACCCTGAACTGCCGGGAAAGGCCGCGAGGAGATCGAGCGAAGAAGCATCGTAGGCATACGTATCCGTATCGGAGTAGACCCAAAGCACGTTCCCTGACAGGGCGGGAGTGCACCCGTTGACGAAGGGGAATGGGATACTCTTGATGGTGGAGCCGTCGTTAGGGTCGATGATCGCAATCTCGCCGCTACCCACTGCATAGAGATTGCCGTCGGAACCAATTGCCACCATCCCACCCGATTGATTGAAGGGCGTGACACGGGTCCAGAGCAGCTCGATCGAGTCGTTGCTGTTGTAATGAAATGCGCGGACACGCGTCACTCCTTCGGTTTTGTAGTCGAGTTTGACGTAGAAATCGCCGCGCCGCGGGTTGGCGGATGCTGGCGCAGAGCCGAGGCTCGGCCCGCCGTTGAAAAAGACGGATTTGGTTCCGGTCGCACGCACAAAAGCCGAGCCGGTGCCACCAGCCCCAAAGGTAATGACCGAATCTCCGACGATGGTTGCTTCGGACAGGCCGATGTCCCCCGTCTGCGTCCACAGGATATTAGCCGCATCCTTGCCCACCCGCACCGCCGCGAGCGTGCCGCCATCGGTGCAATACGCCACCGGCCCGCCTGCTTCCTTCGCCAGGTTGGGCTCGGAAAAGGAAAACTCGAGCGGCAGATCAATGCGGTAGCGCTCCTGACCCGTCGCAGCGTCGAGCACGACGAAAACGTCGCTAAAGCCGCCGTTATAGTTAAAGCCTTCAAGGATAAGGAAATCTTTTGCGACCGCCAGGTTCCCGAAATAGACCCCATCTCCGAGCGTGCTCCACTTCTCCTGACCATCGGCAAGGGAGAAGGCAGCCACGCGCGTCGACAGGCTCTCTCGCTTCCGGGCATAGAGCGTATCGCCGAGGATCCGCGGCTCGATAAAACCCGCGGCCGACCAAACCTGTGCGAGGGCCGCCGGATTGATATTGACGTTGGATTGGCCTCTGTGACCTCCGTCATGCTGATACTGGCGCCAGTGCTGCGCCAGCGAGCTGTCTGCCGAGAGACCGAGGACAACCAGAGCGATGAGGCGGAAGACGATTTTCATGGGGTCCGGCGTTATCAAAAAAAGGCGTTGAAGGTCAAGATTTTACTCTGGGGCGATGACAAATGATCGTCCGCAGTTTAGCTACGAAAGTGGCTATCTCATCAGGATCGAGCGCGCTTTTGATTGTCGGCCACGGCTCGACCGTCAATCCCGATTCGAGCGAGCCAAGCCTGCGGCAGGCGCGGGCAATCCGCGGGCGCGGGCTCTTCCGCGAAGTGGACTGCTGTTTTTGGAAAGAGGAGCCGAGCCTGCGCGACGCGCTCCTGCTCTTCGACGAACCGGAGATTGAGGATGTGTATGTCGTGCCGAACTTCATCAGCGAAGGCTATTTCACGCAGACGGTCATCCCGCGCGAACTGGAGCTGGAAGGCCGCCTAACGACGCGATCGAGCGGGCAGGTCTGGAAGTATTGCAAGTCGGTAGGGAACCATCCGGCCGTGACGGAGCTGCTCCTGCAACGCGCGCAGGAGATCGCGCCCGGCGTTCCCGAGGCGGAGACGACGCTGCTCATCGTCGGCCACGGGACTGCGTTGAACGACAACAGCGCGATCGCGGCCAAGCGCGAGGTGGAAAAGATCGCGACGCTGGGCCGCTATGCCTCGGTCCAAAACGCCTACATGGAAGAGGCGCCGCTCATTTCCGACTGGGTGCGCCTAACGACAACGCCAAATGTGATCGTGGTGCCCTTCTTCATCTCCGACGGTTTGCACAGCTACCAGGACATTCCCGTCCTCCTCGGAATTGAGCCGGAGCCGACGGCGGCGGCGAGCCAGCGCGAGATCTTCCGGCGCAACCCTTACCGCCTGCACGAGCGCTCTCTTTATTACGCCAGCGCAATCGGAACGGAGCCGAAGTTTGCCGACATCATCCTGGAGCAGGCGGCAGCTTTCGACTCGGTCGCCCTTGATCTTAGCGCGATTGCGTAAACTGTTCTCTCTACCGGCATTTTGAAAACCGACTCGACCAAGTTGTTGCAGGATCTCGCGGCCTATCTTTTGGCCGCGCCGAAAGAGCCCGAGACGGTGAGGCGGGTGGCGGAGATGGTCCGCGCGGAGCGACAGTATCGCTGGGTCGGCATCTACAAGGTCGAGCAGGGCGATTTCGTGATCGTGGCCGGAACTGGCGACCATCCGCCGACCTACGCCCGGTTTCCCGCCACCCAAGGTCTCTGCGGAGTCGTAGCGGAGACGCGCGAGACGCTCATCGTCGGCGACGTGCAGAAAGATCCGCGCTGGCTCCCCGCCTTCTGGACGACCAACTCGGAGATCGTGGTCCCGATTGTGGCCGAGAATAATGGGCGCGTCCTGGGCATAATCGATGTGGAGAGCGATAAGCTGAACGCGTTCAGCGATGACGACCGGGATTTCCTGGAGCACGTGGCGGTCGTGATGGCGGGAAAGCTCTGCACGGCGAAGAAAAAGAAGAAAAAAGATGCCGCCGCGCATTGAGCGGGTGCTCGGCGAGTGGCTCGCATCCGGCGCCCGCGGCATCGGGCAGGTTTTGATCAGGGCCAGCGGCGAGGGCTTTCAGCTCTGTCACCGCGAGGATGAAGCGGCTGCCACGCTCGAGCTTTTCCGTTCACCGGACGCCGGACTCGAGATCGCCCGGCTGGATGACGCCGGGCAGTATCGTCCGCTCAAGACGGCGCCTAACCTGCGCCACGGGTGGCGCATGGAAGTGGACAGCCTCCCCTCATTACGACTCGCGTTAGAAGGCTTCTACCCGGGCCGCCTGGCGGCATTGGCAGCCTGGGAAGCGAATTGCCTGACGCCGACTCCGCTAAGGGCGACGTTGAATCGCCAGACTGGCATGTATCGCGCCGCGGCCAGGATCTCCGACGAACAGGCCGCTGGGTTGATCGGCCGCTTCTGCCGCTCGCAAGGGGGTGAACCGGGCTGCCTGCGCACGATTCTCTGGCCACGGGACGAAAGCAAAGCGCGCCCGTCGCTCAGCCTGCCGCTCGACAAATTCATCGCGCCGATCGACCAAACCGGGCGCGGAGAAAGCGTCATGCCGCTGCTCTGCCAGGAAGCTTGCAACCTGCTCGTGGCCGCGGCGCGTGAGGTCGTGAAAGATTCATCGTCCGCCGCGGCGTGAAGCAGATCTACCGCGCAAAAACCATCGTCACGATGGACGGCCCGCCGATCGACGACGGGGCGATCGTGGTCGAGGACGATCGTATTGCCGCGGTCGGCCGCTCCGCGGACGTGCGAGCGCAGGAGACCTGCGCGGTGACCGACCTGGGCGAGGTCGTCCTTCTCCCCGGTCTGATTAACGCGCATTGCCACCTCGATTTCACCGTGCTGCGCGGGGCGATCGCGCCCCAGCGCTCGTTCGCCGAGTGGATCCTGCAGATCAACGGGCTGCGCCGCGATCTTTCCGACGAAGATTATCTCGCTTCCATCGCGCGCGGATTCGAGGAGTCGCGCCGGTGGGGCACGACGACGATCGCCAATATCGAGTCGATGCCAGCGTTGCTGGGGCGAATGCCGCCGCCGCCGCTGCGGACCTGGTGGTTTGCGGAGTTGATCGATGTCCGCCCGCGCCTTTCTGCGAGCGAGATGGTCGAGGACGCGCTTTCCAGCTTCCGCGACAAGGGGGACTGGCTGGGAGGTTTCGGCCTAAGCCCGCATGCGCCCTATACCTCTTCGCCGGAGCTCTCGCGTCTCGCCCGGGAAGCCGCGGCCCGGGAAAATCTCCTACTCACCATGCACCTCGCTGAGTCGGCGGAGGAGATGACGATGTTTCGCGAGGGCCGGGGTGGGCTCTTCGATCTGCTGAAAAGCCTCGGGCGGCCCATGACCGATTGTGGCCTGGGAAAAACCCCCCTCGCCGTCATGCTTGAGCGCGAGGTCCTCGATGAGGATTGGATTGTGGTGCACCTGAACGAACTCGCCGAGGACGACTTCGCCCGGCTGGAAAACTCGCCGCGCTTCCATATCGCCCATTGCCCGAGGAGCGGTCGCTATTTTCAGCATGCTCCCTTTGCTTTGCGCCGGCTGCTCGATCTCGGGTTCAACATCTGTCTTGGGACAGACAGTCTCGCGAGCAATGATTCGCTCAGCCTCTTCGCGGAAATGCGAGCGGTGCGCGACTCGCACCCGTGGCTCGCTCCTGTTCAGATCCTGGAGATGGTGACGGTGAACGGCGCCCGCGCCCTGCGACAAGAGGCGCGCCTCGGAAGAGTCGCTCCTGGTTACCAGGCCGACCTCATCATTCTCCCGATTGAGAATCCATCGAGCGATCCTTGCGAAGAAATCGTTTCCTGGGAAAGAGAGGTCCCGCAGGCACTGCTAAATGGTCACGGCATTGATGCCATGCCGTAGCGGGTGCTCTACGATGGACGCGGGCGCGGGAGAGGCCCAGCGCCGAGCCACAGGTTATTCTCATTTTTGACTTTCCTTTTCTCATCCGTGAAATAGTCTCCGCCCTGCGAATATGGCCAAGATCATCATCATAGACGACGAGCC
>JBDTOL010000145.1:0-7941 GCA_039933235.1 Spartobacteria bacterium | reverse complement strand
ACTGCACCGCGACCAGCGCTTCCTCCACTCGCTCACGCAAGAGCGCCCCCCTCAATCCATAAAGCCGCCCAAACAGGCGCAGATTTTCCTCGCCACTCAGCTCTTCGTAGAGCGCCAGCGCCTGCGGGACAAAGCCCAACTGCACGCGCTGCTCGATCCGGGCATGCTGCAACTTTTCGTCCTCCAAAAAAATTTCGCCGCTATCCGCCGAGCGAATGCCCACGACGAGCGACATTAGAGTCGTTTTGCCGGCGCCGTTAGGCCCGAGCAGGCCGAAGAACTCGCCCGCCCGCAGCGAGAGGGACACATCCGACAGCGCCGCGAGCGAACCATAGCGCTTGGTTAGATTCTTGACCGTCAGCACCCACGCATGCTGCCCACTTGGGAAAACTCGATCAAGCACCGTCGGTGAATTTACCGCTTTTCGTCGGGGTCCTGCTCTTGTTATAACGACAACTCAGAAGGAGGAAATTCCATGTTCTATTTCCGCATCGATCGCGTCCGGTTCCTCGATAATGGCGGGGTCAAATCCGGGCTCGGAATTTTCGGACACGACTATGCACAGGTGAAATTCCTCAGCCTTGTCACTCGGTCCGATCAACCCGCGCCCGACCTCGACGATTGGCTGCAAAAGAACGATCCCGCTGCGAAAAAAGCGGCGCTCCAGACGCTGGTGGATGAAACCCTAAGCACCCGCATCCTGACGGAGGTCGACCGGGTCGAAGATAACCAGCCGGTCAGCTTCGGCGACACCGGCCTCGTCCTTTACGAAGCCGAGGAGATCCCCGAGGCGTTCACGTGGACCTTCCTGGCCGTCCGCTCCGCACGCGATCTGCGGGAGGCCGCCGGCGATGTGAGCGAGATCCTGCGCGAGCCGGGATTCGGCTCGTTCACCACCGGTTTGCTCCAGCTTCTCCGGACCGGCTCCACCCTGGCCAATCCTGCCTATGCCGCCGGGATCGCGATGGCAAAATTTGTCGCGCAAGCCGGCGCCCGGCGCCTCATGAAAAAGGGCGACCGCCAATTAGGCGCGGTCACGGTCAGCTTCATTCGGCCGGAGCACTACCCGCAGGGCATCCGGGAGAGCCGCGAAGTGCACGATATGACGGGCAACATGTTTTTCGACTACACGATTTTTGGTTACAAACGCGCCCTGCCCGTCGTTCGAAGGAAAAAACGCAAACGATGAAAAAGCAAAAACCCGCCTCGCGTACGAAAGAGAAAGAAAAACCGGCCCGCAAAAAGACCGGCAAAGCCCGCAAACAACCAGCTCGTCGCCCGCGCCGGAGAAAGAAGGCCGCGCCACCCTCCGCCGAGCCGGAAGTGCGCCAGGCCATCCCGCTCGACTACGTCACGACGGATGAGGTGAGCCTGCGCGCCACGCCCGACCAGGCAGCAACGAAATTGAGCGGCGGCCGGCTCGAAAAGGGAACGGTGGTAAAGATCGCGCCGCAGGATTGGTGGTATGTGGAAGTGCCACGCCCGGCGACCGCTTCGGGAGTGCTCCGGGGCTGGGTCTCCAACGCGCTCCTCCGACGCGCCCCGGAAGAAAAGAAAGACACGGCGGTATCCCCGCCCTCAGCGCCGCAGGGGACTGTCGCGTCCCGAGGCGAACTGCGAAAGAAAATGGCCGCTTCGATCGTGCAATTCGAAGGGCGGCGCGATGCACAGGGTCACCTCAAGGTCTATATCCTGCCCTCTGGCGACGGCGGCGGCCGCTACGAGGTCGCCGGGATCAACGACCGTTATCATCCCAAGGAGGCCGCCCGCCTCCGTGCCCTGATCGAAGCCGGACGCTTCGACGAGGCGGAGGATTACGCGACCGAAGTGATCGCCGAATACACCGACGTTGTAGCCAAATGGACCTGCGTGCCCGCGATCGAAGCTTATCTGCGCGATGCCGCCTTTAATCGCGGCCCGGGCGGCGCGGCCAAGATCTTACAGATCGCTCTCGGCGTGCATGTCGACGGCGGGGTGGGTCCGCAAACCTTGGCCGCCCTGCGCGAGGCCGAGAAGGATCCAGCCCGACTGCTCGCAACGCTGCGCATCGCACGCGAGCAATACGAGGTGCGAGTCGCGGGTCGTCGGGAGAAATTCTGGAAAGGCCTGGTCAACCGCTGGGATAACTCACTCGATTTCGCGAGCCACTGCGCCTAACGATAGCAGCGAGACTGTGTGCCGGACGATGAACCGCGATCAGAAGGCGCGTTTTCTTCTTAATCCACAGCGGACCGGTCTGCCCGTCGACGCAGAAGCCACCAGCGACCCGTTATCATTTCACCGGCGTCTGCCTGGATACTCGCCCACTCCGTTGCACGATCTTCCCGGTTTGGCGCGCAGCCTCGGAATTGGCCAGCTCCTGGCCAAGAATGAATCGAGCCGGCTCGGGCTGCCTGCTTTCAAGATCCTCGGCGCATCGTGGGCGGTCTATCGCGCGCTCGAGCAGCGCACTGGGAAACTAGAACCGTGGCAAACCATGGCGGAGCTGGCCGAGCGTCTCGCGCCGCTGCGCCCGTTCACTCTGGCCACCGCGACCGACGGCAACCACGGCCGGGCCGTCGCGCACATGGCGGCGCTCCTCGGCCTGTCGGCCAGCATCTACGTTCCGCTAGGCACCGCCCAGGCCCGGATCGATGGCATCGCCAGCGAAGGCGCGACCGTCAAAATCGTGAAGGGGACCTACGACGACGCGGTGCAACGCGTCGCGCAGGATGCGAGCGACCGTTGCCTCGTCGTCTCCGACACCTCATGGCCCGGCTACGAAGAGATTCCGCAGTGGGTGACGGAAGGCTACGCCACCATCATGGCCGAGATCGACGACGCGCTCGCGGAGCGCGATACGCCGCCGCCCGATCTCATCGCCGTCCCATTCGGAGTCGGCGCGCTCGCCGCCGCCGTCGTAAGGCATAACGAGACCCTGCCGCCCAACGAACGCGCAAAGGTTCTCAGCGTCGAACCACTGCGCGCCGCTTGCATGCTGGACTCCATGGCAGCCGGCGAACTTGTCACTGTCCCCGGTCCGCACAACTCGATCATGGCCGGGCTAAACTGCGGTCGTCCCTCCATCATTGCGTGGCCGATCGTTTCGAAAGCGATCGACGGGTTCATCGCCATTCCGGATGAGCGCGCCCGCCAAGCAATGCGAGCGCTCGCCCGCGAGGGCATCGTCGCGGGTGAAACCGGCGCAGCGTCACTCGCTGGCCTGATTGAGCTGCTGACCAATCCCGAAATGGCGCCCCACAGCGCGGCCTTGGAGATCGATCAAGACAGCCGCGCACTTGTCATCATCACCGAAGGCGCGACTGATCCGCGCTCATATCGCGAGATCGTCAGCGGTGAACCAACGCGCTCCCCAAGCCGCTTGTCATCCTGAGCCGCGAAGACGGCGCAGGACCTCGCAGTCGCAGTCGGCGATTCCTTCGTCTCGGGCGCGGCTATTGCAGTTGAGAGGTCCTTCCCCGCGCTTGGTCTTCAACTTCACCGCCCCGAAGCCAGTCGCTGCAGCGTTAGCCTAACGAGGTCCTCCGCGCTCCGCGTCTCCTGGCTGCTCTGCTGGATATCGCGCACCGCCTTGTGCGCCTCGACCTGCTTGTAGCCCAGCGCGATGAGGGCCAGGACCGCTTCGTTGGCCTGCTCCTGCTCGGGCGTGGGCGCCTGCGCGCCGCTCGCCACTTCCCACGCGGCGGCCACGCCGAGCTTGTCCTTTAATTCGAGCACGATTCGCTCCGCGGTTTTCTTCCCCAGCCCGCTGATTTTCGAAAGCGACGCCACATCCGAGTTCACCACGGCGCTTTTGAAATAACTCACGCTCATCCCGCTCAGCACCGCGAGTGCGAGCTTCGGGCCGATCCCGCTCACATGATTCACCAGCAACCGAAACAAATCCCGCTCCGCCGCCGTCATGAAGCCGTAGAGAATCTGCGCGTCCTCGCGCACGTGAAGATGCGTCAGGATTTGCACCGCCTCGCCCGGCTCGGGCAACTTGTCGTAACTCGAGAGCGGAATGAAAACCTCGTAACCGACGCCGCCGACATCGACGATCGCCTGGGTCGGCAACGCGCTCGTGAGGCGTCCGTGCAAAAAAGTGATCATGTGTTTTTCATTATGAGGGTGAGATCGACCCAGCGCCCCCTCGCTATGTCGAATCCGCGAGTCGAGAACTTCCGATAACCGTTCGGCAGCGTCGGGTAAAGCCGATCCGCCACCTCACTCGGCAGAACCACGAAATGCGGTCCGGGGCTGGCGAGAAAAGGCGGAATCTGGTTCGGTCGCAAGGTGCCGACATCGCGGTTGTTTTTGCGGTTGTAGTAGAGAAAACCCCGAACTTTGCCGCGAAAATTCCAGATCAGGCTCGGCGCGTCGAAATCATACGCGGCAAAATCCATCTCGCGCTGGAGATACGGCCCGGCCTTTTGAAAAAGGACAGCGGATGGGAACAAGGGCGTGATTAAAGGAAAAAAGATCAGCGCCACCGCCAGCATAACGGCAGCCGTAGCGAGCGACCACCGCCGCAGCGTGCGTTCGCACCCGGGGAGATCCAGCCAATGCCGCGCCAGCAGGAGCGCGAGGAGCGGAGACGCCGGCAGGATGTAATGAGGCAGTTTGGTCTTCACGATGGTGAAGATGACGACGATGACGGACGTGCCGGCGATGAGGTAAAGATCGAACGCGTCACGACGTTTCCAGAGCCGGCGCGTGAGCCAGGGGAGCTTGATCGACCATGGCGCAAAGGTGATGAAAACGGTGAGAAAATAGAACGGTAATGAAGCGAGCGCGGTGAAAATGGAGTTCCCGCCATGTCCTTGCATGGTGCCAAACGAGCGACCGACGACATGTCGCCCCAGGCCGATGGCGAGGAATTCGCCCTGCGTGCGGAGGAGAGCCGGCACGCCCCAGAGCGCGACGAGCGCGAGAACGAGCGCCATTCCCCTAACGAAAAGAAAGCGACTTCGCCAGTGACTGACGGGGCGCAGATATTGGAAGACGAGCACCGTCCCGAGCGGCATCCAGGCGATCGGCCCCTTCGCGAGAAACCCAAGCGCGAGGGACAGATAAAACGTCCACCACCAGGCACGCAGACCGGTTGGCCTGACGACCACGCTGCGCCAGGTTCCGCCAAACCGGTCGCGCAGCAGCTCGTAGCCGGCCCAGTGCGCCAGGGTCATGAACAAGACCAGCCACATGTCGGCCACCGCTGCCTTGGCGTGGACAAAAGTTTGCAGGCAAAGCGTGAAAATTATCGCCGCCCAAAAACCCGCACGCTCGCGATTGAGTCCACGTCCCCAGGCATAGATCGCGGCCGCAGTCAGCGCTGCGGCGAGCGCGGAGGGAAGCCGCGCGGCGAAGGAATTTTCGCCGAAGACACAAAAGCTGGCGACCTGCGCCCAATAGGTCAGGGGCGGCTTGTCGAAGCGATAGCTATTATTGAAGTAGGGCACGACGTAGTCGCCGCGCTCCCTCATCTCGCGCGAGGCCTCGGCAAAGCGCGGTTCGTCGCGATCGACCAACGGCAGCATCCAGGTGCCGGCGAGATGGAAAAGCAGGCACCCGCAGAAGAGCGCGAGGAAATTGCGAGTTGCAGGTTGCAAGAGAGCGATTCAAAGATGGCGGCAGCCGAAACTCAACAGGCAAATTCTCCATGCACAAAATTGCACCGGCCTGGAAATGGTTGTTCCTCCTGCTTCTCGCCGGCTTCGCCATCGCAGCTTCCTTCTATTTCGATCCCGTTGTGCGCACCTGGGTCGCTGAGCACCCGAATCGGACCGCCCGGCAGGTGATGCGAGGGATCAGCCGCTACGGCGACTGGCCCGGGCACGTTCTGGCAGGCTTACTTCTCGTCGCGATCGCCTGGTGGCGCGGGAACAAACGCTGGGTCCGCATCGGCCTAACGATGATTCTGGCCTGCGCGTTGGCCGGCATCGTCGCGAGAGGAATCAAGGTCACGACCGGGCGCGCCCGGCCATCGGTGAAGCAGGAACTCGGCTGGAACGGTCCCCGGCTCGGTTCGAACTATCATTCTTTCCCCAGCGGCCACACTGCGGCAACGACCGCGTTCTTCGGCGTCCTCCTGATTGCAAATCGGCGCGCCGGACTTTGCCTGCTCCCGATCCCCCTGCTCATCGCCGCCTCGCGCCTCTACATCGCAGCCCATTATTTATCGGATGTGGTGTGCGCCGCGGCCGTTGGCGCACTTTGCGCGTGGCTTTGTGCCCACGCATTGCTCGACGCGAACAAAAGGCACTCAGAGCACTCCACGTAACAGTGCCTCAGACAAGGTTTTGACTCCGAGCTTCGACGGTACTTTTCGTCCATGACGAACCGATCCAAGACAACTAGTGGACCGCCATTTCCTTACCGAATGATTACGGTTCGATTACAATTTCTTCCTAGCGTCGCAATCGGTTACGAGCTGGTTTAAGCAGGACGTAGTCATCTCCTGGACCACCGGACGCGGTGTTCGCCTATTCGGCGAACGACGGCAATGCGGCAATGGCCGCGCACTTAAGCACATACACCTACTAATGAATAAATTTCTATGTACACTGTTCGTGATTCCGGCCGTCTTGATCGCGCTTCCCATCGCACGAGCGCATGCTGAGGACGCGTTCATCGACGATGAGACCGCGACAGACGGCACCTCCACCCGTGTCACGTTGGCTTGGGATCCGAATACGGAACAGAATATCGCCGGTTACAACGTTTATTACGGCCGCAGCTCCGGGAACTACTCGCGACTGGTGATGGTCTCAGGAACAACTGCTCAGATCGGCGTCCAAGGGAACCGGCCAACCTACTTCGCGGTCACTGCTGTCGACGCCAATGGGGCTGAAAGCGACTTCTCCAACGAAGTCCAGTGGCCCTGAAGGCGGGTCAGTTGATCCGAATCGATTCGTGGGCGCGGCAAATTTTGCGGTGCGTCGGTAGCTGGCGGAGGGGGTGGGATTCGAACCCACGAGGGCTTGCGCCCTGCCGGTTTTCAAGACCGGAGCCATCAACCACTCGACCACCCCTCCCTTCGACTGGCGACTGAGCGGTAGTTTCACCCCGCGATTGGGTTCCGGCAAGATCGTTAGGCCAGCATTCGGGCTGGACAAGCAATACGTTCACACGAACGTGCTGCATGTCGAGCGCGCCCACCGCCAACAGGTCAGACCCGAAACCGAAAACGGGCCGCGGTGCCTCTAGCAATCCGGCGAACCGATTCGAAGCGCTCCACCTTGAACCCGATCCGGAGGATGAAAACGATCCCGAACGCCCGAAACGCCAGACGATCTACTACCGCGATTTCACCCGCACCATCATCGCGCATAACGACAGCCCTGACGTGGGCTTTGAGTCGAGCATCAACCCCTACCGCGGTTGCGAGCATGGCTGCATCTACTGCTACGCGCGACCGACGCACGAGTTCCTCGGCTTCTCGGCCGGGCTCGATTTCGAGAGCCGCATCATGGTGAAGGTCGACGCGCCGGAATTGCTCGCCGCCGAGCTCGCCAAACCCCGCTGGAAACCTCAGACCCTCGTCATGAGCGGCGTGACCGATCCCTATCAGCCGATCGAACGGAGGTTGCAGATCACCCGGCGTTGCCTCGAAGTGCTGCAACGCTTCCGCAATCCGGTCGGGATTATCACTAAAAATCAACTGGTCACGCGGGATACAGACTTGTTAGGCGATCTCGCCGCGCACCAGGCGGCTGCGGTCAATATTTCGGTCACCTCGCTCGACCCGAAACTTCAGCGCGTGCTCGAGCCACGCACATCGACACCACGAGCGCGACTCGAAGCGATTAGCCAGCTGCGCGCTGCCGGTGTGCCGGTGGGAGTGATGGTGGCGCCGATCATCCCAGGTCTGACGGATCACGAAGTGCCTGCCATCCTGCGGGCCTGCGCCGAAGCCGGTGCGCAGTTTGCCGGCTACACCGTCGTTAGGTTGCCCTACGCGGT
>JBDTOL010000144.1:0-16395 GCA_039933235.1 Spartobacteria bacterium | reverse complement strand
GGGCTCGCTTATGCAAATGGGCGGGCAAACGATTGCCCACTGAGGCCGAGTGGGAGTACGCGGCGCGCGGCGGGCTCTCAGGGAAAGTCTACACATGGGGCGATGAGCTGCGAACTGGCGGACGGATCAGGAACGGGAAATCATCGATACGAAGCTTGTGCCGCGCGACGATCGTGAGCCCGCGATCGTCGCCACCCTGCCACCGGGTGACTACCCCGCGGTGGTTCCCGGCGCCGGAGGTTCCACGGGCGTCGCGCTCGTCGAAGTCTACGACTTGGAGCCTAAATAGCTCGTTTTGCCGCGCTCGAGCCGCGGCCCAAAGCAGTTGCCCTAGGCGGGCGTAGCCGTTTTCCGGCGCTTTCGATGGCATTCACCGACGCAGACTCAAGGATTGCCAGAGCTCGCATTAAGCTTGGCCCGCTACTGCGATTTACGAGTAGAGATATTCGTCGTGATATTCGCGCTGGGGCGCGAATATCACGTTTTCGTCGCCGCCGGTCTCGGGGTATTCGAAGATTTTGCCTTCGTAATTGCGGATGACAATTTTTTCGTTGTCGTGGTAGAGCACGTAACCGGGATTGATCGGCACCTTGCCGCCGCCGCCAGGGGCGTCGATGACGAATTGGGGAACGGCGTAGCCGGTGGTGTGGCCGCGCAGGCCTTCGATGATTTCGATCCCTTTCGCGACCGACGCGCGCAGGTGCGACGAGCCGTCGATCAGGTCGCACTGGTAAAGGTAATAGGGACGCACCCGGCACATGAGCAGCTTGTGCACGAGATTTTTCATCGTCTCGAGATCGTCGTTCACACCGGCCAGCAGGACGCTCTGATTGCCCAACGGCACGCCGTGATTAGCCAGCATCTCAAGGCCTGCTTTCACTTCGGTGGTGAGCTCGCGGGGATGGTTGACGTGGATGCTCATCCACAGCGGATGATATTTTTGCAGCATCTGGCAAAGCTCCGGCGTGATCCTTTGCGGCAGGAAAATCGGGACGCGAGTGCCGATCCGGAGGAATTCGATGTGCGGAATGGCGCGCAGACGGCTGAGGATTTTCTCCAGCTTGGAGTCGCTGAAAAGAAGGGCGTCGCCGCCCGAGAGCAGCACGTCGCGCACTTCGGTGTGCTCTTCGAGATATTTGAAGGCGGCTTCGAACTCGGTGTGGAGTTCCTGTTCGCCGACCCCGCTCACCACTCGGCTGCGGGTGCAGTAGCGGCAGTAGCTTGCGCAGCGATCGGTCACCAGAAAGAGCACGCGATCCGGATAACGATGGACCAGGCCCGGCACGGGCATGTGCGAGTCTTCGCCGCACGGGTCCGCCATGTCGTAGGGCGACTCCCATGTTTCTTCGATTCGCGGGATGACCTGGCGGCGGATCGGGCAGTCGGGGTTATCGCGTTCGATCAGGTTGAAAAAGTGGGGCGTGATGGCGAGGGCGAGCTTGTCGCCCGAGAGAAGAACTCCCGCCCGCTCTTCTTCTGAGAGCACGAGATGCTGCTCAAGTTGCGCGAGAGTCGTGACGCGGTTCTTGAGCTGCCATTTCCAGTCATTCCAGAGTTCCGGCGCAACATCCGGGAAGTATCCGGGCGCCTTGGAAACGAACTCTTTTCCATCCTTTTGGCCGTCGGCAAGAGTAACCATTTTATTTTGTGAAGAAAAGGTTAAGGGCGTTAAGTATCGTGTCAACGGAGGCACTTTTTGGTGCGCCGCATTCGTGCAGGTTCCCTCCTGCGTCTGCTTGAATCGGAGGCGGTGTCGCGGCGGGCGTATCGCCCGCAGGAGCAGCGTTTCGCCGCAGGACGCTCGTGTCGGCAGCGAACGAGTGCGAACGCCAGCGGCTGACACAACCGCCTCTACATTTGGAGAGTCTCGGGCGACCCGGTCATCTTGCCGCTCGCATGCTTCCCGCTACTGTTTGAACGGCGTGCGGGATATTCTGGTCCAAATCGCCTCTTATGCATCGCCCATTTTCGCTCGGTCTCATCGTCGCCTTATCGTTAGGCGTATCCTCGCTGCGCGCGCAGACGGCTTCCCCAGGCCCGGCTGTTCCGCCGGCCACGCAACCCGCTCTGACCGTTCCAGCCGAAGCTGCCGCCCCGGGGAAGGATGTCGTACACCAGCTCAACAGCGCGTTCGCCCGGGTTTTTGAGACCGTCGCGCCGAGTGTCGTCATCATCGAGGTCACCAAATCCGGCGACGGAAACGACAATTCCCTCGACGATCTTTTCTTCCAGGCGCCGCCGGATGAAAGCAATCCTCCCAAGGGCCGCCGCGCGCCGGAACCCGTGCAGAGCGAAGGTTCCGGTTTCATCGTCAGGCAGGACGGATTTGTTTATACGAACTTCCACGTCGTCGATGGCGCGGAAAAGGTGCAGGTGAAGCTGCAGGACGGTCGCGAATTTCCCGGAAAGGTGATCGGCACGGATGAGAAAACGGATATCGCCGTGGTCAAGGTGGAGGCGAGCAACCTGCCCGTCGTGCAACTGGCCGACAGCGATGCGGTGCGCGTGGGCCAATTTGCCTTCGCCATCGGCGCGCCTTTCAAGCTCGATTATACTTTCACCTATGGTGTGATCAGCGGGAAAGGCCGGAGCAAGCTGATGGCCACGAGCGGCTACAACATCGCGGATTATCTGCAGACCGACACGTCGATCAATCCCGGTAACAGCGGAGGACCGCTCTGCGACATCGACGGCAAGGTGGTCGGCATGAACACGCTCATCAACGGGCTCAATCGCGGGCTCGGCTTCGCCATCCCGAGCAATTTGGTCAACGAAATCGGCCTGCAGCTGATCGCCGGGAACAAGATCATCCGGCCGTGGCTCGGGATCCGGATCGAGACGCTGGGCGACGATTCCTCCATCCGCGACCTCTTCAAGGGTGTCGAAAAGGGTGTGGTCGTGCGGACGATCGAGGCCGATGCCCCCGCCTATAAAAGCGAGCTGCGGCCCTTCGACGTGATTACAGCGATCGACGGCGCGCAGGTCACGACCGACACGCAATTGCAGCACGAGATTCTAAAAAAGAAGGTCGGACAAAACGTCGAGCTGGGCGTCTGGCGCAAGGGTCAGGCGATGAAGATCGCCGTCACGACGGGGGAGTTGCCTAACGACGTGGGCCGGGCCGCGGCGTTGCCTCCGCCTGCACTCGAGCCGCGGGAGGAGGGTATCAGCCGCTTCGGCCTCCAGGTGCAGGAATTGACCAAGGGTGTCGCGACCCGGCTGAAGCTGAACGTGAAGCAGGGCGTGATCGTGACCGATGTGGCCGATAACAGCATGGCCGCAGCCCAGGATATCCGGCGCGAAGACGTCATTACCGAAGTAGACAGCAAACCGGTCACGAGCGTGGCGAGCTTTCGCGATGCGTTGGCCAAGGCGGACCCTACCCGCGGTATTCTGCTCTACCTCGACCGGAAAGGCAGCCGCACCTTCGCCGTGTTAAAAGTCGGCGAGTAAGTTTCCAGGAATGTCCGAAGGGTCGGGCGACTAAACCGCAAGCCTGAAACCTGAACCGCTTACCGTGAGGACACCGTTGAAGAGACTGCTTTTTTACCTCGCGCTCGCCGCTCTCGGCAGCACGGGATCCGTCTTCGCAGCCGAGGGAGGCGAGTCGGCCGCACCGGCCGATTGGAAGGTCACCGCGATCGAGCGCCAACCGGTGGTCGAAGGGGCGGTCGAGTATCGGCGCTACTCATTAGATGGGAAGGGTTCTGCGACCGGAACCAAAGTGCAGTTGGCGCTCTTCTCGAACAAGAAGGCGACCTTGCGTGTGTTCGATCAACCCGATTCCAATCGCAGCCTGGCCGAAACCATGAAGGAGCGAAACGCACTCGCGGGCGTAAACGGCGGCTACTTCGACCCGGAAGGAAAGCCTGTCGGGTTGCTGCGGAGTGAGGGAAAAACCATCGCGCCGTTCCGACGTGCGCGGCTCCTCAGCGGCGTGCTCGCAGTGGGGCAGGGGACGGTGGAAATTTTTCGCGCGAGCGAATTCCCGGCCAAACGCGATTGGCGCGAAGCGCTCCAGTGCGGGCCGTTCCTGCTCGACCGGGGAAAACCGGTGGCAGGCTTGAACGATACCCGCTCGGCCCGGAGAACCTTTGTCCTGACCACGACCGATCGGCGGACCGCGATCGGCAGCTGCGCGCCGGTCACGCTGGCGGGGCTGGCCAGGGTTCTGGCCGCCCTTCCGGAGCTGAAGGTGGCGCGGGCGCTTAATCTCGATGGCGGCTCCTCGAGCGCCTTCTGGTGCCGCACGTCGGAAGAAACGTTCTCGGTCACAGAAATGAAAACCGTGCGCGATTTCCTCGCCGTCGTGCCGCGCACCGATCGTTAGGCTCCATTTTTCGCTTTCGCCTGCTTGACGATGCGGCGCGGCGCGCCAAATGTCGGGGCTCATGCGGACTTTCGGCGGATTCCTTCTCGATGGCGCGCGGATTTACGGCGAGGTGCGCGGAGCGAAGGTCCATCTCTTGGCTCGTCCTTTTTGGCGCGGCCTGGAGTTCACCGGAGAAACGCGATCGTTGGATGAACTGGGAATCGGGCTGCCGGTGGAGCCGGGCAAGATCATCGCGGTGGGCCTCAATTACGCCGACCACATCAAGGAAATGCAGCGGGCCGAAATCGGTTCGCCTCTGATTTGGTTCAAGGCGCCCAGCTCGCTCCTGCCGCATCGAGGGACGATCGAGATCGCCTTTCCAGACCACAAAACGGATTTCGAAACCGAGCTGGCGCTGGTCATCGGCCAGACCGCCAAAAACGTTTCCGTCGAGCGAGCCCTCGATCATGTGCTCGGATATTCCATCGCGCTGGATGTGAGCGATCGTGATCTGCAGAAGGCCGAGAAGCAGTTCTCGCGCTGCAAATCATTCGACACCTACACACCGGTGGGGCCGTTCGTTTACACCGAAGTCGAGCCGGCCGACCTGGAAATTTCTCTTCGCCAAAATGGGGAAATCAGGCAGCAGGCGCGGACGCGCCAGATGATTTATTCGGTCGCAGACATTGTCTCCTTCGCGAGCCGGTCGCTCACACTTCTCCCGGGAGATTTGATCCTCACCGGCACGCCTTCCGGCGTCGGGCCAATCCGGGCCGGGGATGCTCTCGAAGCACGAATCAGCGACTGGCCGGTGCTGCAATTGGGAGTGGCCAACGCGGAGACTTTGTGAAAAAACTTGCACGCACGCACTTTACCGGGCTTCCTCTACATCCCACTGTAAATGCGCATCCGAATTATCTAATGAGTCCGTATGAACGCTGCCGCATCAACAAAGAGAAAAGTTTTTGCTGGACGCGTTCCCGTTTGCTCTGTGATATCAACCGCACCAACATCGCGGAAGCTCCTTTCCACCATCAACCTGCCTAATATGAAAAAAACGCTAATCGTTAGTCTGTGCTCAATCACCTTCGCGCTCACCGCGTTCGCTCAGGATCCGGCGGCCTCTCCGGCTGAGACGGCGCCGACGGATCTCAATGCCGCTCCAGCCATCTCACCCGCGGCCGATGGCACCTTACCCGCCGCGACCGATCCCGCTGCCGCTGCAGGCACGGCGGCCGCAGCGGAAATGTCGCCGGGCGCACCCGCGATAGACACGACTCCGGTTGTCGCGACGTCGCCGGCTACCGCTCCAGCCGCCACCGCTGCTCCCGCTGCGGATGGTCCGGTCGCCATGCCGACCGAGACGGCCAAAGGGAGCGACAACTTCTTTCTCCGCAATTTCAAACAGGGCGGCCCGATCATGTGGCCAATTCTGATCATCTCCATTGTCGCGTTGACGGTGGTGATCGAGCGCTGCTTCTGGTGGGGTGCCCGCTGGTTCCGGCGCGATCCGAAGCGGGTTGAGAAAGTTTTCACCGCGATTGAAACGGGCGATGTCAATGAAGCCTCCAAGCTGGCACGCGGCTCGCGCGATCCGGTTCTGCGCATGCTTTGGAACGGTTTGAATCACCAGCACGCCTCGCTCCAGGGTGCCTTGCAGGTTGCCGCCGGGATCGAGATCAAGCGCGCCGGTCGCTTCCTCATGGTCATGGATACGCTCGTCACCCTGGCCCCGCTGCTCGGTCTGCTCGGCACGATCACTGGTCTGATCAAATCGTTCAGCTTCCTTGGGAACGAAGAACTGGCCGTTCAGGCGGTCACCGGCGGTATTGCGGAAGCGCTTATCGCCACGGCTTGCGGCCTGGGTCTCGCGATATTCGCGTTAATTCCCTTTAACTTTTTCACTTCCCGAGTGTCTAACTTGGAGTTCGAACTGCAGACCGCGGCGACGAACCTGGAAGTGATGTTGGAGGCTAATTCGAAAGCCAAGCATGAGGCCGAAATGACCACGACCACGCCGCGGCCCTAAGTTTCAACGGTAACGAGACGATATGGAATTCACCTCGCCCATCCCGCACAAGAAGGCGCGAATCGAGATCATCCCCCTGATCGACATCATGTTCTTCCTGCTGGCCAGCTTCATGATGGTGAGCTTGAGCCAGGTGCACATGAAGGGCATGAAGGTGAATCTGCCCACGGGAATCAGCGGCCAGACGCAGAACAAGCGCGAATACGTCAGCCTCTCGGTCGATAAGGACGGGCAGATCTACTTCGACAAGGTTCCGATGGAGCCCGATCAGGTCTACAAAGCGCTCACGGATGTCCACGCTACAAGTCCCGGGGCGAAGATCTTTATCCGCGGCGATCGCGACACCTATCACGGCGACATCATTCGCCTGATCGAGCAGGTGCGCTCGTCCGGCTTCTATAAGATCGCTTTCGAAATCAAGAGCCCGTCCGTCTCCAGTAGCATCGCCAACCAGGCTAACCAGTAACCGGAAACATGGCCAAACCGCAATACTACACCGGGATGCCGAAGTGGCAGGTTTGGGCGTCTCTTGCAGGCGCTCTCGCGATCGAGTGCGCCGCAATCGGATTCGCCAGCTTGCACAAGGAAGAGGAGATTCCGGTCGATCCCGGTTTCGTTTCCCAGCAACCGATCGACGCCGTAATCACGGAGCTGCCTCCGGAGCCTACCCCGCCACCGGAAGAAGAGCCGCCGCCGCCGCCGCCACCACCGGACGAGCCGACCGAGTTTACGATCGAGGAGCCGACTCCACCGCCGCGGCCGAAGGACGCGCCTACGCCGAAACCGAGAGCGCGCGTCGCATCCTCTCGCCCCACGAGTGCTGCGCCTCCCGGGCCGGTGAATTTTATCTCGGCCAAGGCGAACCTGACCAGTGCACCGCGTCCCACTTACCCGTATGAGGCGCGTCGCGCCCGCCAGACCGGTAGTGGCAAGTTCCTGCTCCATTTCAATTCCAGCGGATCCGTGACCGATGTCGATGTCGTGCAAAGCACCGGCAGCGCGATTCTGGATCAAACCTCGGCTTCAACCTTCCGCCGCTGGCGTTGCCGGCCCGGCGCTTACTCCAAGGTTTACGTGCCGATTACCTACACAATGGAGGGCGCACAGCTCTAGCTGACACATCTTCTATGAAAGTCGCATCACCTCTTCCGCACAAAAAAGCCCGCATCGAGATCATTCCTTTGATCGACATCATGTTCTTCCTGCTGGCCAGCTTCATGATGGTGAGCCTGAGCCAGGTGCACATGAAAGGCATCCGGGTCAATCTGCCGTCATCGGTCGCGGTGGCGCAGCCTACGCCGCCGCAAAAGAAGGACTTTACCAGCCTGCGGGTGGATGCCGATGGTCTGGTGCACCTCGACCAGGAGGTGTTAACCGACGGCGACGTGATGCCTCGTCTGATGCAGCTCCACAAGGCGAATCCCGACGTGAAGGTCTTTATCAGTGGTGATAAAGAAGCGCTCCACGGAGACGTCATCAAGTTGCTCGATCGGGTGCGCTCCGCACAGATCGACAAGGTGGGCTACGAGATCAAGGTGAAAGCCGGCACACTTGGAGGCGCGCCGGGAGGTGCGGCCGGTGGAGGCGTCCCCCCACCCCCGGGTGGTGCAGCTGCCCCTCCTCCTCCGCCACCACCTAACCCCTAGCAGCGGCAGCGCCGTTCATTAGCGGCTCACGCGGCGAAGGCCGAAGTGGCAAGGAAGTGACGGAGCTGGTTCAACGCTATCGAGCGATGGCTGATCGCGTTCTTTTCCCGAGCGGAAAGTTCTGCAAACGATTTCGCAAAACCCCTCGGCTGAAACAACGGATCATATCCGAACCCACCCTTGCCGCACTCCGCTTCGGTGATTTCTCCTTCCACCGCGCCCTCGAAGAGAGCCAGCACTTCTCCATCTTGCGCGAGCGCCAGGGCGCAACGGAAGCGGCCCCCCCGCGGCGCACCTGGGGGAAGCTGTGCCATCTGCGTCAGCAGCTTTTTTCGATTCATCTTGTCGGTCGCCTCTTCACCGGCGTAGCGGGCTGAGTATACGCCCGGCGCACCGCCTAAAGAATCCACCTCCAAGCCGGAATCGTCCGCCAAGATCAGCCCCGGAATCCGGCACGAGACAGCCGTGGCCTTCAGCCGCGCGTTTTCGGCAAAGGTGGCACCATCTTCCACCAGGTCTGGGATCTCAGGATGCCCCCGTAGATCCTCGAGCGAAAATTCCGGGCCCAGCATTTCGGCCAGCTCGCGCGTCTTGTGCGCATTGCGGGTAGCGAGGAAGAGTTGCCGCATGGTCTCACGGCTCGTTCCCGCGGGCCCGTGTCCGCTCGCCAAAGATCGCCGTCCCGACGCGGACCAGCGTCGCGCCTTCCTCGATCGCAACAAGGAAGTCACCGCTCATACCCATCGAAAGCTGCGGCAGACTGACGTTGCACTCCCTTTCCAGCGCGTCGCGTAGCTCCCGCAACGCCACGAAATAGCGCCGGGACGCCTCCGCTTCGGGCGCGAGCGGCGGGATCGTCATCAAGCCCTCGATCGTCAATCGGCCAAACGATAGGATGGCTTCCAGTTCACGCCGCAGCGCCTCCGGTGCGAAACCATGTTTGTTCGCCTCGCCGGCCATATTCACCTCGAGCAAGATTCGCGGCTGCCTTCCGTCATCATCCGCAATTCGTTGCATCTCCTCGGCCAGCGCAAGCGAGTCGATGCCGTGAAATAACTCAAAAAGGGGGAGAGCGTGGCGGATCTTGTTTTTCTGCAGGTGACCGATGAAATGCCAGCGCAAGCGGGACGGGAGAAGCGGAATTTTAGAGCGCGCCTCTTGCACCCGGCTCTCCCCGAAGAGCGTTTGCCCCGCCGCTGCGGCTGCCTCGACCTTCTCGGCCGGGTGCGTTTTCGAGACCGCGATCAGTTCCATCTCGTCCGCCGTTCGCCCGGCCCGCGCCGCGGCCTCCGCGATCTGTTCTCGCACCAGCGCCAGGTTCTCGCCGATCGCGTCCATTATTGGCCCAGCTGCTCCTTCATTTGCTGGGCGAGCCGGGGCCCGGTGCCACTATCCTCGTGCTTGAAATAGACAAACGTCTCTTGCCAAGTGCCTTCTTTTTCCCGGACGATGTCGGCCCAGCGACCCACATCTTCTTCGCGATAATCTTCCCGACGCAGCCGGAGATAACCGTAGTCGGCCGTCGCGATCGTCGGCGTCGATAGCTTCTCCGTGTCCGCGATGCAGAGCGCGGTATTGCTCGATCGCAGCAAGGCGAAGGTTTCCTCGTCGAGCCAGGACTCGTGCCGGAACTCGAAAGCGGCGCGGATCGAGGGAAGCTCCCGAAGGAAAGAGCTCAGGAGATTCGTATCCTTCTTCAAATTGGGCGGTAGCTGAAAGAGAACTGGGCCGAGCCGGGGGCCGAGCGAGACGACGACGCGGCAGAAATAGGCCAGCGTATCCTGGCAATCACGCAGCTTCGCATAGTGCGTGATTTTCTGCGGTGCCTTGAGAGCGAATCGAAAGTGCTCCGGTGTCAGCGCCTTCCAGTTTTCGATCGTCTTGTCGGAAGGAATGCGGTGAAACGTGTAATTGATTTCAGTCGTGGAGAGGCGCTCGGCGAAATAGGGCAGCATCTTGGCCGCGACCAGGTTGTCCGGGTAAAACGTCCCTTTCCACTCTGCATATTGAAAGCCCGAGGTGCCGATCCAGCTCTTCATTGGTTGCTTTCGAGCATGCGCCGGGCAGGGCCGCCTGACAAATCGCATTGCTCGTTAGGCAGGACGCGGCCCGCTGACACGACACCCCGCGCTTTTTGAGCTATCATTGCGAGGGCAATTCGCAGAACATCCGTTGATGCGCCGCATGTGGCATCCGATCGATCTGCCGCTTGTTCGTTGTGATGAAAAAGGTCTTCATCAGTCACTCCTCAGTCGATAAGGAAATCGCCGACGAAGTCTGCCATTTCCTGGAGGCCAACGGCCTCGTCTGCTGGATCGCGCCACGCGACGTGATCCCGGGCAAAAACTACGGCGCTGCCATTATCGATGCGATCGATCAATGCGGGGTCTTTGTTCTGATCCTATCGAGTCAATCAAACCAGTCCGGACAGGTCGTGCGCGAAGTGGAACGCGCCGCCAGCAGTAACTCGGTCATCATTCCGTTGCGCGTCGAACTGGTCGCGCCCTCCCGGGATTTGGAATTTTACGTTAGCTCCTCGCACTGGCTCGATGCTCCGGACAAGCCGCTCAGCCAGCATCTCGGTAAGCTACTGGCCGCTATTCAAAGCTGGGAAGGGTGCGTCCAATCACGACCAGAAAAGATCACCCCGCCCGCGCCTCCGGCCGCAGCAACGAGGTCTCCTTCGCGTCGGAGTCCGCTCCTCTTCCTCCTGGCACTTGCCGTTTTGCTTGTTGCTGCAGCAGTGTTTTTGCTGTTCCGCGACGCGTTTTCCCCGAAACGCACTCCCGCCCGACCGATTGCCTCGGACGTGGCTGTGTCACCCAAAGTTGCTCCTACTGCGACCTCCCCTTTGGCTACGATGTCTCCCCCGGCCAACATTAGTCTGTCGACGCCGGTTAGCGAGCTGTCGCCAACTCCGGAGAATATTCCGGTCATCGCTCGAGTGACCGCGTCATCAGTTCTCCCATCGCAGGTCTATCGGGGCGAAGTCCGGAACTATGAGGCCAGGAATGCCGTCGATGGAAGCGAAAATACGGCGTGGGTTCCCAACCAGTCAGGGGTAGGGGAATGGATCCAAATTTATTTCAAATCTCCCGTCGTGATCAAAAGCGTTTCAATTTATGGCGGCTACGGAGTCGATTTTGCGCGCTACCAAACCAACAACCGGGTGCGCGACCTGCGCCTGCATTTACCCGATGGCTCTTCTCAAATGCTAGTTCTCGAAGATAAGATGCGTCCCCAGCGCTTCGAGCTTCCGCGCCAACCCGTGGTCGAGTGGCTCCGGTTCGAGATCACCTCGGTCTACCGGGGGACCAAATACGATTCGACACCTGTTTCCCAAATCGCCTTCAATCGCGACTAACGATATCGCGCGCAGGTGATCCCCGGTTCGTGGGGCAAAGACGCGAAAGCTCCGAGACCGCCGCTAGGAATAAACTATGCATGATCAAATCACATCGAACGGACCATGGCCGCTGCTGAAAAATACCGCGATCGAGTGGTGGAACGACAACACCTTCCGGCTGGCCGCTTCGCTCGCCTTCTACACTATTTTTTCCCTCGCTCCCATCCTCCTCATCACCGTCGGAGCGGCCAGTCTTTTCTTCAGCCGCCAAACCGCGGTGGATTCCGTTGCGCAGGAAATCCAGCGTCTCGTTGGGGAGCAGGGCGCCGGTGCCATCCGCCAGGTGCTCGAATCAGCCGGCGGCCTCGGGCAAGGGGCTTGGGCGATCACGGTTGGGGTGATCACGCTCATCCTCGGCGCCTCGGTCGTCTTCGCCGAGCTGCAATCGGCTCTGAACCAGATCTGGGGCGTGAAATCGGAGGTGCGCCGCGGTCTCATCCTTGATCTCGCCTTCGACCGGCTGCGCTCATTCTCGATCGCTCTCGGCGTCGGATTCCTCCTTCTCGTCTCGTTAGTCCTGAGCGCCGCGCTGAGTGCGTTGCAGGATTACATGACCAACTGGATGCCCTCGGTGCCGTGGCTCTGGCAGGCTGGTAACATCGTCATCTCCCTCATCGTCGTGGCGGTTCTTTTTGCGATGATCTACAAATATCTCCCCGACGTGCAGATCAAATGGCGCGATGTCTGGATTGGCGCTGCCTTTACCTCGATTCTCTTCAACGGTGGGAAATATCTGATCAGCATCTACCTTGGGCACGCCGCGATCGGGAGCGCGTTCGGCGCTGCCGGATCCTTTGCCGTTCTGCTCGTCTGGATTTACTACTCGGCGCTGATCTGCTTTTTCGGCGCGGAGTTCACCCAGGTTTACGCGCGGCGGCATGGGCGGCAGCTCCAGCCCGAAGATCATGCCCGGCGGATCGACAAGCGCGCCGAGCAGGAGAACTGAGAACGCTGGGGTCGCGGTCCTCCCCCGCTAATTCGTTAGGCGACCTCCCCGGCGGCATGCCCGCTGGCCCAGGCCCACTGGAAATTGTAACCGCCCAGCCAGCCCGTCACGTCGACCACTTCGCCGATAAAATAGAGCCCCGGCACCCGGCGCGACTCCATCGTCCTGGAGGAGAGTTCATTCGTTTCGACGCCCCCGAGCGTCACTTCGGCCTTAGCGTAGCCCTCGCTCCCGCCCGGGGCGACTGGCCACTGGTGGACCAGGCGCGCGAGCCGTTCCAGGTCCGCCGTGCGATTTTGCGCCAGCGGCCGGGAGTTCGCATAACGGGCGCACCAGGCGGCGGCAAAGCGCGCCGGCCACTCGCGCACCAGCAGATCCTCGACAGTCGCTTTCGAGTCGCGCTGCCCGAGCAACCATCCTTCGCCCTCATGCTGCGGAAGAAGATCGAGCAGCACGCGCCCGCCTTCCCGCCAATAGGAGGAAACCTGCAGGATCGCCGGGCCGCTCAGACCCCGATGAGTGATTAGCATCGCTTCGGCAAACGAAGCGCCCTCCGCCTTGGCCACGACCGGCAGCGACACTCCGCTCAACGGCGCAAAAAGCGCACGCTCTTCCTCGGCGAAGGTAAGGGGAACCAGCCCCGGCCGCGTCCCGGTGAGCTTGATTCCGAACTGTTCCGCGATGCGATAGCCGAAATCGGAAGCACCGAGCCGGGGCAAGGAGAGCCCGCCCGTTGCGATGACGAGCGCCTCGCATTCCAGTGCGCCCACGTTCGTGCCTAACGAAAATCGATCGCTTTTTTCGACCGCCTCGACGCGGCAGCCGCAGCAGACCTCGATCTCGGCGATCGCGCACTCCGCCAGCAGCATCTCGATGATCTGGCGGGAACTAAAATCGCAGAACAACTGGCCGAGTTTCTTCTCGTGAAACGCGATTCCATGTTTCTCGACCAGTCCGATAAAATCCTCTGGCGTGTAACGCGCGAGCGCCGATGCGCAGAAGCGCGGATGCCGCGACAGATAATTTTCCGGGGCAGCAAAGACGTTTGTGAAATTGCAGCGGCCGCCGCCGGAGATGGCAATTTTCAAGCCGACCCGGGCGTTGTGTTCGAGGAGCGCGACATGCCGCCCGCGGCGCCCGGCAGTGAGGGCGCACATCAGGCCGGCAGCCCCGGCTCCGATCACGATGACGTCGTAGGTCGGCAATTACTCGGCCGGTTCGCCGCTCTTGTGCGTCCCTTGCACGGCGTTGCCGCCGGGCCCCGGTTCCTCCAGCTCCCAGAGGAGCCAGTCGTCGTTAGGCACGTATTTTTTCAGACGGTTGTCCCAGCGCCGCGGGAGTTCCTGTGTCAAGCGCTCGAGAAACGGGAGGAGCGGGTTCTGCGGCGGCTGCAATCGCTCACGTTCGTCCATCGAGATCTCCTCCCAGCGGAATTTCTCCCGGTAATCGGCGAACCCGAAGCCGTCGAAAAAATTGCCGCTTCCGATCAGCGGCATGTACCAGAGGCTCGGGATGCCCCGCGGGTTTGGCTTGATCGGCACTTCCGCCTCTAGCCGATCGAGCAGTTGCAGCGCGTGCAAGTCCTTGCGCTGCTCGAGATGCACGCGCAGGAGCTCGAGCGCGGGAAAACTGACCGGCGGACTAACGAAAAGCACCGGCTTCCGTTGCAGGCGCGAGAGGACGATTTCGTGGACCGTGCCGACGCTGTAAATATTCGTCGGGACAAACGCGATCGTGAAATCGCTCGTGTCCACCATGCGCAGATCGATGTGCAGGGTTTCCCAGAACTTGTCGGCGCAGCGCGAGCGTTTTTCGTCGCCCGCCTGATCCTGGGTAAAGGTCCATTCCTCCCGCACATCGATCGTGTTGATGTCCTCTAGGCCATACTTTTGCGCGCCGCGCACGCCCGGTTTGAGCCACGGATCGAAAACGATCGCACCGTGCGCGTGCAGAAAATCGCCGATCCGATTCCGCCAGCCGAGCTTCTTTTCGTCCGCGCGCGACGCGACAAAATCCATCGGACCGGAGAGATAAACGCGCGCGCCGCGCAGGAAGTGGTGCTGCTTCATGGCCCTAGAATAACGAGTCGAACACGGCTTTTGAAGCTCGCGCTTTCTTCACGATTGACCGCTCGACCGCGAGAATGTTTGCCTGCGCGATGCCCAAATTCCCAGGCATTCTTGCCTGCCTCGCGTTTTCTTCACTCTCGGTCTTCACGAGAGTCAGGCCGCCGTCGTGCTCAACGCGGTGGATCAATATGTCGTGAGCCGCGGCTTCGGCGGCGCACAATTCCTCCGCATCGAAAACACCTATCGTTTGCCCATCATCGCCAACGGGAAGCCGGGCGATCTCATTCTCGACACCGGGGCACCCAGTTCAGTCATCTTCAAGGCGGCGGTCAAAAAATTCGGGCTGAAGGAGACAGGCACCGACATCGCGGTGCACGGGGCTTTCGGGAAGAGCCGCGAGAAGCTGAGCGTGACCACGATTCAGCAGCTCGCGATGGGCAATTGCACCCTGACCAACGTGAAGCAGCCGTCGCCTCCGATCCCAACAGCGGGGGATTCTACCGCATGTATGGCCTGCCTGACGGGCTCTTCGGTTTGCGCGAGATGCTCAAATACGACGCCGTCCTCGACATCTCCAACCAGCTCCTGCTGGTCCATCCCGGTGGCCAAATGAAGAGCGTTTCCGAGGGGATTCGCTCCATTCTCACCAAACAAGGCTACACGCCGATCGATCTCTCTTTCGACTGAGGTCAGATCCGGGTGGCGGCCACAGTCAATGGCACACCCTGTCGCCTCATCGCCGGGAGCAAAATGGAGACGGCCGGCCTGCTTGGCGCAGAGTATCTCGGGAAACACGGAGCGGTTTCGACTTTAACAAAGGGACGCTTTACCTGCGGCCGCAGACCAGGTCTTGATCTGCGGCCCCGACCCTTGTGGCTTTAAAGGCCTGACGCATTTTTGCGCGGCTCAGCCGCGCTCCTTCCGCTGAGGACAGCGGACACTACACCTAGCGCGCGCGTTTCCTGAAAGAGGATGAATCCGTTTTCCATGCGCAACCGGACAAGGTGTGAATGCATCTCATCCCGTCCTCCACGCTCCGCTCGCGCCGTTCGTCCGCCCGCGAAATCGTCATCGTCGGTGCCGGACCGGGCGGACTTGCCGCATCGATCATTCTCGCGGCCGCGGGGCTCCGAGTGCGCATTCTGGAACGTCTTCCGCTGGTCGGTGGGCGCACCTCCACGATCGAGGCCGAAGGTTTCAAGTTTGACCTCGGCCCGACCTTCTTCCTCTACCCGCGCGTGCTCGAAGAGATCTTTCGCAGCGCCGGCACCTCGCTCTCGGCCGAGGTCGATCTGATCCGGCTCGATCCGCAGTATCGCCTCATCTTTGGCCAGGGCGGCCAGCTCGATTGCACGCCCGACCGCGCCGAGATGGAACGCCAGATCGGAGCGATTGCCCCTAACGATGCCGCCGGCTTCAGCCGTTTTCTCGAAGACAATCGGCGCAAGCTCGCGCTCATGCAGCCCTGCCTCGAGAGTGAATTCTCCGGCTGGAGCGATGTCCTGACGAGGCGCATTCTCAAGCTCCTCCCGACGCTGCGTCCGCATCAGTCGATCGACGGATACCTCGGAAGATTCTTTTCCGACGAGCGCGTCCGGCTCGCCTTTTCCTTCCAGTCGAAATATCTCGGGATGTCACCCTTTCGCTGCCCGAGCCTTTTCTCGATCCTCTCCTTTCTCGAATATGAGTATGGCGTTTTTCATCCCGTCGGTGGATGCGGCGCCATCACTACCGCACTTGCCCGCGTGGCCCGGCGGATGGGGGTGAAAATTCACCTCGACGAGCCCGTCGAGGAGGTGCTGCTCGAGGGGCGCCGGACCACTGGCGTGCGCACCGCGCGTGCGGCCTATCCGGCGGATGCGGTCGTGCTCAACGCCGATTTCGCCCGCGCCATGGAGCGCCTTTTCCCGGACGCCAAACTCCGGCGCTGGAAACTGCCCGGCGCGAGGCGGATCGACCGGCAGGACGATTTGAGTGACAGTGAGGT
>JBDTOL010000143.1:0-5558 GCA_039933235.1 Spartobacteria bacterium | reverse complement strand
CGGGCGCTCGAAATCGCGGCGGAAGATGTGGTCGATGAAATCCTGCGCCGCCGGATGGAAGATCCCGCGACTCTGCCTTCGGTCGCCTGATAATCTTAGAACAGTCGCGGGAGGCGAACGACCTCCGCGCCGCATCAACCTTTTTCTATGGAATGGCTTACTGACCCGCAGGCCTGGATTGGTCTCCTCACCCTGACGTTGCTCGCGATTGTGCTCGGCATCGACAACAACATCTTCATCTCGATTCTCTCGGCCAAACTTCCGGCCGAGCAGCAAAAGAAAGCGCGCCGGATCGGGCTCAGCCTCGCTATGCTCATGCGCATCCTGTTGCTCTTGTCCCTCACTTGGATCGTCGGACTGACGCGCCCGTTTTTCACTGTCCTCAGCTTCGAAGGTACGGGACGCGCAGTCCTTCCTCTGGGTGCAGGGGTCCGATGAATATCCCGATTGAGCCGTCCGCGTGGATGCGAGTGGTGGGGGGACTCGTTAGGCCAGGAGATCTCGCGGGGCTCCGCCCGTGCCGGTTCAGGCGAGATGGGCACGTTCGTAACGCTGAAGCCGCCAACGGACACCGATGGCGTAGACGAGATAATAGCTGATCAACCCAGCCGCGACGGCGAGCGAGAGTTGGGCCGCGGAGGCAGCCAGGAGCGGGTTTGAGGCGGACGTTTCGGCGGGGTGAAAGTGGCGCCAGAATCCGTAGACGACCCGCGCGACGATCGCCGTCGTAATGAGCAGCGCGAGCGATCGGCTCGGCGTGTAGAAGAGGCCGCCCCGTTCCATTTCCCAGCGGGTTAACGCCAGCCCGCCAAGGCCGAGCAGAACTCCGATGCCTGCCCCGACAAGGGCTAAGCGCAGCGCGTGCTCAATCCAGAAGGAAGCGCCGGCTGCGAAGAGCAGGAAGAGGAGCGCGGAGAAGCCGGTCAGCCACATATTGAGCGTGGCGACCCAGCGCCGGCCCTGCCGCCGGGCCGTGCCGGCGCGATAACGCAAGGCGACGGAGAGGAGCACCACGCCGCCGAACGCGACGATCACCAGGAGGAGCAGGGCAATGAGAAGCAGCGGCACCGCGAAGGATAATTCAGCGGGCGATCATCGGCGAGGTCGTTTCCTCGTTTGGACCGGTGCGCTCCGCGGGGATGTTCTGCTTCGCGTTCTTTGCTGCCTTTGATCAGCGGGCAAGCTGGGCTGAAGCCCCGCCGCCGCAATCGCGTTCCTCCCCTCAGCAAAAGTGTCGCGGCGGGCGTGTCGCCCGCTGGGGCAAACTGCCGCTTCCGGTGCATCGGTATTTTCTTGCCGACGTAGTTTCTTGCGGCCGACACGGCCGCCGCTGCACCAGCAGAGTAAGCGTGGGCTCGACGAGAAAGCGGTGGACGAGTAAAAGCTTCAGCGGCATGGCCACTGGTTCCTCGACCCGAACGGACGCAAATAAGTTCGGGACGTTTGGCGGCGTCTTTACTCCCAGCACGCTGACCATTCTCGGCGTCATCATGTTCCTCCGCTTCGGCCTCGTGGTGGGCGAGGCGGGTGTCATCCAGGCCCTGATCATCGTCCTCGTCGCGAAATTAATCACGACCCTGACCGCGCTCTCCGTCTCCGGGCTGGCGACCAATACCCGGGTGCGCGGCGGCGGCGCTTATTACCTGATCAGCCGCAGCTTGGGAGTGGAGTTTGGCGGCGCCATAGGGGTCGTCTTTTTTCTCGCGCAGGCCGTCTCAGTCGCGCTCTACGTCATCGGTTTCACCGAGGCTTTTTTGAACCTGTTCCCGGCGCTCGGCCTTTCCGGGCGCACCGTGGGCACGATCGTAAACGTGGTGATCTTCGCCTGCGTTTACGTCGGAGCCGGCTGGGCGATCAAGGTGCAATTCGGTATCCTCGCCATTCTTATCCTGGCCCTCGGATCTTTCTTCACGGGCGCCATCCCGGCGATGTCGGAGGCGATGTTGCGGGCCAACTTGCACCCCGCTTATTCGCCGGGCGGCGGCTTCTTCGTCATGTTCGCGCTCTTCTTCCCCGCGGTGACCGGGATCATGGCCGGGGTCAACATGTCGGGCGACCTGAAGAACCCGGCCCGGTCGATCCCGCGCGGGACCCTGGCCGCGATTGGATTCACCGCCGTGGTCTACCTGGCGATGGCGATCGTCTTCGGGGCCTCCACACCGCGCAACGCGCTGCTCGAGAGACCGCTCGTGATTCTCGATGTCGCGCGCTCGCCCCTTCTCATCAATGCCGGGATTTTCGCCGCGACCCTTTCCTCGGCGCTCGGCAGCATGATGGGCGCGCCGCGCATCATGCAGGCGCTGGCCCGCGATAACATCTTCCCGCGATTGCGCCCGCTGGCGCTCGGCAGCGGTGCGTCAAACGAGCCGCGGCGCGCCACCGTCCTGACTCTCCTCATTGCGCAGGTCGCGATCGTCTTTGGCGACCTGAACGCGATCGCGCCGATCATCACGATGTTTTTCATGGTGACATACGGGACGATCAACCTCGCCTGCTTCTATGAATCGGCGACGCGCAATCCGAGTTATCGCCCGTCGTTCAAGCTCAGCCACTGGTCGACCGCGCTGCTCGGCGCGATCGGTTGCGTGGCCGCGATGCTTCTGCTCGATCCGCTCTGGGCGTTGATCGGGATCGGGGCGATGGCGTTTTTGAAATGGTGGATCGCGCGCAAAGAAATCCGCGCCGCGTGGGGCGATGTGCGGAGCGGGGCCGCCTTCGAGCAGGCGCGCCGCGCTCTCCTGAAGCTGGAGGAAACGCGTTACCACCCGAAGAATTGGCGCCCGATCGTGCTCGCCCTGAGCGGCGGCGCCTGGCAGCGCAACCACCTCGCGCAGTACGGCGCCTGGCTGACGGCGGGCCGGGGCATCCTGATTCTTGCGCAGGTGATGGACGACTCCGGCAAAGACCCGCAGGAGCGACGCGACGAGGAGGAGGTGCGACTGCGAAAATTCATTGCCGAGGAAGAATTGCAGGCTTTCCCCGCGGTCGTGCTCGAGCCCGACCTGATAAACGGAGTCGAGTCGCTGGTGGAATGTTGCGGGATCGGCGGGATCCGGCCCAATACGGTCCTGCTCGGCTGGGCGGAACGGCTGGAACGCCGGGCGCGGTTCTGCCAGGTGCTGCGGCGGGTCGACCAGCTCGGGCGGAGCGCGCTCGTGATCTATTGCCCGGACGAAGAAAAACGGCTGGCGGCCGCGCCGCGCGGCTCGATCGACATCTGGTGGAAGGGCGGGCGTAACGGCGCGCTCATGCTATTGCTCGCCCATATGCTCGGCCAAAATTCGGAATGGCGGAATCATCCCATCCGGCTTGTCTTCACCGTCGCGACGGATGCGGAGACGGAAAAGGCGCGCGAGCAATTGAACAAGCTCAGGGAAGCGGCCCGGGTGAAAGCCGAGATCGAGATCGTGGTCGGAGAAGATTCGCGGACCGCGCTGCAGACCTGCTCGCAGGAGGCGGCGCTGGTCCTGACCGGGTTCGAACCACCGGAAGAATCAGACGAGCTGGCTGCGCTTGAGCGGATGCGGGCCGAGATCGGCGAGCTGCGCCGGGTGATCCTGGTTAATAGCGCGGGCGGACATTCGCTCAGCGCCTGAGCGGTGGCGCGAGCCGGCTAGCCCGCCGCGGCGGCCGCCTTGGCCTGGGCGCGCTCGGTCCAGTCGGCGCGCAGGAGTTTCATTTCCGCCCCGAGCGCCTGCATGCGCGCCGGCACACCTTTGTATTTTTTCGTGATCCCATTGACCTTCCGCTCGACCGCGCCCTGGCTCACGAGAGTCTGAAGCTTTTCGTAGGAGCGCAGGCGGAGCATTTCCTCGCCGCCGCTGGCCGCATTGCGCTCGCGCAGGTTGGCCAGGAGGATGTCGAACAACGGCTTAAATTCGTAGGACGTCTTGGACGAAAGCACCGCGACGAGTTCTTCGGTGATGATGTCAGGGGCGCGACGGGAAAAGAAAGTGCCGGATGGTTTGGACATCGCGGACTATAGCTCAAATTCGGAGAATAACGACCATAGATTTGCGCGGTGCTGATCTTCCCGCGAAGCGGTCGTGTGCGCGTGCACGATGTGGAACCCGGACGAGGCTGGCGACAATACAGTCAGATAGATCTGGCCCGTCATCGCCTCGAGGACGGCGAAGGTGGGCGCCGCGCCTGACTGCGGGAAAACGTCGCCGGGGCCGCCGTGGTGAGAGTCATTTAACTGACGAAACGCATCTCGACGATGCGGGCCTCTCAGTTCTGTTTTTCGTAAGTCCCAACAAAGGCGATCGCCCACGTCTGTCCATCATCGGTCGAGGTGGCCCACTCCTGTCGCACCTTCCCCCCGGGGAGCGATGTCCAGGTGATGCGATTAAGGACGCTTCCTCTTGCCCCGGCGATCTCCCCGCGCAGGACCATCGCGCCCTCTTTTAATCCGCCCCGCAAATGAAGGATGGTGCCATCGCCGCCGACCCAGTCCTGGTGCCACTCTTTCTCGATTGGATCGTAGTAGTTGATGCTCATCCCGCCCTTGCCGGCGCCGGAGGACCATTGCTCGCGGATGGCACAGCCTTCGGATTGCCGGCTGATTTCGCTCGTCCCGACTTGCTGGCCTTTGGGGTCGGTTACCTTCCATTTGCCTAGCCAGAAGTCGAACTGCCGAAACTCCACCGCCTGACAGGCGGGTGTCGGGGTTGGCGTGCTCGCCGGGGTCTGCGACAGCGCCGGGAATGGCGCAACTAGGACGAGAACGGCGAGAAGGAGCAAAAGCTTTTTCATGATCGATGCCGCGACAGGCGCAAGGGGCGCGCGAGCGCAGTAACTTAGCACGCCGCCGCTGATCGAACAAAGGGGCGGGGGGAATTCCTCGCGAACGTTGCGCCGCCAGACTCCCGTGCTGGCAGCTGCGTCTCGACTTCAGCGTGCAGGATTACCTCATTGTCTTGGAGACTTCGGCGGCGAGCCCGACCTTGGCACGAGCTCCGACTACGTCCTAAACAGGAGCGGCGACCTTATCGCAATAGATCCGGCGGTGCCGACGATCGAAACGGCGCCCTTGGATCGTATCACAGATTCCGGCGCTACATTTACCCCACCAATACCGGCAGCGGGATGATCACCGGCTCCGGGATTGCGAAGGATGGGCAGCTCATCCCGCTGGACGCCGATTGGGGCACCCAGGCCGGCGTGGATAGTGTGCCGATCGACGCTGCCTTGAAGGATCGCAGCCGTTTTCTCTATGCGTTGAACTCGGGAACGCACGAGATCGTCGGGTTCCGCGTCCGGCAGTTCGACGGCAGCCGTGAGCCGATTTCGTCGATCGGTGGGCTCCCGCTCTTCGCCTTCGGATTAGCCGCGCGCTGAAAGCGACGGGTAGTCTCGCGACCGCGACGTGTTCCTCGTTCGCAGGCACGAAAATTCGGCAAGCCAACGGTGTCCTGATCGCGCTCGTCGTGGCACTCGTGGTGGCGGGAACCGGCGGTGCGGAAGCGGCGTTGGCGACGAGCTCTTCACCGACTCCTACGCGCGGTGCATCACGCAGTGCCGGCCAAAACCCGGGCCCGAAGCAGATGTTTCGCCAG
>JBDTOL010000142.1:0-19307 GCA_039933235.1 Spartobacteria bacterium | reverse complement strand
TAAACGGTATCCAGGACGCGATCAACGAGGACAACGCTGTCACTAGTCTCATGAGTCGCGGGCTCATGGTGCTTTCCCTGCAGCAAAAAGCTGCTGCTTCCCGTTCGAAAAACAAAGTCTGGACGGTCAAAGAGACCGATCTGGTTCTCTTCACCCGGCAACTCGCGACCATGATCGAGGCCGGCATCTCGCTCACTCAGGCATTGACCGCTCTCTATGAGCAGTGCGACGTGAAGCGGCAGAAGAATCTGCGCACCGTCATCAGCGATGTGACTTCCCGGGTGCAGGGCGGTGAAACCTTTAACGAATCGATCGCCAAACATCCGCGCGTCTTCAATCGTCTCTTCATTAGCATGGTGAAAGCCGGTGAAGCGGGCGGTTTGCTCTCGGAAATTCTCGACCGGCTGGCCGGCTTCCTCGAAGCCAGCGCGCGCCTGCGCAAGAAGGTGAAATCGGCCATGACCTACCCGGTCATCGTGATCAGCATCGCCTTTTTGATCACGACTTTCCTGATCGTCCGGGTCGTCCCGGTCTTTGGCGAAATCTTCAAGGATTTCGGCGCCAAACTGCCGGCTCCAACCCAGTTCCTGATCGATCTGAGCGACTTCATCCGGGCGAAATGGTATTTCATGATCCTCGGCATCGCCGGCACCATCTTCGGGCTACGCGCCTTCGTGCGCTCGACCCGCGGCCGGCAATTGACCGACCGCTGGAAGCTCAAGCTCCCGGTCTTCGGACCGCTCATCCACAAGATCTGCATGTCGCGTTTCGCCCGTACCTTTGCGCAGTTGATTCGCAGCGGTGTGCCGATTCTCGAAGTGCTCGACATCGTGGGCGGCACGTCCGGCAACCACGTGGTCGAGGAGAGCATCAAGGGAGTGAGCGCCGACGTGGAGAAGGGCGACAACCTCTCGGTCGCACTCTCGAAGAAAAAGATTTTTCCGCCGATGATGCTGCGCATGGTCGCGGCCGGCGAATCGACCGGCCGCATTGACACGATGTTGGAAAAGATGGCTGACTTCTGGGACGAAGAAATCGAAGCACTGCTCGATGCGCTCACCTCCCTGATCGAACCGTTGTTGATTGTGTTCCTCGGCGTGATCGTGGGCGGCATCGTGATCGCGATGTTCCTGCCGATCTTCAAGCTGAACGAAGTAGTTTCGCAGAGTAAATAGCTAGGGAGAAGCTTTGCTCAGTGGAAAGGGAGGGCGGATCGCAAGGTCCGCCCTCTTTTATTTCTCCCCTCCGTCCTGCTCCTGCTCGTCCTCGAGCACGAGGGTGTCGTTAGGCTCGGCGGCTTTCGGGATAACCTACGAAAAACCTTGCTCGTGGCGCCAGTGTGCGAGACGAATCCTGCATGGCGGAGCTGAACGATTTCAAGAGCTCCGTCGCGGTCGTCGTCTCTAGTTGCGACGCGTTCTTCGATGCCTGGCGCCCGTTCCACGCGTTCTTGGAAAAGTTCTGGGGCGATTGCCCGTTCGAAGTGTGGCTTCTCACCAATCAGATCGCGGTTCGTTCGACCTGGCTGCGCCCGATTCGGGTCGGTGAGGATCGCGGCTGGTCGAGTAATCTGATCCTGGCGCTGGAGCAGATCAGGCATCCCTATATCCTCTATTTCCAGGAGGATTACTTCCTCACTGCGCCGGTCGAGCGCGCCCAGTTGGCACGTGATTTTACCGAGGTGATGGAAATGGGCGCGGACTCGCTCTGCTTCCGTTCGCGTTCCAAGTTCGACGCAGCCTTTCAACCGTTGAACGAGCGTTACGGCATCGTGCCGCGCGCTTCCGACGGGCGGACGCGCTGCCAGGTCACGCTCTGGAAACGGAACGCGCTCCAGTCGATCCTGCGCGAGGGGGAGACGGCGTGGAATTTCGAGGCGCGCGGCAGCGATCGCACCCGGGAAATGCAGATTCTATCCTACTGCAGCCGCGAGAATGCCCCGATCCGCTATCTCATGTCGGCCATCTCGCGCAGTCTCTGGATGCCGGAAGCGATCGCGCTCTGCGGCGCGCATGGCGTGCAGATCGAGCCGTTTTTCCGGCCAGTGGATGCGGGGCGGCCCTGGCAGCGGCGCCTGCGCCGCGCGGTCGGTCGGGCCCGACTCCGGCGCGCCCTGGCGACAGCGAAGGAGAGCGTGATCGACCTCACATGAAGCGACTCGTGCGGTGGAACCTGAGCGGACGCGCGCGCCAACTCTCCGGCGGCGACGCAATCGTCGTCTCGATTCCCAAGAGCGGCCGCACCTGGGTGCGCACATTTCTTTGCGCCTACTTCTGCGAAAAGATCGGGCAACCTTTCACCCTCGAGCCGGAGCAGTTTGAGGGCGTCCCGCGCATTGTCTATACCCACGATCTGTTTGAGCAGCGGACCAAGGCCGACCGGTGGGACAAGGTGCGCGGGAAATACCTGATCCCGCAGCGGGAACGCAAGCGCTGCCCGGTTATCCTGCTCGCGCGCGATCCGCGGGACGCCTTCGTTTCCCTTTACATCCAGCTCACCCGGCGGACGAAGGAAACCCCCAACGAACTCAAGCAGATGAGGGTCTCTGAGCTGTTGCGCGATCCGCGCTTTGGGATCGCGTCGATGGTCGAAGTGATGAACAGCTGGCTGATCGAATGGTCGACCCGGCCCGATTTTCTCCTCCTGCGCTATGAAAGCCTGCGAGAGAATCCGGCGCCCGGTTTCCGTGCGCTCCTGCAGGTCCTCCGCCAAGATTCCGTGCCGGAGGTCGCCTTTGCCCGGGCTCTGGAGTTTTCCGATTTCGGGCAGATGAAGAAACTGGAAAGTGCTGGCGCCTTCGACTCGAAGATTCTCCGAGCCGGCGATGCGCGCGATCCGGAATCATTCAAGGTCCGCCGGGGCAAGATCGGCGGCTTTGCGGATTACCTTTCGCCGGACGACCAGGAGCGCGCGGCTGCTGCAATGCGCAAATTAGACCCGCGCTTTGGCTATCCCGGTTACACTCCGCCTGGCCTTGGTCCTGCTTAAGGACGCTCGATAGATTATTTACCCGTGGCAGTACCAGACCAGCGTCCGTCTCCTAACGACAGCGGCTTTGACGAGCTGAATCGCGCCATTCTCGAGTCGGCGCTCGATTGCATCATCACGATGGACGCGGAGGGGATCGTGCAGGAGTGGAATCCTGCCGCGGAGCGCACCTTTGGTTTCACCCGGGCCGAGGCGGTCGGGCGCGAGCTGGCTGAATTGATCATCCCACCGGCGCTGCGGGAACGTCATCGCAAGGGTCTGGCCCGTTATCTCGAGACGGGCAAAGGCCCCGTCTTGGGAAAGCGGATCGAGATCGCGGGCTTGCACGCCGAGGGCCGTGAACTGCTCGTTGAACTGGCTATCACCGCGTTTCGTCTCGCGGGGGAACCGGTTTTCACGGCTTACCTGCGCGATATCACCGAGCGCGATCGATCGGACCGGCGGCGCACGGCGCAATACGCGGTAGCGAGTCTGCTAGCCGGCTCCTGGAGAATCGAGGATGCCGCCCTTCAGATCATCCAGACGATCGCCGAAAGCGGGAACTGGACCTTCGGCTCGCTCTGGCTGGTCGAGCCGAACGAAGGTCTCTTGCGCTGTCATTCGGTCTGGCATCTCCCGCTTCCTGCATTGGAAACGTTTGCGGATGTTTCATTCGCGAGAGTTTTCCCGATCGGAGAGGGCCTTCCCGGACGCGTCGCCCAGACCGAAAAACCAGTCTGGATCGCTGATGTAAAGCGGGACGCTGAATTCCCCCGGGCCGGTGCCGCCGCTGCGGCCGGACTGGCCGGCGCCTTCGCTTTCCCACTGGTGGCGGCCGAGCGGATGAAAGGCGTGATTGAACTTTTCAGTCCTGCACCCGTGCAGCCGGACGAGGACCTGCTCCAGCTTGTCAATTCGTTAGGCAGCCAGATTGCCTATTTCATCGAGCGGCGCCAGATCGCAAACGAGCTGCAGCAACAGAAGGAAGTCGCGGAAGCGGCTAATGCGGCAAAAGACCGCTTCCTTGCCACGCTCAGCCACGAACTGCGCACCCCCCTTACCCCGGTGTTGATGTGGGCGGGCGGCATGTTGCACGACTACGCTCTGCCGGAGGATGTGAGGGATGGCCTGCGCATGATCGTCCGCAACGTGGAGCTGGAAGCGCGCCTGATCGACGACCTGCTCGATCTCACCCGGATCAGCCGCGGCAAGCTCCGTCTCCAGTTACAGGAGACGGACGCGCACCAGGCCCTGCGTCACGCGATCGAGATTGTGCAGGAAGGGGAGGGCTCGCCAGGTCTGGCCTTCGAACTGGACCTCAGGGCAGGGGACCATCAGCTGCACGCCGATCCCGCGCGCTTGCAGCAGGTTTTCTGGAACCTGCTCCGCAACGCCTGCAAATTCAGCGAGCCCGAGGGACGGATCTTCGTGCAATCGGAAAATCGCGATGAGGGATTTATCAGGATAACCGTAAGCGACCGCGGAGCGGGGATTCCGGCGGAGAATCTGGAGAAGATATTCAACGCCTTCGAACAGGGAGGCGAGCGCCGCGAGGGCCTCGGCCTGGGACTCGCCATCAGCAAGGCGATCGTGGAAGTGCACGGCGGCCGCATTCATGCGGAGAGCGCCGGGCTGGGCCGCGGGGCGAGTTTCATCGTGACGCTGCCGACGAGTCCAACCGCGCGCGCGCTCGTCTGAACCGCCGCGTCGGGGATGCAGTTCGTTAGGGGATGTGCCTGGATTTTTCTCTCGTAGACGGGGCCCCGAAATTTTTTTCACAAAACTTTCTTGCCATCTCTACTGAACTAGTAGAGTTTTAATCCATACTAAGCGACTAGAGATTATGAAAACAGTCCTGATTGAAGTTTGCCTGGTCGCCGGATCGATCCTTTTCTGGGCGGCGGCATTGCCGGTCGCGGCTCTCGTTATCCCCCTTCTCACCCTACGGCAAAGGGCGACCGGAGGGACATGGGATTCTCCCATCCCGTTCTCCCCAGAAGTGATTGGGTGGGGGACCACCCGCGCCTTGCCCGATCAGCGATGAACCTTTCGAAACGAAGCGAGTACGCTTTGCGTGCCCTGATCGACCTCGGCATCGCCCGGGAGCTGGGACGACCTATCCTCCAGGTCAGCGAGCTGGCTGCGAAAGAGAAACTGCCGATCAAGTTCCTCGAGCAAATCCTGACTCAGCTGCGCCAGGCCGGCTACGTTGAGACGAAGCGCGGCAAGCTCGGCGGCTATGCATTGGCGAAGCCGGCCGCAAGAATCAAGCTGGGTGCGGTCATCCGGTTGCTCGACGGTCCGCTGGCTCCGATCGCCTGTGTCAGCCAGAGCGCCTACGAGCGCTGCACCTGTCCCGACGAGGCGCATTGCGGTCTGCGCATGCTGATGCTCGACGTGCGCAACGCGATTGCACGTATCCTGGATCGCTCCACGCTCGCGCAAATCGTCGAGATTACGCTGCGCAAGATGCGGCGGGACAAGGTTCCGGTGCCCTTTGCGCGCCACTCTTTCGGCCTGAACGATCTCGTCCGGCTGGCGGATTCGAAGTCTTCGCGATCATGAAAACGGTGATGTTGGTTGGCGGATCAAAGATGCGCGAAAAACAGGCGTCGACTGGGCCATTGAGGACCGGTCCCGGTTGGAGTCACCGTTTTCCAGCCATCTCCCCGATCTGCGTCGCCGTTGCGCTGCTTATCTTCATTTGTCTCAAGGTGCAGGGAGGAAACGAAGCTGTCCTCGCCACCAGCCCGGCGGTCCCGCTCACCAAGAAGGTGGACGCAAATCTTCTGAGCTTTTGGAATGGGCGTTTAGTGATCGACGTCGAAGAACGGACCCGCGTCGAGGTTGCCAATAACACTCGCGATTTCAATTCAGCGGTTCGCGATGTGAACGACGATGCCTGGCTGGCGAACCGGTTTCGCTTTGGAGTGGCCTTCAAGCCGATCTCGTGGTTGAAGCTCTACGGCCAGACCCAGGACTCGCGGGAAGCCTACTCCAAACGACCTAACATTCCCGGCGTCCGTGGGGCTGAGGGGGACGATACCTTCGACCTCCGCCAAGGCTACGTCGCGCTGGGGGATACAAAGCGATACCCTCTTCTCCTTACGGTGGGTCGCCAGGCTATCACCTACGGTGACGGTCGCCTGGTCGCTGATTCCAGATGGGGAAACTTTGGCCGCACCTTCGATGCGATCCGTCTCCGCTTCGAGGAGCCCCGTTACTGGGTGGAAGGTTTCGCCATGCGTCCGGTGCAGATCGAGCGGCACGTTTTCGATACGAGTGATCCGAAGGATAACTTTTTCGGCGGATACTTTTCCACCACGCTTGTTCCGCAGCAGACGACGGATCTTTACGTCTTCTATCGTCGAAAGGACGGCAATCAATCAACCCTTGATCCGACCAATACGATAAACCCGCAGGGGACATGGAACGGCCCCGCGGCCCGCTTCGTGACTTTGGGCGCGAGGATAAAGTCAAAACCCGACTCGTTGCATGGATGGGATTACAACGTGGAGCTGGCCTACGAGAATGGAGATGTCTACGCAAGTAATCTTAAGTCCGCCCGCTCCGACCTGAGCGCCCTGGCCTTAAACGTCGCCGGCGGATACACAGCCGAACGGCTTCTCTGGAAACCGCGCGTCGGCCTCGAATATGACTACGCCTCAGGTGACAGCAGCGCGACGGACCAGAACTCGGAAAGCTTCCAGAACCTCTTCCCGTCGAACCACGATAAATACGGCATTATGGATGAGTTCAGCTGGCGCAACCTCCATGACCTTCGTCTCCAGGTAAATGCCAAGCCATGCAAGAATCTGGAGTTGGAGTTCGACTTTCACGCCTTTTGGCTCGCTGACACTCACGACTACTGGTATCGCTCCAACGGTATTTCCATCCTGCGGACGAAGACGCCCGACGGACAGGACGTGAGAACCATCGGGGCGCGCAACCGTGCCGGCGAAGAGCTTGACCTTATCGCGACTTACGAGCTGAACCGAAACATTAAGGTCCAGGTTGGCTACACTCACTTTTTCGCTGGTCCTTACCTCGCGGATACCGGCGCCTCATCCGACGCCGATTTTGGCTATGTCATGACCACCTTCATTTACTAACCAAACCCAACTAACAGGACAACAATATGGTAAGAACTATCGCAGCCATCCTTTCGCTTCTTCTGGCGACCCTCGCTCACGGAGACAACAAGGCCACGATCCGATTTGGGCATTTCCCCAACATCACCCACGCGCAGGGGGTTATTGCGCATGGGCTATCCCGGCAGGGCAAGGGGTGGTTTGAGCAACGCCTGGGGCCGAATGTCGAGATCCAATGGTTTACCTACAATGCCGGCCCCTCGGCGATGGAGGCGATTTTCGCAGGCTCACTCGACCTGACCTACGTGGGGCAGGGCCCGGCCTTGAATGCGTATTTCAAATCGGAGGGGGAGGAGATCCGCGTCATCTCGGGCGCGGCCGACGGCGGGGCTGCTTTAGTCGTTAGGGCAGATGGACCGATCAAGGCGCCGGCGGACTTCCGGGGCAAGACCATCGCCACCCCACAGTTGGGAAATACGCAGGACATTTCCTGTCGCGCCTGGCTCAAAGCGCAGGGCTTCAAAGTGACGCTCATCGGGGGCGACATAAAGGTCTTGCCGGTGGCGAATCCAGATCAGCTGGGGGCCTTCCAGTCGAAGCAGGTGGACGCCGTCTGGACCGTCGAACCCTGGGTAACCCGGCTCGAACGGGAAGGGAACGGAAAAGTGTTTCTCGACGATACCCAGGTGCTGACGACCTGGCTCGTTTCGAGCGCAAAATTTCTCGAGCAGCATCGCGACATGGCCTCCAAAATCGCGGCGGCCAACGCCGAGCTGACGCAATGGATCCAGGCGAATCCCGCGGAGGCGAAAAAGATCCTGGCGGCGGAACTGAAAGAGGAAACGAAAGCGGCGCTTCCTCCGGAGTCGATCGCAAAAGCGTGGCAACGGATCAAGTTTACGACCGAAGTGTCCTCCGAACTGGTGAAGAAAGCGGTGCAGGACGGACGTGACGCTGGTTTTTTCAAGGGATCGGCCGACACCTCGAAGCTCCTGGTGAAGCCGTAGGAATCCGATGACACCGCTGCCCAACGTGGATCTGCCCGCGAGCGCCAGTCCGTCCGTCCTCGAGGAGCTCGAGCTAATCAAGCCGAGCAAACTGACGGTGTCGGAAGTATCGAAGACCTTCCAAACCCGGACAGGCGCCGTGCAGGCGCTCGACCGCGTGAGCCTGAAGGTGGACGAGGGCGAGTTCGTCTGTCTGGTCGGCGCGAGCGGCTGCGGTAAATCGACTCTCCTCAATATCATCGCCGGGCTCGAGAAACCGGATGGAGGTACCGTCTCAGCGGACGGCCGGGAAGTGACGGGGCCGGGCCGGGAACGTCTCGTGATGTTCCAGGAATCCGCGCTTTTTCCCTGGCTCGATGTACTCGGGAACGTCCTCTTCGGTCTCAAGATGAAACCCAACCTAACGAGTAAAGACCGCAAGGACGTCGCGAGATATTACCTCGAGTTGGTCGGCCTGAGCCGATTTGAGCGCGCCAACATCCACGAGCTCTCGGGCGGCATGAAGCAGCGGGTCGCGTTGGCCCGGGCGCTCGCGCCCAACCCCCGCATGCTGCTGATGGACGAACCGTTCGCGGCGCTCGACGCGCTGACTCGCGAGCAGCTTTACGGCGATCTTCAGAAGATCTGGGCAGCCCGGCGCAAGACCATCATCTTCGTGACGCACAACGTGCGCGAGGCCGCCTGCCTCGGTGATCGGGTCCTCCTCTTTTCCCCGCACCCTGGCCGCATTCGGGAGGAGTTTCTGATCAAGCTGCCGCGGCCGCGTGACATCAACAGCACCGACTTGGCCGAATACGCCAGTCGGATCATGCGCTCTCTAAAGGGCTTTAAGGAAAGCAACGGGGAGGTGGCGGAATGAAACGTTTTCTCTTTTCCGTGCTCTTCTTTGCCGGCTTGGTTCTGCTCTGGTATCTGGCGGTGCGGGCTCGGATCTGGTCGCCGGTGCTTTTGCCGTCGCCGCTAAAAGTGGCGGACTATATCCAGTCCGCCGCCGCCGACGGCAGCCTCTGGGAAGCGATCGTGGTCACGCTCAAACGCCTGTTGATCGGCTACCTCATCGGGCTGATCGGCGGCATCCCGCTCGGCCTGCTCACGGCGCGCTGGACCATCCTGCACGACACCATAGGGACGCTTGCCCTGGGTTTGCAGACGCTGCCTAGCGTTTGCTGGGTGCCGCTGGCCCTGCTTTGGTTTGGGCAAAGTGAAGCCGCCATGCTTTTCGTCGTTGTTATGGGAACGCTCTGGTCGGTCGTCATCGCGACCGACACCGGCGTGCGCCACGTCCCGCCGATCTATCGCCGTGCGGCCCTCTCCATGGGATCGAAGAACCTTCACATGTGGCTCAAGGTGATCCTGCCGGCGGCGCTGCCCTTCATCGTGAGCGGTATGAAACAGGGCTGGGCCTTTGCCTGGCGCTCACTCATGGCAGCCGAGATCTTTGTTACGATCCTTTCCGGGTTCGGCCTCGGCCAGTTGCTGCATTACGGTCGCGAGCTAAACGCGATGGATCAGGTCATCGCGATCATGTTCGTCATCGTTCTGATCGGTCTGGCGGCGGATAAGACTTTTTTCGCACCGGTCGAGCGCTGGTTGCATCGCCGCTGGGGCACGAGCCAGTAGACAACGATGGAAAAAGGCCGCGCCCAGCCGACGCTTCGCGCCTCCCGCGAGATCACGATCGTGAACGACCTGGGCCTGCACGCCCGGCCCGCCGCGGAGTTTGTTCGCCGGGCCAACTCCTTTCGTTCCGAGATCACGATCGTGACCAAGGCCGGGCGCTTTTCCGCCTTGCAGTTGATCGACGTGATGCGCGCGAACCTGGAGCGCGGCGCGGTCGCTACTTTGGAGGCAGTCGGGGTCGATGCCGAGGAAGCGGTCGAGCGCCTGGCGCGTCTCGTGCGGGAGATGCCCGACTATGACCACTAGCGCAGGGGCCGGGCGACCAGGATCCCGCTATCACTCCGATAACGCGCGAGATAGCTCGAGAGTCGCGAGTCGACCACCACCTTGCCGTAGTTTCGCGGCGAAGAAGCGTGCATAAAATGAAGGACGCCGTCGTTCGTTCGATAGGCGAGGCCGACGTGCGCTGTCGAGTAGAGCCCAGGGCGATCGCGTGAGACGATCCCGATAATGTCACCACTTTTGAGTTTGGATTCGATCCGGGCCACGCGGTTTTTCGGGATCTGATAAAGCGGGCGGGCGCTCACCTTGGCCTCCATCCGGCCGAGCGGTTCGAGGAGCGCGGGATTCGCTTTCAAGTAGCGATAATGCCGCCAGCCGTAGGTCATTTCGTGGGCCGCGTGATTGGCACGCTCTCCGCCAAGCTGACGAGTGAGATCGCTGACCAAGCCGCGCCGGTCGTTATCTGCCAGCCAATCTTCGAGGTAATGGAGACGCGAAAGATATTCGCCCGTGCATTCACCGCCCCGGTAGCGATCGAGTTCGATGTATCCGAGGAAACGCTCCGGTGTCCACTTCACTTCCGGATCGTCCAACATGCGCGCGAACCCGAGTGAGATCTCGAAGAAGGTCCAGCAATCCATCCCGAGAAAATTTGCGGAGGGCGCCTCGATCTGGTCGTCGATTTCCAGGGTAAACGATTTGTAGCGCGTCCCGACGAGGGCGTGCCCAACCGCCGCGGTGCGGTCTCCGATGCGGAGCGATTTCCAATCGTTCTCCCGGGCCTGCTGGACGAGGTAATCGAATTTCTCGCGGCCCCGGAAGACCGTGTCGAAGGGGAGCGAGGCCGCGTTCGTCAGACTGGTCCAGGCCAGAATGGCGATGGCGAAAGAAAGTCGGAGCGTCTGCATCGTGCGGACACGATTCGAGCAGATGTGGGGCCGCGCAAGGCGAACCGGTTTATTTTCTCGCGTCGGGCGCGGGCACGAGCAGGACCGCGTTTTTCCCTGCTTTCAGGACGCCTTCGGTCACGCTTCCGACGAGCAGATTATAAACCGAGCCGTGGCCGTGGGAGCCCATCACGACAAGATCGGCCGAGGTCTCCTGCGCTGACCGCAGAATTTCTTCGACCACTGCGCCCTCCCGCTCATGGGCGACGACCCGGAGGCCGGCGCGGGTCAGTTCGGCCTGGAGGGTTTCAAGAGGAGTTTCCTTTTTGTCGTTAGGCACGTCCGTCGGCTGATACATCGCCGCCTCCATCGGCATGCCGCCGGCGAGCCCCATCTCCGGCATGCCGATTCCCGGGTAGCCAATGGTGGCGGCGGGAAAGATCGGAACTGCGGAAATCTCGCGAACGTGGACGAGATGCAGTTCGGCCTGGAAGGCGCGGGCCAGCTCCCGTGCATGTTCAAGAACGCCTTCCATTGCGGGAGAGAAATCGATCGGAACGAGAATGCGTTTCACCGCCAGAGAGAATGACGGAGGCAGCGCCGCAGGTCAAGCCGTTGGCAAACTGGGGCGAAGTTCGGTATCCTGCGCGGTGCAGGATCTCTTCAGCCCGGCGGAAGATGAGGCGGAAACGCAGGCCAATTCGGCTGCGCCGCTGGCCAGCCGAATGCGGCCGCGCCTACTCGAGGAATTCGTCGGGCAGGAACACATTCTCGCCCCGGGAAAGCTGCTCCGCCGCGCGATCGAGGCGGACCGTTTGCCCTCGGTCATCCTTTCCGGCCCGCCCGGGACGGGGAAGACGACGCTGGCGCAGATTATTGCCGCGATGACGGAGTCGAAATTCGTCCGGCTGAGCGGGGTGGAGAGCAACGTGGCCGAGATGCGCAAGGTGGTGGCGGCGGCGGCGAACCGGCTGCGCACTTCGGGGCAGAAGACGATCCTCTTCGTCGATGAGATTCATCATTTTAATAAGGTGCAGCAGGACATCCTGCTCCCGGACGTGGAGAGCGGGAACCTGCGACTGATCGGCGCGACGACCTACAACCCGTTTTTCTACGTGAACAGCGCACTGGTTTCGCGCTCGCAGGTTTTTCAGCTCGAGTCGTTAGGCGTAGAGCAGCTGGAGCAGCTGATCGACCGGGCGCTGCAGGACGAGGAGCGCGGCCTGGGGAGTCATCGGGTGAAAATGGATGCCGAAGCGAGGCGCCATCTCGCCAAGCTGAGCGACGGCGACGCCCGCAAATGTTTAAATGCGCTCGAAATCGGTGTCCTGACCACGCCGCCGGGCAAGAAGGGAACCGTCCATTTCAGCCTGCAGGTGGCGGAGGAAAGCATCCAGACCAAGGCGGTCGTATATGATCGGGCGGGCGATGCGCACTACGACACGATCAGCGCGTTCATCAAGAGCATGCGCGCTTCGGATGAAAAGGGGGCGATCTACTGGCTGGCCAAGATGCTGCACGCTGGCGAAGACTTTCGCTTTATCGCACGGCGCATCGTGATCTTCGCGAGTGAAGACGTCGGCCTGGCCGACGCAGAGGCGCTGCCGCTGGCCATTGCGACGCAACAGGCAGTCGAGTTCGTGGGGATGCCGGAAGCGCGCATCCCGCTCGCGCACGCCACCGCCTACATGTGCCGGGCGAAGAAGAACAGGGAAGCCTACGAAGCGTTAGGTGCGGCCACCGAAGAGATCGAGGCGGAGAGAACGCAACGCGTCCCGGAGAAGCTCAAGAACAAGCACTTCCCGGTCAATCGGGATCGTTAGGGGAAGAAAGCCTAGGCCGCTTTTTTGCGGCTCTTTGTCTTGCTTGGAAAGGGGAGCACAACCGCTTCGACGACTTCGGCGATCACGGGCTCTGCCTCAAAGGTCAGTTTCCGTTCGATGACTTCGGTCAAAGCCACATCGGCCAGACCGGTCCCGGGCGCGCAAGCGACGAGCGGGCGATGCCCAAAGGCAAGCTGGCGCACGCGGCGGGAGATGACGTTGATCAGCATCTTGGGTTCCGTGATCACTTCGGAGGCGGCTTTAATGAGAAGATTATTCATAAGAGTCAGACCAAAAGAGTCAGCGTCTCGGGAAAGGGATTCGTCAGTTGAGAGGGGTATGGAAGATTCCCCAGGAAAGCGCAGAAACTTGCCTAATGTCGTTCAGTTAAGGCGAAACACAAGTGCTTCCCCTAGAGCCGCCAAAGCATGGTCACGAGGAGGTCGACCGCGAGCAGCCAGACCAGGATTACCTGCCAGAGGCGCAAATTGCGCGCCGCCCAGTGATCACCTACCACTTCCGGGTCTTGGTCGAAGAGCCGTTTCCGGGCGCGAAAGATGGAGACGCCGGCCAGGAGCACCAGCGCGAGACAGACGCTGAAGAAGATGCGCAGGGCGAAAACCGATTCGCTATGTTTGTGCACGGCGGCGAGAATGATCACGCTTCTATTCTTATGGGGGCCCAACCCCGTGCGCAATTCGCCGTCCCCGGACCGAAAGCTGGCGCGGGGCAGACGCCCGGCGAGATTACCGGGTGCGATCGGAAGGCGTCATGACGAACCAAGAGCTCTTCCAGCGTTTGCACCCACGCCTTGCACAGTGGTTTCGCACCACGTTCGGCAGATTCACTGACGCGCAGCTGCGCTGCGTTCCCTCCATCCTCGAGCAACGCTCTATCCTGCTCACCTCGCCGACTGGGAGCGGCAAAACCCTCGCCGGTTTCCTCGGGATCTTCGATTACCTTTTGCGCCAGCTCGACGCGGGCACCCTCTCGCTCGGCGTGCATTGCCTTTACGTCTCGCCGCTCCGCGCGCTCACCTACGATATAGGGAAGAACCTGCGCGCGCCGATCGTCGGGATGGGGCTGGAAAAGGAGCTCCTCTTGCATGTGCGCACGGGCGATACGACGTCGAGCGAGCGGGCCCGCTTCCGGCGCAAACCGTCGCATTTTCTCGTGACAACGCCGGAGAGCCTCGCGGTCATGCTGGCGCAGGAAGGTTACGCAGCGCACCTTGCGAGTTGCCGCTTCGTGATTGTCGACGAGCTGCATTCTTTTGCCGGCAACAAACGGGGGGTGGATTTGGCGCTCTCGCTCGAACGTCTGGAAGAGCATTGTAGCCGCCGCCTTCCTGTAGGAGGCGCGGGCATAAGCGTTGCGGCAGATGAGGGGCCCGCTTCCGCCGCGGTGTCTCGTCCGCGCTTGGCACAGCGAAGCGGCGAGAGCAGCGCTATCTGCCGCGTCGGGTTGTCGGCCACGGCGGCGCCGCTTGATCTACTCGCAAGATTCCTCGCGGGGGACGATCGACCCTGCCGCATCGCGCAGGCGACGGTGGAAAAGGAATCTATCGTCGAAGTGTTTTCGCCGATTCGCCGCAAGCCATACCCGCCCGCGGGCCACACCGGTGTGCGGCTCTATGCGGAGCTGGCGGATCTGATTCGGTCCCGCCAATCCGTGCTCGTTTTCACCAATGTCCGCTCCGCTGCGGAACAGATCGGGTTGCGCCTGAGGGAACTCCTGCCCGAGCTGGCCGATCGGATTGAGACGCACCACGCCTCCCTCGACCGGAGTGTGCGACTCGAGGTGGAGGATCGGCTGAAGGACGGCGAACTGCGCGCCGTCGTCTGCTCGACCAGCCTCGAGCTGGGGATCGATATCGGCGCGGTCGACCTGGTCGTGATGGTGGCGACGCCGAAAGGCGTCTCGCGCGCCATTCAGAGGATCGGGCGTTCCGGCCACTCATTGAACAAGAGCAGCCACGGGGTGCTCGTGGCGACGAACATCAACGACCTGGTCGAAGCGACCGCGACCGCGTTTCTGGTGCGGCAGGGCGCGCTCGATCAGATCAAGGTCTTGGAACAGCCTAACGATGTCCTGGCGCAGCATATCGTGGGCATGGCGGCGCTCGCGCCGATCGCGGTCGAGGAAGCATTTGCAATCGTCCGGCGCGCCTATCCCTATCGGGCGCTGGAGCGGGAGGAATTCGATGATGTGCTGGAGTATTTGAGCGGTGGTGGCGCCTCGTTGCAGAGGCAATACGCCGGCCTCTTCGGCAAGATCGTGCTCGAGGAGGGGAAGATTGCGCTGGCCCATCCGAAGGTGGCGCGCGAATTCCTCCTCAACATCGGTACGATTGTCTCGGAGGGATTCGTCAGTGTGCTGCTGGGGCGAAGGCGCCTCGGCTCGGTCGAAGAAGGCTTTATCAAGCAGCTGCAGATCGGCGATCTCTTTGTGCTGGGCGGCCGGGTCGTTAGGCTGATCGATACCGGCGTCCACGAGGTGCAGGTCGAAAGGGCGGATGGCCAGCTCCCGACGATCCCGCGCTGGAACGCGGCGAAGATGCCGCTGACCTCTGGATTGGCGAATGCGGTGCGCGAGTTGCGCGGCGATCTGGCGGCGCGGCTGGAGACGGGCTCCGATTCCGAGGCAGTCGACTGGCTGGTCGAGACGTATCAGATCTCGCTCTCCAACGCGCAGCCGATGGTGGAATTCTTCCGCGCTCAGGCCACCCTCTCGGAGATACCGTTTGGCCGAAAACTGCTGATCGAGCTTTACCGGGAAGGGGACCACTCGCATTACTTTTTCCACGCGCTGATCGGGCGGAGCGCGAATGACGCGCTCTCGCGCATCGTGGCCTGGCGGGTGCAGGAGCGGATCGGCGGCAATGCGCTCGTCACGATCGATGACTACGGCTTTCTGCTGACGCTGCGCCGGTTCCAGGAGTTGCCGCTGGCGCAGTGGAAGGGTTGCTTTCGGCGCGCAGAGGCAGAGGAAGATCTGCGCGCGGCGTTGCGCGGTTCCGAGCTGGTGAAATGGCAGTTTCGCGGGGTGGCGCAAACGGGTTTGATGGTGCCGCGAAATCTACCGGGGCGGGAACGCAAGCCGCGGCAGTTGAGCTGGAGTTCCGAGGTCCTCTTTCGCGTGCTCGAGCAGCACGAGCCCGATCACCCGCTAGTCGAGGAAGCGTACCGGCAGGCGACCCATACATTTCTCGATGCCACGACCGCTTATGATTACCTGGATGAAGTGCAGAGCTACGAATGGAAGCTGTGCGAGCTGCCGGTTGTCTCCCCTTTTTCTTTCCCGATCTACGCGAGCAAGATCAAAGAGAGCATGATGCTGGAAGATCCTGCCTTAGCCCTCGAGAGGATCTACTTCGAGATGTACTCAAGGGTGGAACAGGCAACCAAAACTCCTTCAAAATGAGGGCCACGCCGGTCCTCAGGCGCGAAGCATTGATATGGCTCAATGTGAAGTTTGCGGAAACGAATACGAGAAATCCTTCGAGGTGATCATGGAAGGGGAAAAGCACATCTTTGACAGCTTCGAGTGCGCCATCCACGCGCTCGCTCCCAAGTGCAACCATTGCGGCTGCCGGGTCATCGGTCACGATTTGCAGGAAGGGGATCGCATCTTTTGCTGCGCCCACTGTGCGCGAGCCGATGGCGGCACCGATTTGAAAGACCACGTCCCCGGTTGATCCTGGGCGGAACCGGCAGCTCTATTTCTTGCCGCGGCGGGCCTTGTCGCCGCGCCCGCTATCGAGGTCGAAGCTCACTTTTGCGTTGATCCGATACTGCATCACTTTGCCGTTCTCGACCGACGCCTCGAAATTCTTGATGTAAATCGAGCGTATGCCCCGCAGCGTTTTGGATGCTTCCTTGACCGCGCTTTGGGTGGCGTCTTCCCAGCTTTTATCCGACTGCGCGAGCAGTTCGATGACTTTCAATACTTTGGCCATAAGGTTTGTTTCCGGTTGATGTGTTCTATAAGTTCGGCTGCCGGCCCGCGATTGGGTGTAGCCGCTTCGCTGTGCGAAGCGCGGGAGAGTCCTCCCCACTCCAAATCCGCTCCCCGTAATCGTTAGCCGCGCCCTCGCTTCGCACAGCAAAGCGGCTATAGGGCGGGGGGGAGAGCGCAGTCTTGAAGTTCCCGCCGTTTTTGCTAGATTAACGCCTTCCCAAAAAACGGGGGCGTACTGGTTTCGACTGATTGTTTGAAGCGCAGGCGGCATGTCGAGGATGGTTCGTTGGCCTCGTTAAAATCCGGACCAAAAAAAATAAATGCAGATCACCAAGATCTCGCTCTCGCGGCTTAATTGACTGCGATGTCCCGGGCTGGACGCCTGCTACGGCTCGGGACATGGACAGCAGGCTAATCGGACGGCGGAGTGACCGCGCCGGACGGTGAAGGAATTTCGTGGTGGCTCGATGGACGGCGTGTGCCGGTGCAACGTCCGACCATTTAAAAATAATCATCGGCTAAACATGTAGAAGCTCGCGGGGACAGCGATTAGGACAGGGGTTCAACTCCCCTCGCCTCCACTTCCTTGGGGAATTTGGCGTCAAGGTGGCAACATGACAACTTAAGTGACAACAAGTGCGGGGATGTCTGGTGCTGTCTGCGGACGATCTCTCCGCCGGCCACATATCCAGAAGGGGCGCAGCCAAACGTCACAGTCGGTAAGTTAGCGACATTCACCTCTTAGCAAGAAGCGGTTGGTCCTAGGCGCAGAACGGTCGGATGCCAATCGACCCTTCCGCTAAGCCGCTTCCCGTATAGTCGCGGGTAAAGGGGGCCGCTTGTGGGGTTCCAGTCGAACAGCTTTTAGATTTTCCAAGTTCGACGTCGAATCTAAAACCACCCGGTGGTAGCGGCGGCCGGCAAGATGTTGCTCTTTAATCCATTTGGAGGTGAGACTCGATCCAACGACGGAAGACCCATCGAAGCGTTTTATGATGTCGCGCGAAAGGTGCCGGGTTGTTCAGAGGCTCCAATTGAGGTGCGGCCTCGTTCCACGAGCGTGACACCTGTGGACATCCCGGCGTTGGCCCTGTGCGCCTACTGGCGACAGAGAGAAGATGGGGTGACCGGTGGCCGGTCCTCCTGGTGGGGGCCTTTCTCAACCGTTCGGCACGCTCGAATCCTGGGTTGAAAGAAAGTTGATTTTTTGACGTTTGGCAGGTCCCGAGCGCACTGTAAAATCCGTGGTTGAAGTCCTGCGCTGAAGCAAAAACTGATCCTGACTCTTCTTGGTCCTGATAATGTGAAGTGAAACCCATTCAACGATAGCGTTGCGTTCTTTGTCGTTCCGCGGTTCGGCGTGCCGAAGCGCGCGGACTGCCGCGTCTTCAGTTTTCTGTTGGAAGTCCTCTAGTTCTTGTGTTTGGAAATCTTCCTCTGCAGCGCATTGGCGGACTGGTTTAGAGGATGGAGCGGTTCCGTCCTTGGGATAAACCCATACTTCATTTAGATGAGGGTCTTCAAACAACTTCAGAGCTGCAGCCGGCCGCATCCGGTTCATCGAGCCACCTTCGTGACTGCCCTCTGGAATAACTTTTCTCGTCGGACCTCCCACTGTAGAGGGTGAAAACTCCCAGCATGATGACTTTGGTAACGACTATGCAACTGCAGCTATTGAAATCGGCGCGCGAAGACGGCTTGATCCCGTTTCCGGCGGGGTCTACGGCGGCGGTTAGGCGGGCTCTTGGAGAATTGGAAATTCTTGAGAGCCAGGGTTGCGTCGAGCATGCGGAGCGCAACGGATTGCACGCGTACTGGATTACCGAACAAGGGCGCAATTTGCTGAGAGACTCACGGTGACGTCTGTCATCATCCCCACGAGCAACGAAGCTCAACATCTGTCCGCGACGCTCGAGGCGATCGCAGCAGCTGGGGTCGATGTCTGCCACGAAGTGGTGGTGATCGACGCAGGCAGTAACGACCAAACTGCGACCATCGCCAGCGCGCACGGCGCGCGCGTGGTTCCCAGCGCCAGACGGCAACGAGCCGCGCAGATGAATCTCGGGGCAGAGCAAGCGCGGGGCGATGTTCTCCTCTTCCTGCATGGCGACACGCTGCTGCCGGCGCAGGCTCTGGAAAAAATTGAGCGACTGATGCAGGATCGTCGTGTGGTTGGCGGCGCATTCGCGCGCCGCTACGATTCGCATTCGTCACTGCTTCGAGTGACTTGCGCGTTGGCCGGAGTTCGGGCGCGCCTCTCCGGCTGGTTTTTGGGCGACCAGGGCATTTTCGCTCGAGCTGAGCTGTTTCAAAAGATGAGCGGTTTCCAAGAATTCGATTTGTTCGAGGACCTCGATTTTTCCCGCCGCCTGCGGCGCGAAGGCCGAGTGGTGATGCTTCGACCGCCCGTGATTTCGTCCGCGCGCCGCTTTCAACGCTTCGGGCCGTGGCGCACCACTTGGGCAGATTTCGCTCTGACCTATCGTTACCTGCGGGGAGTGGCGCCCAACTGTCTCGCCGCCGAGAACCGCCGGACGCACGGAACCAAGGATGTCCACCGATCTTTCACTGATCGCGCGGGATTGATGACTTTATGAAAGATAGCAAAGGAACAAGTAAGTATAATGTCGTCGTCATTGGCGCCGGCACGGCTGGTTTGGTGACCGCCGC
>JBDTOL010000141.1:0-56406 GCA_039933235.1 Spartobacteria bacterium | reverse complement strand
TGGTTCCGGCTCAGCCCTGCACCAGCAATTGCATCCAGGTGACCAGCATTCGGATGAAGGGCAAGGGCCCCGCCTTTTGCGATCAGGGAAGTGCCCAGGCGCAGGCGCAGTTGACCGTCACGAACGAGGCAGGCGCTCCGCTGGCGGGCGTGAAGATTACCGGCCATTTCCTGGACGACTATTGGCTCGATGAAATCGTCTCCGGCACGACCAACTCCCGGGGCCAGGTGAAGTTCAAGCACGTCGGCCCGCCTTGCGTCGGCGGGATCGCGTTTCTCGTCACCGATGCAACGACTACACCGGCCAGGACCTTCGATCGGACCAGGGGAATCCTAACGAACTACGTGATCCCGCTGCCCTGATCGCGCGGTCGTTTGGCCTCGCGCTTCGTGAATTTGGCCTGTCGTAACCTTTTCCCTGACAAAATCTGTAGTCAGCCGGCGGCATCTCGTTAGCGTCACGAAGCCATGAAAAAATCTTTGTCCCCGCTCGCCGCCGCTTTGCTCTGCGGTTCCACCCTCACCGCCCAGGCCGAAGACACCTACAAGATCGATCCCGTCCATTCGGCGATCAGTTTCAAGGTGCGGCATTTTTTCAGTTACGTGAACGGCAGCTTCAAAAAATTTGAAGGCACGATCAAAGTCGATCCCGATCATCCGGAAAAATCTTCCGTCACCGCCACGATCGATGCCGCCAGCGTCGATACCAAGAATGAGAAACGCGATGCGGACCTGCGCAGTGGCGATTTCTTCGATGTCGCGAAGCACCCGACGATCACTTTCAAGAGCAAGAACGTGAAGCAAACCGGCGCCGATAGCGGCGACATCGTTGGCGAACTCACCATGCATGGCGTGACCAAGGAGATCACGTTGCACGTCAAGTTCCTCGGCAAGGGAAAAGGGATGGGCGGCAGTCAAATCAGCGGCTGGCAGGTGACGCCCGATCCGATCAAGCGCGGCGACTATCGGTTGACCTGGAACAAAGCGGTCGAAGGCACCGCGGTAGTCGGCGAAGAGGTCACGATCTCGATCGACATCGAGGCGGACAAGGCGCCCTAACGAGCTTTTCTTATTCCGATACTGTAGCGTCCGCTGTCCTCAGCGAATTTGGGCGGCGGGGGTTTTGCGGTGAGCCAGTGCATCACACGGCCTATCCCTTCATCCCGGTCAGGGTGACCCGCGCAGGAAGTAGCGCTGGGCAAAGAGGAAGATCGCGATCACTGGCAGCATTATGAGGAAGGAGGCGGCCATTACCATGCCCATGCCCTTGGCCGTGCCGGGAATCGAGACCTGCACCTGGAAAGCGTAAAGGCCGAAGGAAAGCGGATAGATCCGCTGATTGGCCAGGTAGATGAGCGGCATCGTGAATTCGTTCCAGGTCGCGAGAAAGGTAAAGATCGCGATCGCGGCCAGGGTTGGCCTAACGAGCGGGAGCATGATGTGCCAGTAGATGCGAAAAAAACCGCATCCATCGAGCCGGGCTGCGTCCTCAAGAGGATCCGCGGTCTGATCGCGCGAGGCGCTTTGCCCGGCGATGACGCGATAAATCGGCTGATGCGGATCTTTTTCGTGAAGCGCCCGGCTCTCCGTTTCGAAGGCCAGAAAAGCCTCATCCAACGCCGCCTTGTTTGCCCCGGCGTCGCCGGTGAAGTTGATTTCGACCACGCCCGGTTCGTTAGGCTTGATCGCGCGCTGCGGCGACAACCACCAAATAACTGCCGCGAGCGCGGCCAGGAGCAGGGCAGCCTTCCATACCTTCATACCACTCCGCGATCTTCAGCGGAGGTCGCGGGAAGGCGCAAGAGTTTAGGATGCTCCCATCTCCGCCAAGGTGACAGGAGCTGCAGGCGGAAATCGGGCGTTCCAGAGCCTCCAGCTAAGAATTTTGATTGACCTCCAGGAAGAGACCCGGAAAAATTGCAGCAACGTGAATCCTCCCCACGCGCTCGATCACGGTTATCGAGAATGGCTTGGGGCGAATTTCTGGTGGGTATGAAAGAAGCGAAGTTTTCCGCTCTTCTACTGCGTCTCCCCGCTGGCAGCGGCGCGGCGTTGGCGATCGACACGCGAACCTTCTTGGGCGTGTCGGGTGTGAGCTTTGATATCGAGCCACTCTTCAGCACCGGACCTCCATCGGCGGAATTCGGCGTGGCCGCCGCTGGCGAAGGCTGGGAGTGGTATGTCGCTCGGCCGACGGCAGTGACTGGCAGGAAAGCATGGGATCTGGCCCACGACGCCGTGCGCAAGCAGGTGGGACTGACGGGCAGCCCGGAGGTTTTCATTGAACCGGATTTCGAGCAGCAATGGCTCCCGGAGAACCCGTTGCTGCCGTCGCCGGCCGGGGTCGTCGCGGCTGCGGCGTGCGTTTTCGATGATCAGATACCGAATCTGCCGCGTATCAATGGCCGTTTTGCCTGGCATCTCGGTGATGGTTACTCGCAGTTGAAATCGGCCCGGGACGGAGCGGCCAACGGCAAGGTCGTGCGAATCGCTCACCTCGATACCGGTTACGATCCGAACCATTCCGTTCTGCCGCCGCATTTGCGACGTGATCTGCAACGAAACTTCGTCAATGATCAGGCGGCCAACGATGCGCACGATCCGGGCAAGCATGAGCTGCTGCGAAACCCCGGGCACGGCACTGGCACTCTGAGCATTCTCGCCGGCGGGCACTTCAAATTCAATGGCGCCGGCTACCCGAATCAATTCGATGATTTAATCGGCGGCGCTCCGCAGGCGGAGATCGTTCCTGTCCGGGTGGGAAAATCCGTCGTCCAGCTTTATACCAGCACCGTGGCCGCGGGGATCAATTACGCGGCCGAGCTCTGCGCAAAGGAAGCGACGCGGGTGCATGTCATGTCAATGAGCATGGGCGGCGTGGCCTCGCAGGCGTGGGCGGATGCGGTGAACAAGGCCTATGAAGCGGGAATCGTTTACGTGTGCGCGGCGGGCAACAACTTTTCCGCCGGGCCGTTTGGAGTGCCGACCCGGTTCATCGTTTATCCGGCGCGCTTCCGCCGGGTCATCGCGGCCTGCGGCGTGATGGCGAATGCGCACCCTTACTACGGACTGTCGTTCGGGACGATGCAGGGGAATTGGGGACCGGCCAGTAAGATGGCGACGGCTCTTGCCGCTTTCACGCCTAACATCCCCTGGGCCGAACTGGGCTGCGCGGATATCGTCGACATGAACGGCCAGGGAACGTCAGCCGCCACGCCCCAGGTTGCCGCCGCGGCCGCGTTGTATCTGCAACGGCACTTAACCGAGATCGCGAAATATCCGGAGAATTGGATGCGGGTGGAAGCGGTCCGGCGTGGCTTATTTGCCAGCGCCGACAAATCCGCCGACGGAGGCAGCTCCGAGAAACTCGGCAACGGCATCCTCAAATCGGCGCGCGCCTTGGCGTTCGCACCACCGAAAGCTTCGGCGCTGCAAAAAACGCCGCCAGACCGCGCCATATTTCCGTTCCTGCGCGCGCTGAGCGGTTTCGGTCTCGTAGCGGACCCTGCCAGCCGCATGCTGGAACTCGAAGCGACTCAACTGGCGCAGCGGTGGCCACGGACCGACGTCCCCAATCCGTTCGAAACCGTTCTGCCCGATCCCGATTCTCCACCGGAGGCGATTTCTGGATCGCAACGGCTCGCTTACCTCGAAGCGTTGCACGATCATCCTCTGGCCTCCGACCGATTGGTTCGGTATGTCGAGAGCCTGCTCCCGCAAACACCGCGCGGTCCTACCAGAGGCAAACGGACGCGGGTCGCACGCAAGAATCCTGCGGTCGATCAGAAACTGGAGCCTTCAATGACGCCGGGGCCGAGGGCCTTCACCGTTGCGACGCCGCCTTTCCGGAGGCTGCGGGGGTTCTCCCTCGATCCCAGTCTCGCGATCGATCTCAAGACCGTCGGCATTAGCGAGATCACGCTGCAGTTGCCCTGGGAGAATCTCGAACCCGGGCCACGCGGCGAATATCTTGAAGTGATCGATTTCGACCCGGGCAGCGATTGTTTCTACGAACCGGTCCGCCTGGACGATCCAAAATTGCTGGCGCAGGATGGCCTTGCCCCAAGCGCAGGCACGCCGCAGTTCCATCAACAGATGGTGTATGCGGTCACCAGCCTAACAATACACAAGTTCGAGCGCGCACTCGGTCGCCGTAGCTTGTGGCGCCCCGGGCCTTCGCCCGATCCTCGAAAGCCGAAAAACGATTCCAATTTCGTGCAGCGCCTGCGGATTTATCCGCACGGGTTGCGCGAGCGAAACGCCTACTATACGCCGGCCAAAGTCGCTTTGCTTTTTGGATACTTCAGAGCGTCCGCCGATGCTCCCGGTGAGCACATGGCCGGCGGGATGGTTTTCTCTTGTCTCTCGCATGACATCATCGCCCACGAAACGACGCACGCGCTCCTCGATGGGATGAATCGCTCTTTCCTCAGCCCCACCAATCCGGACGTGCATGCCTTTCACGAGGCCTTTGCCGATCTGGTGGCGCTCTTTCAGCACTTTACTTTTCCGGAAATCCTGCGGCACCAAATCTCCAGTACCCGCGGCGCGGTTCGCTCGCAGGAAAACCTCCTCGGCCAACTGGCGGGTGAGTTCGGCCGCGGCACCGGGCTGCGCACGGCGTTACGCGACGCCATTGGCCGAATCGAAAATGGAACCTGGAAGCCGCATCAGCCCAAGCCGGACGAGTACGAAAACACCTTCGAACCGCATCGGCGTGGCGCCATCCTGGTGGCGGCTGTTTTTGACGCCTTCCTCTCCATTTACGAGCGTCGCACGGCAGATTTGCTGCGGCTGGCCACCGGCGGCACCGGAGTGGTTCAGCCCGACGCAATCCATCCCGACCTGGTCAACCGGCTCGCCGTCGAAGCAGCCAAGTCCGCCGATCACGTTTTGATGATGTGCGTGCGGGCCTTGGATTATTGCCCACCGGTCGACATCACCTTTGGCGAATATCTGCGCGCCATCATCACGGCCGACTTCGATCTCGTGCCCGACGATGATCTCGGCTATCGCACCGCCTTCATCGAGGCGTTCCGCAAGCGCGCGCTCTATCCCCGGGAGGTCCGGACGTTGAGCGTGGAGAGCCTGCTCTGGCGCAACTTGGAACAAGACGGCCTCACGCCTTCACCCCAGCTGGAAGCCGCCCTCATTCAGCTCCGGCAGTACGCCCAAGAGCACACCTACAGCGAATCGCGCGAAGCGCTGTTCCACCTCGAACGCTCGATGCGGTGGCAGATCCATGAGTGGATGAAAGCACATTTCCTGTCCGGCCCGGCCGGCGTCAGCGACGCGGCCTACCTCGGACTCGACCCGAAGCTGACCTTCGAAGTGCGCTCCGCCAGGATCGCCTTTCGGACCAGCCCGGATGGCGGAATGAACCCGCAACTCCTGCTCGGCATTTTGCAGCGCCGACCCCGGCCGGCGGATCCGGACGATCCGCGCGGACCAAAAATGGTGTTCGAAGGGGGCTGCAGTTTGATCGCGGATTTGCGCTCCTGCCGCATTCGCTATTGCATCCGCAAGGGTGTCAATAGCCAGAGTCGCCTGGAGCGGCAGCAGGCTTTCGCCGAGACCTCGCACAGCACCCGACGGGGAGTTTATTTCGGTAGTCCGAGGTGGAACGCAGAACTGGAGGAGCCCTTCGCGGCGTTACATCGTGGCCTCTAGAAAACGTCGCCCCACGTCCAAGAAGGCGTCCAAAAAAAGAAAATCCACCCGCGCCGGCAAGAGCGGCCCGCCAGTGCGAGTGCGGATGTATCGGTCGGGCCTGGGGGATTGTTTCCTCGTCACTTTCGATCCCGGCGGCAAGGAGGTTCACATGTTGATCGATTGCGGTTCCCTCGGCGCGAAAACAACCGGCGTGAAACTGGCCGACGTCGTGGCCGACATTCGCCGGACCACGAACGATCATCTTCATCTTCTCATCGCCACGCACGAGCATCAGGACCACGTCTGCGGATTCCGCAGTTGCCGGAAGGAATTCGAACAAATCCAGGTGGACCGCGTCTGGATGGCATGGACGGAAAACCCCAAGGACCCCGACGCCCGGGAGATTGTGAAGTACAAGGACGACCTTGGCGCTGCCCTGGCCGCTGCCGCCCTCGCTTTGACGCGGTGCTCTAACGATGAGTCCGCGCAATTAGGCGCCGCTATTCAAAGCATCCTCGGGTTTTCCGGTGATCCGTTGGCGCTGGGGGCGGCCGGTTTTGCGAAGACCGTCGATGAAGCGATGACTTTTGTGCGGACGGGGTTCGGCCAGGAAGCGCTTTACAAAAAACCGGGCGGAGCCGCCTTGGAAGAGGATTGGCTGCCCGGATTTCGCTTTTACGTGCTTGGGCCGCCGACGTCGCGGTTGAGCTTGCGCGACATGGGAGAGCACGAGAGCGCAGAGCTCTATCATATTAGCGACGGGATGCGGATCGCGGCCAGCGGCGCCGCGGCGAGCGCGGACGAGCGGGAAAGCGAAATGTCGTTTGACGCCTATCGCCGGCTCCCCGGCGACCATTCTCTGGCGCGTCCGGCCAGCGAAAATTATCTCAACCCGCCAGACGACTGGCGTCGCATCGACCACGAATGGTTGCGCGCGGCGGCTGACCTGGCCCTGCAACTGGACAGCATGACGAACAACACCAGCCTGGCGCTCGCGATCGAACGGAAGAGCGACGGCAAGGTGCTGCTTTTCCCAGCCGACGCGCAACAGGGCAACTGGCTTTCCTGGCACGCGCCCGACATGAAATGGACGGTCCAGGAGGGCTCCACCGTGAAGGAAAAGACGGCCGACCAATTGCTCGCCGAAACCGTCTTCTACAAAGTCGGCCACCACTCCAGCCACAACGCGACCGCCAAAGCAAAGGGCCTCGAGCTGATGCGCCGGGAGGATGAATTGATCGCCTTCATTCCGGTCGACCGCGCCGTGGCGCTAGGGCGAAACCCCAAGGATTCCTGGCAAATGCCCGCGCGCGCTCTCTACCGACGCCTGTTGGAAAAATGCCAGGGGCGCGTCGTACGTTCCGATCTGGGCTGGGCGGATAACGCAAAGAACGCCGCGGACAAGGCCACGGAAAAGGAATTCGAGAGTCTGGTTGACGACGCCACCTGGAAGGAATGGAAGGCAGCACAGGTCCAGGCCAGCGCGGATCAGCGCGTGAAAATCAGCGACCTCTACGTCGATTTTACTCTCGCATGATCCGGAATGCTTCCGAGGGGAAACGGTGAGGGAGGGATTCGAACCCTCGGTACCCTTTTGGGGTACGGCGCTTTAGCAAAGCGCTGCTTTCGACCACTCAGCCACCTCACCCACTGCGCCGTCGAAGTTGCGAGAATATCGGGGTCGTTCCATGCTCGTCAACCGGTTGCCGCGCCATGTCCTTTCCGCTGTCCAATCCGTTTCGCTGCCTGATGCTTCTGGGCGTCTCAATGTGGGTGCTCGCTTTCGGCAGCGGTTGCGCGGTCCGGGCCCGTCATGCGGTCAAACCGCCGCCCCGGCCGGGGACGATCGTGATTGGGGAAATCGCAGTGGTGGATGAGGAAAAGCGCTTTGTCCTGGTCGATCTCGACTCCAGCCTCTACGTGCCGGCGCCGGGCGAGGAACTCCGCTCGACTAACGCAGCGGGCGAGACCGCCCATTTGAAAGCGTCGCCGGAACAGAAGAGGCCCTTTATCGCGGCGGATATCATCGACGGCGAGCCGGCGGTGGGTGATAAGGTCGCGCGATGACCAGCGAAGCCGAGGCCTTAGCCGCAGTGTTGAGCCGGGTCACGGCGCTACCTGCCCGCCGAGCCACGCTGATCGAATCGTTAGGCCAAATCTCTGCCCGGGACGTTGGCGCGGTGCGACCGCTCCCGGCCTTCGATAATTCCGCGATGGACGGCTATGCGGTCCAGGCGGACTCGTGCGGAAAGGGCGCCATCCTGCGGGTCGTGGGCGAGCAACCGGCCGGCGCCGCGCGCGGCCTGACGGTCGGAGCAGGGGAAGCGATCCGCATCTTCACCGGCGCGCCGCTCCCCGCGGGTGCCGACGCGGTGATCATGCAAGAGGACGTCCACCGCGAGGAGGAGCGCATCACCGCGCAGTGCGCTGCGGAGCTTGGTGAATTCATCCGGCGGCAGGGAGCTGACCTCGCGGAGGGGCAAAAAATTCTTGGCCGCGGCGAACCGATCACCGCCCAGACAATGGCGCTCCTCGCCGCGCAGGGACTGGCGGAGATCGAGGTGGGGGGAACGCCCGCGGTCGCGATCGTCTCGACCGGCGACGAACTCGTTAGGCCCGGAGGAACGCTGCAGCCGGGGCAGATCTTCGAGAGCAACGCGATCATGCTCCACGCTCTGGCCCGCCGCGCCGGAGCGGACGTGCGGCTGGTCGAGCATTGCCCAGACGCTCTCGAGCGCATGACGGAACTGTTTCGTCGCGGCTTGGAGACCGATGCCCTGATCGTGAGCGGTGGCGTCTCGGTCGGCGACCATGATTTGGTTAAACCGGCCTTGCGCGCTCTGGGCGCGGAGATCGATCTCTGGCGGGTCGCGCTCAAGCCCGGCAAGCCGTTCCTCTTTGGCCGGGCCGGTGGTTGCTGCATTTTTGGCCTGCCGGGAAACCCGGTCTCGGCTTTTGTCACCTTTCTGAAATTTGTCCGCCCAGCCCTTTTACAAATGCGTGGCGCAGCGGGGGAACACCTCGGCCTGCCCGAAGTCCCCGCGCGGCTCGCCTCAGAGGTGACCAACAGCGGCGATCGACCACACTATCTGCGCGGCCGATTGCAGGATGGCGTTTTTACTCTTACCGGACGTCAGGAATCGCATGCTCTTTTTGGTCTGAGCCGGGCTAACGCGCTCCTGCGCGCGGCGCCCGGAAGCACCTTTGCGGCCGGCGCAAGCGTGACCGTGGAACTGTGCGATTGAGGCAGTTCAGGGTCCGGAATTTTCCCATATTCCTCTAGGAAATCCGGATACACGCGGCGGGCTGGCGTGATCCGTTTAAAGCTTTGCACGGCGATTCTAGAAAAAGCAAAAGCCGGCCGGACAACCTGCGGGAAGTCCGAAAACCAAACACAAACCAAAGGCTATCATTATGAAATTGGATTCACTCCGCACGTTATGGATTGAAGAAATGCGCGATCTCTACAACGCCGAGAATCAACTCTTGAAGGCGTTGCCCAAGATGGCGAAAAAGGCGAGTACTCCGGAACTGAAGGAGGCTTTCGAGAGTCATCTCGAGGAGACTCAGACGCACGTTGAGCGGCTCGACGAGATCTTCGTGAAACTCGGCAAAAAGCCGAGCGGCAAGACCTGCAAGGCAATGAAGGGCCTGGTCGAGGAAGGCTCCGAAATGATGAAAGAAGACGGCCCGGAGTCGGTCATTGACGCCGGCATCATCGCCGCCGCTCAGCGGGTCGAGCATTACGAGATGGCCGGCTACGGCGTGGTCCGCACCTTTGCCTCCCTTCTCGGGGAGAATGAAGCGCAGGATCTGCTCCAGGAAACGCTGGACGAGGAAGGCGCGGCCGATGAAAAGCTGACCGAGATCGCCGAAAGCATCGTTAACGAGGAAGCCGAAGAAGAAGGCGAAGAGGTCGTCTCGTCGCGTTCCCGTTCCCGCCGTTAGACCCGACTACGGGAGCAGATTTTCGCCACCGCGATCCGTGCGATCGCGGTGGCGTTTTTCTTTTCGGGATGGAACCGTAAGGGAATGGGACTCACGGAATACAAACGCAAAAGGAATTTCGCCGTCACCTCCGAGCCGAGTGGCGTGAAGAAACCGCGCCCGAAACGCGTCGCGGGCGCCTCCCGGTTTGTCATTCAAAAACATGATGCCAGCCGGCTGCACTACGATTTCCGGCTCGAGATGGATGGTGTCCTAAAATCCTGGGCGGTGCCCAAGGGGATTCCCTGGCTGCGGGGCGAGAAACATCTCGCGGTCGAGGTGGAAGATCACCCGATCGATTACGAAGATTTTGAGGGGATCATCCCGGAGGGGAGCTACGGCGGCGGCACCGTGATGGTGTGGGACAAGGGCAACTATTATGTGCACGGTGAGAAACCGCTCCAGGCGCTCGCGGAAGGCCGGCTGCATCTCGTGCTCGAAGGAAAAAAGCTGAAGGGCGACTGGGCCCTCATCCGCACCCGGCGTGATGGCGGCAAAAACCAGTGGCTGCTTTTGAAAAGCGACGCCGACGTAAAGCCCATTTCAATAAAGCGCGATGACGAATCGGCCAAGACCGGGCGGACGATGAAACAGATCGCGCAGGATCGCGATGCGGAATGGCAATCCCATCGCGAGGACGGCGGCGCGAAGGAGAACCTGCGTACGCGCATTCGCAAGGCGATCGGGGAAAAGGAGCGCGGCCCTAAAAAAAAAGTCCCGCGCGCCGCAAAAGTAGGTAACAGCGCGGTCGCGCTGCCTGATTCCCTGCCGGCGGGGAAACCGCGCTTCATCCATCCGATGAAACCGAAGCTGGTCGAAACGCCGCCGGCCGGAGGCGGCTGGATCTATGAGCTAAAGTTCGACGGCTTCCGCGTGCTGGCATTGAAGAGCGACGGGAAAGTGAAGTTGATCTCGCGCAATGAAAACGACCTGACAAAGAAATTCCCGGAGGTGGCGGAGGCGCTCACCACTCTGCCCTGCGCGGAGTGCGTGATCGACGGCGAAGTGGTCGCGCTCGACGAGGAGGGGCGCTCCTCCTTCCAGTTGTTGCAGGCGCGCGAGATGGAAGGCTACGACGCGCCGCTTTCCTATTACGTTTTCGATCTTCTCCAGCTGGAAGGCAAAAGCCTGGTCGGATTTCCGCTGGCAACGCGCAAGGAAATGCTGCGACAGCTGTCGGCGGGGGCGCGCGAACCGATCCGATACTCCGGCGAGCTCGGCGACGATCCGAAAGCGCTCCTCGCGGAAGTAAAACGGCGCGGCTTGGAAGGAATCATCGGGAAGCGGGCCGATTCTCTCTACGAAGCGGGCCGGCGGAGCGGCGCGTGGATCAAGCTGAAGTGCCAGAATGAGCAGGAATTCGTCATCGGGGGTTACACCCCGCCGGCCGGCGCGCGCAAATATTTCGGCGCGGTGCTGGTGGGCTATTACGAGAAGAAGAAGCTGCTCTTCGCGGGCAAAGTCGGGACTGGCTTCGACACCAAAATGCTTGCGAGCTTGCATGAGAAATTTCAGCGCGAACTACGCGACGATTGTCCCTTTACCGATCTGCCTTCCAAGAGCGCCGGGAAATGGTCGCAGGGAATTACCCCCGGCATGATGCGCAAGATCACCTGGCTCAACCCCGTCTTCGTTTGCCAGGTTAAATTCGCGGAGTGGACGCGCGACGCGAAATTGCGCGCGCCGGTTTTCCTCGGGCTGCGCGACGATAAAGAGCCGGCTGAAGTGAAGCGCGAGAGCCCGGCCGATCCGGAGGGCTAGGCCGATCGGTGGTGCGAGATTCCGTCGAGCATGGGAGGAGGAGTATCTTGCCGCCTGCCGCTATCCCAGGCCCGACTGAGTCTCGCCCTACCGAGGGTCAGCGTGCTGACGGGCTGCCACCGAGCACGGTCACCGCAGCCTCCAAGGCCGCCGCGCAGACTTTGCCTTCGCTGTCATAGGACGGATCGTAACTGGCGATGGTGAGCGCCTCGACCGGAAGATTCCCGGCGATCGCGCGGAGGAGCGTCTGCAGTTTCTCGCTGGAGAATCCGCCTCGTGCAGTATAGCCGTTGGCCCGGCCTTCCTTGGGATCGAGCGCGTCCATGTCGAGATGGACGTAGAATCTTTCCATCGTGGGGCGGATCGACTGAAGAACCTTCTCGATCTCCTCAAGCTTCGCCTCTGCGCTTAGCCTAACGATCTCACTGCGGGCCAGGGCCGGGCCTTCGCCCGGATCGAGATCGCGCGTGCCGAACATCACGACCGCCTTGTCCTTGACCGGCTCGAAGCCCTCGATGCTGCGTGCCAGCTCCAGCCAGCAACGCCCAGTCGCCGTTGCCAGGGTCATCCCATCGAGGAAACCGCTCATCGTGGTCTGCGGCGTATTGAAATCGCCGTGGGCATCGATCCACATCACGCCGGTCTGGGCGCCGAGGCCTGAGATGACGCCAACCGCAGAAAGGCAATTGCCGGAGAGTACGATCGGGAACCGACCCTCGGAGCGTGCGGCGCGCACGTGCTCCGCCACTGCGCGCATTAGCTCAAAACTGGTTTGCACTTCTGCCCGCCAGTTCATTGAGGCGGGCTCGATCACCTGGAGGTCGACCCGGTGCCCCTGGGCGGTGAGCTGTCCCTCGAGGCCGGCCGACCGGAGATGTTCGGGCCCTGCCCCCATTCGCACGTTGCGCTGGCCGGAGTCGTACGGGACGAGAAGAAGCCTTATATCCATAGTCTCAAAAGAGTTCTACGGGAGAGAGCCCCTTCCAGTTGCATCGGCATCCACCCCGGTCAACGCAAACCATATGACGATTTAGTGATCTCCACCGTAACGCCGTGATTTACTTGTAGCGGTGGCCGTGCTTTAGCACGAGGTCGACCCGTTGCAGCAGGTCGATGTAGCGCAGGACGTCGCCTTTCACCGCGATGATGTCGGCAAACTTTCCTTCGCTGATCGAGCCGTAGTCCTTGTCCACCTTCATCATCACCGCCGGCCAGTAGGTCGCCGCCCGAATCGTCGCCATCGGATCCACCCCGAGTTCGTGCACCCAGGCTTCCATCTCGTGCCAGGTTGAGTTGCTGTGAAATTTCATCGGGATCCCGCTGTCGGTCCCGACCAGCATGACCACGCCCGCATCCTGCAATTGGTGAAACTTCTTCTTCACCGTCGCGGCGCGCAGCGGTGTGATCTGATAATAGCTGAGCTGCCCCGGGTGCTGGATCGATTTCTTGATGTCCTGCACGATGTCGTTAGGCACATCGAGTTGCCAGGCCGGGTCGTCGAGCTGCTCGGGATTGTCGATCAGCGCCTGGTAATTGAGAAACCCCTCGATCGTCGGACACCAGAAGAGCGGGCCCAAGCTCATCTTGGCGGTGCGTTCCGCGATCGCTTTCAGGATGTCTTCCGGGTAACCAGGCGCGGTGGAAAGGCCGGTGTGCTCAAAATCGTCCACGCCCGCGGCGAGCCCGCGCCGGATTTCCTCCGGCCGATGGCCATGTGCGACGACTGGCAGCTTGTTCGCGTGCGCTTCGTCCACCACGGCTTTGACTTCCTCCATCGTCATCTGGTCCTGGTCGATCAGCTTGATGATGTTCACACCAGCCTCGGCCAGTTTCTTGACCTTGGCGCGGCCGTCCGCGGCTCCTTTTACGCCCCAGCGGAAAGCCTCCGTGCCCGGGTAGGGCTCATGTTGGATGAAGGGGCCGGAGACGTAGAGATTCGGACCGGGAATTTCGCCGCGGTTGATCCGGTCGCGCACCTCGAGGCTCTCCTTGAGCGGCGCGCCCAGGTCGCGGGCGCTGGTCACGCCGGCCATGAGTAACTGATGCGCGGCCGCCGGCATGATCTCCGAGCCGAGCCGGGCCGGATACGTTTTGTCCCAATGATCGTAGTCGCTGTGCCCGAGCAGCATGGTGTGCACGTGCGCGTCCCAGAGGCCGGGGAGGACGTCCATCCCTTCGGTCGAGATTACCTCGGCATCCTTCGGCACAGCCAGGGTACCGACCTGGCCGATCTTGGTGATGCGCTCGCCGTCGATCAGGATGACGCTATTCGCGAGAGGCGGTCCGCCGAAACCGTCGATCAGGCGACCGCCCACGAGAGCGGTTAGTTCGGCAGAATGGGACCGCGTCGTTAGGCAAACGGCGACAACGACGAGCAAGAGAATCGATCGAGCACTTTTCATGGTGCGACTTTAGGGGCGCGCACGGAGGCTTCCAACCTGCAAATCATCTCGATGGCCCGGAGAGCTTTGTCGCGGTGGAGCGAGGCTCTGTCGAGCCGGGTAGGAGGACTGTCTCACGGCCGCGTCTACTCCCAAGCTCGACGGAGTCTCGCTCCACCGGGAAGGGGAAACTTTACCGCGCGAGGAGGCGTAGGAAGAGCGCTTCGAGAGAGGGCGTCGAAAGCGCTGCCCACGCCCCGATAACGAGGATGCGACGCACTTCCGCGCGTGGGACTTTGATTCCTGCCGAGCCGGGTCCGGCGGCGCGAAGCAGCGCAATGGTGCGGGCGCCGATCAACGCCGGCAGCGCGGTCGCGTAACGCACCCGCCAATTTGTTAGGGCACCGCAGTAGTCGATGCCGCTCTTCAGGTGTTCCTCTGTCCGATCGAGCCAGCGCGCGAAAACTTCCGCGACCGGCGCACCCGCCAGTTCTTCCGACGGCAGGTAGTCGCGGCCATTCTTAAGATCGGAGCCGCGATCGCGCAGGACGTTGATCAATTGCAGACCCTTTCCGTACTCGATCCCGAGTTGCTGCATTTCATCCGGCGACCGGTTCGTGAACGGTGGCAGGCGCCGCAGCCCCAGCTTCGTCCAGAATTCGCCGACACACCCGGCAACGAGGTGGGTGTATTCGTCCAGTTCAGCGGCGGTGCGCAGGGAGTGCACTGTGCCGGACTCGCCAAATCGCTCCAGGTCGAGTTCCTGTCCGCGCACGATCGTCTGGAGCACTGTGCGAATGTCGGCCCGGTCGGCCGGATCCATCCGGGTCAGCCACGCAATGCAGCCGCGCAGATTCTCGATCAGGTTGCGCTCGGCCGGATCGGTCTGTTGCGCGGCGAAAGTGCGGAGTGATTCCTCGACCGTGTCGAAATCCAGTTCGCCTCGGATGACCCGTGCGAAGTCTCGCAGATTCGTTAGGCGAGCGGACGCGGGGATTGTCGCTGTGTCTGCAATCGTGTCGGTCGCGCGCGCCAGCAGGTAGGCGAGGCTAACCGGCTCGCGCAACGGACGCGGCAGGAAACGGATCGTGAGATAGAACGATCGCGAGACGGATTGGAGGATCTCTTTCACGGGCCGACGTCACGGATTTGGATGCGCGAGAGATTCGCGTTCCCGAGTCCGAATTGTTCCGCCACTTGCACATGCGCGCCGAGGCGCTTGATCGGCGGCACCTTCCTCTTCGCGCGCCACTCCTCGAGCTGTCGTAGCGCGATGGCGTCGATCGCGACCGGGTCCTTGCTCGCGTAGAGCGTGGCGAAGGGGAAGGAATAACCGGGCTGCGATTCCGGCCCGCCCGCATACTGGGCGAGGAGACCATCCATCAGGTTGAAGATGACCTTCGGCCCGATGTGCGGATCGCTGTAGATCTCCGGAATGCTCGAGGCGCCGAAATCGGGCGGCACGCCAAAGCGGCGCCAATTGTCGAGGTTTGGGATCGTGACGTTGTAGAGGCAGCCGGCCACGCCGTTGCGCACATTGTCGCTCAGCACCGGCAGGTTGATGATCTTCGTTACTTCGTTGGCCACGATCTTCGAGAGATGGCTCACGCTGCTCGTGTTCTCAGTGTCGCTCAGGAGCGGCATCTGCCCGCCGCCGGCGGTGTATTCGAAATCGCCCCAGATCAGGTTGCCGAGGAAGGGCGCGGAGACGGTCGCCTTCGGGTCGTATCCGTCGCGCGGCGGGATCGACTTGAGCTGATAACCTTCGGCGCCGGTATAGCCCGCTTCTCTGATCCCGCCGAGGGACTTATCCCAAACGATGATGTCGCGGCGCGAGTGGCCGGCTGCGACCAGACCGTCCACGATGGTGTTGACGATCGCGCGGTGGGTCGTAAAAAGTTCGCCACCCGCAGCCGAGATTTTGATCCCGATTCTGTCGTTAGGCTGGACCAGCGAACGCCAGGCGCTGGCCACGTCCGGCTGATGGGTAACCGCGAGGACGAGCGCGTTGGTCATGCGCCTGACCAGGTCGGGATTGACCCGATAATCCCGGATGGCGGCGTCGTTGTGCGCCCGGTAAACCACGGAGGGTGTCGGGGCGGGCGGTGGCGGGATCTCCTGGGCCAGCGCGGCGGCGGCGCCCGCGACGCCGGCGAGCAGAAAAGCGATTGAGCGGAAGAGGCGAGCGTCGATGGTGGACTCTATGGGCGAGGAGGCGATTGACAACTCGGCGGCGGCGGTCGGCGCGGCCCGGCACATCTACGTGCACATCCCGTTTTGCGCCCGGATTTGTCCCTACTGCGCCTTCTACAAGGAACGGGCCGACCCGGCCCAGGCGGCCCGCTTTTGCGAGGCGATCCTGGCCGAACTGCGAGCAAGCTTAACTGTAGCCGCTTCGCTCTGCGAAGCGCGGGAGTTGACGGATCTTGGAACAAAAAAACCCACTCCCGCGTCGCCTACGGGGCGTCGGCTACAACCGGAAACGATCTTCTTTGGCGGAGGAACACCCACCGCCCTAACGACGAAGCAACTGGAGAGACTGCTCGGCGGTTTCGGCGCGTCGCTCGATCTCGCGGGGCTGCGCGAATGGACCTTCGAAGCCAATCCCGGCAGCGTCTCGGAAGGGAAAGCGCGGCTCCTGCGGGAGTCGGGGGTGAACCGGATCAGCCTTGGGGTGCAATCCTTTGATGACGGGCTCCTGCGCCTGCTCGGCCGCGAACATTCCGCGGTGCAGGCCGAGGCGTCGTTCGACCTTTTACGCCGCAGCGGCTGCAAAAATTTGAACATCGACCTGATGTTCGGCCTGCCGGGGCAGACGTTGGCGCAATGGGAAACGACCTTGTGCCGCGCCATCGCGCTGGGACCGGACCATGTTTCGGCCTACTGCCTCACCTACGAGGAGGACACGGAGTTTTTTCTGCGTCATGCGCGCGGCGAATTTCGCGTCGATGCGGACGCAGACGCGGATTTTTTCCATCTGGCCGGTGAATTGTTAGGCGCGGCTGGCTTTGAACAGTACGAGGTTTCCAATTATGCCCGGGCCGGTTTCCAGTCGGTCCATAACCGGGCCTACTGGAGCGGCCGCGATTATCTCGGGCTGGGACCAAGCGCCGTCTCGACCATTGGACTCCGTCGCTGGCAGAATGTTTCGGATTATCGGGCCTACACCGATCGTGTGCTTCGAGGTGAAACGGCGTCGACCGGGGATGAAATTCTCACTCCGCAAATGAAGCGCGCGGAGTCAATCGCGCTCTCCCTGCGGACCAGCTGGGGGATACCCGCGGCATGGGTGAGCGATCGGCCGGACGAAATTGAAGAGTTTGTTAAGCTAGGATTGATGCTGCCGCAGCAAGAGCGCTATGTGCTGACGCGCGCCGGTCGTTTTCTCGCCGACTCCGTTGCGGAAGCGTTTATCTAGCGGTTGTCGGTGGTGCGAGACTCTGTCGAGCTGGGAAAGAGTAGCGTTAAGGCAGGCACCCGCTCTCCCTTGCTCGACGGAGTCTCGCTCCACCATCAGACCCCGCCGTAGCGGCGCTGGCGTCGGCCAAACTCGTTGACCGCATCGAGCAGGTCTTCCTTCCCGAAATCCGGCCACAGTTTCGGGGTCACATACATCTCGGTGTAGGAGAGCTGCCAGAGGAGGAAATTAGAAATCCGCATCTCGCCTGAAGTGCGGATGAGCAGATCGGGATCGGGATAGTAGCGGGTGTAAAGATGTTTGCTGAACATCTCGACATCGATCATCGCAGGATCGATGTGCCCCTGCTCGATCGCGTGAAACAGACTCTTAATTCCGTCGATGATCTCGAGCCGGCCGCCATAACTGAGCGCAAGGATTAGGGTAAGCCCGTGGTTGCCGGCGGTCTGCTCGATCGATTTGTGGAGCTGCTTCTGGCAGGCCTCCGGCAGATCGGTCAAGCGCCCGATCGCTTGGAGCCGCACATTTTTTTCCACGAGCTCGGGCGTCTTCTCTTTCAGGAAACGCTCGAGCAGGTTCATCAGCGCGAAGACTTCGCTCTTGGGGCGTTGCCAGTTCTCCGCGGAGAAGGCGTAGAGGGTGAGGAACTCGATTCGCAGATCGCCGCAGCCTTCGACGCAGGCCCGGACCGCGTCGGCGCCTTTCTCGTGACCCTTGATCCGGGGCAGGCCGCGCTCTTTCGCCCAGCGGCCGTTGCCATCCATGATGATGGCGACGTGGCGAGGGATGGACTTCGTCATTCGGAATCCGTTATTTCAAAATCAGTGTCTGCCCGCGCGCGGGGCCGACGCTGATCATGCTCAGGCGCGCCCCGGTCAGGGCGGAGATGCGTCGGAGGTAGTCTCGCGCTTCTTTCGGCAAATCGGAAAGTTTTTTGGCTTTCTCGGTCGATTTTTTCCAGCCAGGCAACTCGATGTAGACGGGCTCACAGCGGGTCAACTGGGCGGCGTCGCTCGGCGGCACTTCCAGCGTCTTCCCGTCGAGCCGGTAGGCCACACAAACCTTGATCGGGTCGACCGTGTCGAGGCCGTCCAGGTTGGTCACGGCAAGCTCATCGATCCCGTTGATCATGGTGGCGTAATGCGAGGCCACGGCGTCGAACCAGCCACAGCGCCGTGCACGGCCGGTTGTCGCGCCGAATTCACGTCCCATGTCGTGCAACATCCCGGCGATCGTTTCATCCTCGGTCGGGAGCGCGCCTTCGCCGACTCGCGTGGTGTAGGCTTTCATCACGCCGAGCACGCGATCCATCCGGTGCGGCGGAACACCGGTGCCGGTGCAGGCGCCGCCCGCGGTCGTGTTGGAGGAAGTGACGTAGGGATAAGTGCCGTGATCGATATCGAGAAAGGTCCCTTGGGCGCCCTCGAAAAGGATCTCTTTGCCCTGCTGCAACGCAGTATGCAGATAGACCACGGTATTGGCCACGAACGGGCGAAGCTGTTCCGCCGCGGCGAGGAAGTCCTTGTTCACCCTCGCAAACGAGATCGGCCGGGCGCCGAGCGCCTTCAGGATGCTGTTGTTCTCGCGCATTTTGGCCCGGAGTTTTTCGGTGAAAAGCGCGGGCTGCATCAGGTCCACGATGCGCAACCCGGTGCGCGCGGCTTTGTCGCCGTAGGCGGGGCCGATGCCGCGCTTGGTCGTGCCAATTTTTACGTGGCCTTTGCGAAGCTCGCGCTGTTCGTCGAGCGCGCGGTGATACGGCAAAACGAGATGCGCGCAGTCGCTGATGAGCAGGTTGCGACCGATCTTGATCCGGGCCTTGCGCAGGCCCTCGATCTCGCCGACGAGCGCGATCGGGTCGATCACCACGCCGTTGCCAATCACGCAAATTTTCCCGCGGCGCAAAATGCCCGACGGGATGAGGTGAAGGACAAATTTCTTGCGGCCGTGAATGACGGTGTGGCCGGCGTTATTACCGCCCTGGCTGCGGACGACGATATCGGCATTGCCGGTCAGGACGTCGATGATCTTGCCCTTGCCTTCATCGCCCCACTGCGCACCGACCAGTATCGTGTTTGCCATCGCTTTTCCGGTGGAGAGAGAGTCGCCGGAGACCTTCACCGGACATTCGCGGCCACCGCGCCCGAAGATAGGATGGCGACTGGCGGGCGCAAGCTGGTTTTGCGCGCTGGAACTGGGAATGGGGCGCCTCCGCCGATCGGCTTGGCGTCAGGCCGTCTTGACCTGGATCACCGGCAGCGGGAAACGCAGTTTAAGCTCGTCGCCAAGATAGATCTCGACGTGATGCAGGCCGAATTGCTGGAACTGCACCCCGCCAAAGTAATGGACATTGGTGGCGTGACCTTCCATTTCCTTGAGATCGAAATCGACTTCCGCCTGCGCAATCGTGTGCGCGTCATCCGGCCCGATGATCTTGGAGCGTTGATGGAACCGGCCGGCGCCGCTGCACCAGCGGGTCCAGATACAAAGGCGCAGGTAATTCACCGGCAGCTTCGGCGTGGGCACGATGTTGAGAACGCCCACGAGCGTCTGCATGCCGTTGAACTCGCAACGGACGTCCTCGCAGAGCACGCAACTCTGAAGATCGGGTAAAATTACCTGGGCTTGCACGAAGGAAGCTTACTCCGGTTCGCCTCAGCGGCCAAGCAGTCCGTGCGAGAGCGCAAAAAGAAGCACGAGGCCGAGCACGATCCGATAGATCGCAAATGGGGCGAAACCATGGCGCCGCACCCAGTGCAGGAACCAGGCGACGACCGCGAGCGCCACGACAAAAGCCGAGACGAAGCCGATCGCGAGCACGGTCCATAGATGCTGCGTCATGACGAGCGGTGCGATGGCCTCGGTCGCGGCATGAGGCCGGATCGTCTTGAGCAGATCGTAGCCGGTCGCGACAAACATCGTTGGGATGGAAAGAAAAAAGGAGAACTCCAGCGCCGCCTCGCGCGACATCCCCGCCACCTGCCCAGCCGCGATCGTGCTCATGGAGCGGGATGTGCCGGGGAAAACCGCTGAGAGCACCTGCACCGCGCCGATCCAGATCGCGGTCGGGAGAGTCGTCTGCTCCATCCGCTGGATCCGCGGCCTAACGAAGACCGAATCGACGATCCACATCACGATGCCGCCGATGAGGAGCGCCCACGCCATCACGGCGAGGTTTTCGAGATTCTTGCCGATCAGTTTGGTGAGGAGAAAGGCCGGGATCGCGGTCACGACGAACGCCACCAGCACCAGGCTAAGCGGATGCGTCAGCAGCGTGCGATCCTCACCTTCACCGCGCGGAAACGTGCGGAGGAAATTCAGGATGCGCCGCCAGAAAAACGCGGTCAGAGCCAGGACCGCCCCGAGTTGGATGACGATGCTGTACATTTTCCAAAAGCCGTCCTTCAGGTCGATCGCGAACAGCGCCTCCGCGATTCGCAGATGTGCGGTGGAGCTGACCGGGAGAAATTCCGTCAGTCCCTCGAGCACGCCGAGCAGGATGGAAAGCAGATAGTCGTGCATCGGCAGAAGCTGAACGCGGCGGCCGCTAAACCGCGTCGGCGCCGCGCTCGTCGGTCCGGATGCGAATCGACTGCTCGACGTCGCTCACGAATACTTTGCCGTCGCCGATCTTGCCCGTCTTGGCGGCTTGCGTGATCACGTCCACTGCGCGCGAGGCGAGCTCGTCGGTCAGCACGATCTCGAGCTTTACCTTGGGCAGGAAATCGACCGTGTATTCGCTGCCGCGATAGATCTCGGTGTGCCCCTTCTGGCGACCAAAACCTTTGACCTCACTCACAGTCATCCCTTCCACCCCGATCTCGGCGAGCGCTTCCTTCACGTCCTCCATCTTGAAGGGCTTGATGATCGCCTCGATTTTTTTCACTTCGTGATACTAGAACCGGCGAAATAAAGCGCAAGCCATCGGTAACGCTGTCCTGGGATCCTGTAGCGTGCGTTACAAAGGGATGGCAGCTAGCTCCGCCTCCACCATCTCGCGCACCAGCGCCTTGAAATCGTGCTGCGGTTTCCAACCGAGCGCGCGCCGGATTTTCTCCGGTGAACCGACCAGCCGGGAGGGCTCGGTCGGGCGCTCAAAAGAAGCGTCCTGCTTCACATATTTCTCCGGTGGAAGATCGACCACCGCGAAGGCCGCTTCGATGAAATCTTCGACGGAATGCGTTTCACCCGTCGCCACCACGTAATCATCCGGCGTCGCATGCTGCAGCATCAGCCACATCGCTTCCACGTAGTCCTGCGCATGGCCCCAATCGCGTCTGGCGGAAACGTTGCCAAGCACCAGCTCCTGTTCGAGACCGCGGCTGATCCGCGCCACCGCGCGCGCGATTTTGCGGGTGACGAAGTTCTCCCCGCGCCGGGGCGACTCGTGATTATAGAGAATGCCGTTACAGACAAACAAGCCGTAGGCCTCGCGGTAGACGCGCGCCAGCTGGGTCGCAAAGGCCTTCGCGCAACCGTAGGGACTGGCCGGGCGAAGCGGTGTCTCCTCGGTCTGGGGCGATTCGGTCGCGGAGCCGAAAATCTCCGAGCTCGAGGCGTTATAAAAACGCACTGGTTGCGGCTGATCGCGCGAGATCTCGAGCAGTCGCAGCGTCGCCATGGCGATCTCTTCCGAGGTCGACTCCGGGATTTCAAAGCTCAGGCCGACGTGGCTTTGACCGGCGAGATGGTAAACCTCCGCCGGTTGCACCTTGGCGAAGATCCGGCGCAGCGTGGTGCCGTCGGTCAGGTTGCCGTAGTGCAGGAACAACCTGCTCCCATAGATGGAATCGTCGGCGCGCAGGTGCTCGATGCGGGAACGGAGCAGGTTGCTCGTCCGCCTAACGACTCCGTGGACGGCATAGCCCTTGGCCAGCAGCAGCTCGGTCAGATAGGAGCCGTCCTGGCCGGTGATCCCGGTGATGAGCGCGCACTTCGACTCGGCCATGGCGGATGAATCAACGAAGCGCGCGTCGCCGACAAGTGGAAACGTGGCGTGCTCGACGAACGCGCCGGCCCGCGCCAGACTCTCTCGCGTCCGATGACTCGAAAAATGTTGCTGGCCCAATCCGGCAGATGGCTTCCGCTCGCCGCGCGCTGGGCCGAGGCGCTCGAGAGGCGGATCCTGCGCGAAGGCGTGCCGCTGACGGAAGACGAGCTGTCGGATGCGCGGGCACTCGGGGTGCGCGATCCCGGCAAGGTGCGGTTGCTCTGTCTTGCCCGCGTGCCGATGCCGGATGATCTCACCTTGCGCGCCGCCGCTTCTGCGGTGGAATTCCTTACCCCGGCCACGCGCGGGCTGGCCTTGCGTTACGGTATTTTTGTCCGGGCTGATTGCTGGCGGGATGGGCGGCTTATCGCCCACGAATTGGCGCACACGGAGCAGTATGAGCGCCTTGGTGGCATCGAGGAATTTCTCCGCCAATACCTGACGGAGTGCCTCACCGTCGGTTATCCCGCGGCGCCCATGGAGCAGGAAGTGGTCGCGGCAGTTTACCGTCTCGACGCGGGGAGAGTTGCCTAACGATCGAGTGGGCGACGGTCTGCCGCACTTTTGGTTGCTGTGGGTGCCTGAGTTGTTAGCGTTGCGCGGATCATGCGAGTTTTTGTTCCAAGAGAAACCGAGAGCGGGGAAACCCGCGTCGCGCTGGTGCCGGACGCAGTGAAGCGTCTCGCTGCGCTGGGCCCGGAAATCTGGGTCGAAGCCGGCTTAGGCCAGGCTATTTCCGCCTCGGATGAAGCCTACCAGGCGGCCGGCGCACAGATCACGAGCGATCGTGCGGAAGCGCTGCGGTCAAGTGATGTTGTCCTGCGCGTGCGCAAGCCGCCGCAAGACGAAGTCGCCAGCCTCAAGCGCGGCTGCATTCACGTCAGCCTGCTCGACGCCTTTAACGAGCGCGAGCTGGTCCGCGCCCTTGCCGCCGCGGGGGTGACCGCCATCGGTCTCGAGATGCTGCCCCGGATCACGATTGCGCAAAAGATGGACGTGCTCAGTTCCCAAGCCAGCTTGGCAGGCTACGCCGCGGTCATCGCCGCCGCCGGAACGATCGACCGCATATTTCCGATGATGATGACACCGGCCGGGACACTCAAACCGGTCCGCCTCTTTGTTATCGGGGTGGGCGTGGCCGGCCTCCAGGTCATTGCGACGGCGCGGCGTCTCGGCGCGCGGGTCGAGGCGTTCGACACCCGGCCGGCGGTGGAAGAGCAGGTCCATTCGTTAGGGGCGAAATTCGTCAGAGTCGATCTCGGAGAAACTGGTCAGACCGACCAGGGTTATGCGCGGGAGCTGACCCCCGAGCAGCTGGAGAAGCAGCGCGAAGTGATGGCTCAACATTGTGCGAAGGCCGACATCGTCATCACGACCGCGCAGGTTTTTGGGCGGAAAGCGCCTTTAATCGTGACCAACGCGATGGTCGACCAGATGCAGCCGGGCAGCGTCATCGTCGACATGGCGGTGGAGAGCGGCGGCAACGTCGAATGTTCCAGGTCCGACGAAGTGGTCGAACGCAATGGCGTCCGGGTTATCGGGATGAGAAATCTCCCGGGACGCGTGGCCCGGCACGCAAGCGAGATGTATTCGAATAACCTGGTCAGCCTGCTCGAGCATTTCTGGGACAAGGAAGCGAAGAGTTTTCGCCTCGACCTGAACGACGAGATCCTTAAGTACTGTGTTCTGACTCACGACGGCAAGATCGTGAACGACACGATCAAGAAGCTTTATTCTGCCTAACGAATATGACCGTGACAAACAAGTTCGCAAAAGGGACGACCGGAGCCTGCCCGCCGTGGCGGGTTTCGTCCCCGATTCTGAGCCGGGGACGGGACAGCTCCCGTCCCTCCAAGATCTGTCCGACTGACTTATGATCCTTCTCCTTTTCATTTTTGTTCTTTGCGTCTTTCTCGGCTTCGAGCTGATCGCCAAGGTACCTTCGCAATTGCACACCCCGCTCATGTCTGGCTCGAACGCCATTTCCGGGATCACGATCGTGGGCGCCTTGATCGCGGCCGGCACCGAAGGTGGCGCGGTCGCAACCACTCTCGGTGTGCTCGCGGTTATCTTCGCCACGGTCAATGTGGTCGGCGGATATCTCGTAACCGATCGCATGCTGGCGATGTTCAAATCGAAGAAGAAGTAGCTCATGCCTCTGCTCATCGATTGGTCCTACCTCGTCGCGGCGATCCTTTTCATCCTGGGTCTCAAGTTTCTCGGGAAACAAGCGACGTCTCGCCGGGGCAACCTGATCTCTGCCATCGGCATGTTGCTCGCGATCGTCGCGACACTGCTGGTCAGCGGTCTTCATTATCAATGGATCATCGTCGGCCTGGTCGTCGGAGCGGCCATCGGCGCGGTCGCAGCCCAACGAGTGCAGATGACCGCGATGCCGGAGATGGTCGCTCTCTTCAATGGCGCAGGAGGTCTCTCGAGCTTGCTCGTCGGATGGGTGGAATACCACAATCACCCCGTCCAGCCCGTGGCGACGACGCTGCCCATCTTCCTGGCCGTCCTGATCGGTGGTGTCACTCTCACCGGCAGCGTGCTCGCTTACGCCAAGCTGGCGGAAAAGATCCAATCGCGCCCGATCCTGTTCTCCTTCCAACAGGTCATCAACGCCGGTCTCCTTCTTCTGGTTGTTCTGCTCGGCTTTATCTTCTGTGCTCATCCCGGGGGTAACTACTTTATTTTCCTCCTCATCATCCTGCTCTCGCTCATCCTGGGAGTGCTGGCCGTGATCCCGATTGGCGGCGCGGATATGCCAGTCGTCATTGCGTTGCTCAATAGTTACTCGGGCCTGGCCGCGGCGGCGGCAGGATTCATCATTCAAAACACCGTGCTTATTGTGGCCGGCTCCCTGGTGGGAGCGAGCGGTATCATCCTTACCCAGATCATGTGCAAGGCGATGAATCGCTCCATCGCTAATGTATTCCTGGCCGGCTTCGGCGCCACCTCCAGCGCCGGGGAAGAGTCAGTCACCGGTGAAGCCAAGCCGATCACGCCGGAGTCAGCTTACTTTGTGCTCGAGGCGGCCTCGCAGGTCGTGCTTGTGCCGGGTTACGGCATGGCCGTGGCGCAAGCCCAGCACGTTTTGCGTGAGCTGGCTGACCTGCTTGAGGCCAACGGCGCCGAGGTTCGTTATGCCATCCATCCCGTGGCAGGCCGGATGCCGGGCCACATGAACGTCCTCCTGGCCGAAGCGGATGTGCCTTATGAGCAGCTGGTGGAAATGGACGCGATCAATCCCACGATGGCTACAATGGACGTCGCGATCGTGATCGGCGCGAACGATGTGGTCAACCCGGCCGCGCGCGAAAACCCATCGAGTCCAATCTACGGCATGCCGATCATCAACGTGGACGAAGCGGGCACCGTCTTTGTTCTCAAACGCTCAATGGCCTCGGGTTTTGCGGGAATCGAAAACCCGCTCTTCTTCAAGCCGAACACCCGGATGCTATTCGGCGACGCCAAGGCCAGCCTGCAGGCGCTGGTGGCGGAGTTTAAGTCAAGCTAACGAAGGACGAGGGCTGCGCCGCGTCGGCACAGCGTCTCTCAGTGGATTATCTCTTCCTCCTCCCGGCATCCATCTACCGCCGGATGAATTGTCCAACGATGGCGTGCTTTCTTTTGTTCGTCGCGCGTCCGCGGCTCAAACGCATCGCGCAGCATCCCGCAATATTTTCGGCGCAACCAATGTGCTCTCTTCGCGAATTTCGTCGAGCTCAACCCTTCCTGAATATCTTGGGCGAAAAGATTCCGAATATCGGCCGGCATATCATCAGTATCGCCGGGCGCGGCCCCACCATCGGGAAAGGCAGGGTCCCAAAGCAGATAGCTGAACTGGTTGGTTTGATTCAGTTTCATCACGGCCATGAGGGGATGAAATTCGTTCCAGCCTTCGTGGAATCCGTCATAGACGTGTTCGCCGAGAACGATTACCCGATCGCCCTCGCGAATCGGACCCAAATCGGCGTCGCCTACGTTAGCCTCTTCGACATCGCCCATGCTGGCCTCGAAAATAATCGCCATGATGCCGGCATCGATCGCCCCGCCCACCGCTCCGCCAATGAGCCCGCCAATGATGGCACCGATGATAATGGCGAGCAGGCAAATGATGGGACCGAAGGCACAACCAATGGCTGCGCCCGCCGCCGCACCTCCCGCCACGCCCAAGGTGGTGGTGGTGCCGAGAATGATTCCCATTACCACGGCCCACTCCTTCATCTTCACCCAGAAGGCTCCCTCCGCTTCGCAATGCAAAGTGGTCGATTCTTCCTTGCTGAAGTCGTAGGGCAGATCGCCGCTTTCTGGAATGCTGGTGAGAAGCTCCTCACCCATCAGGCCATCGCGGTGCACGTAGTTCTCGGGATGCGCATCGAGCTCGGGCGTCGTGTTGCCATCGGCACCATTCGTGTCTTCCAAGCGATGCGGCATCAGGATAACGTTGAAAAACTGGTCGTTATCGAAATTACCCAGGCCACCGTCATCTGGCTTTTGATGTACCATGCCGACCGCACATTTCACCCCTGTCAGGCAGGCGAGCCGGTGATAAAGCCAGAGGTTAGCCACCGTGATGATGGCGTTCACAAACCCAATCGTGAAAAAAATGCCTCCGAGCACCCATATGCCCAAAGCCCACGAGATGATCGCTCCAACCGCACCCACTCCTGCAGCTCCCGCGACAGTGGCGACCAGATCGTCGATGTGGAAAGGCTTAACCCCCGTCTCCAGATAGCTGTAACACTGAGTATATTTTTTGAACGCCATGGTGGAGTTAGCTTTCGACGTAGAGAGTTACGCCCCCAATATACTGACGGTGTTGCTTTTCCTCCTCGGAAGGGGAAGCAAAGACATGCACGTTAAACGCTTTCCGGCTCTTGAAGCCGGGCGTCTTCGGTTCGATCGCGACCTTTACCCCGATCTCCTCCCGCGGAGCGAGGACGTCCCGCTCCGGCTCGAAGTGGATCGTCCAATCCGGCAGGTCGGAGAACCGGCCATAGGCCTGGCTGGCGAGCGCCTGCTTCCATCTTTCGCGGCTTTGGCGCAGTCGCGTCATTTGCTGGCGGCGGGCTGGTTGATCGTCGCGGCACAACTCTAGTTGCGGCAGCGTGTAATCGTCCACTTCAAAAAAGAACCGCCGGCGTACAGAGGCATTGTTTTTCACTCGAAAGTTAAAGCTGACGGGTGAGTGAATAGTGCCTACGGTCGTGTTTTCCTGGCCGAGGTTGTTGTTCGGGTTGGCGTCGTCGTCCCAGATGAGTTTAGCCTGCAGGCAATAGTGCCCGGCTTGCTCCGGCGTTTTCCAAAGAAAGGAAGCGAAGACCGGACATTGCGCCGTCCCTTTGGCTCCGAGATCAACATAGGTCTGGCCGATGAAAGTCCCGGACGTCCCCGCTCCAAAGCCATAGAAGCGCAAATCGACCGGCAGCGCGGGGGCGGGCGCGTCGTACGAGTTGTTCCAAATGCGTACCCGCACTTCGTATTCCGTCGCCCTTTCCAGCAGGTGAGAGGCGACCGGCGCATTGTCCCGGTAGAGCTGGATGTCAGGGTTATCCCAGGTAACCGCGAGCCCTTGGCTCATAAGCCACTGCTGGCTGTAAAGCATCGGGTCCGGGCGCTTGTAAATCTCCGGCGGGACGGCAACGCCCCTGCAATCACACCGCGGGCAGAGACAACTCACGCCATGGCGGCAGAGATAGACCAGTAGCTGGCAGAGCCGCAGGGGAAGCTCGAACAACAATCGCAATAGTTCCGGGATCGCGCGAAAGAACCCGATCAAACCCCGCAGAAATGCGCGTAGCGAATGCATCGTCGATGCCCTTGCATAACCAATCCTGTGTCCGCTGCACAAGAAGAAAACGCGTCCGCGTGCGCGAACACATTCTATAAACTCGGCATAATTGCTCGACGCTTATGACTGCGATTCGGGCAGGCTGCTCGGCGGCACTTGGGAGAAGATGCCGAGGGATTTTTTAAGACTTCACGCTACTAATTCAACTGCCGGGCTAATACACGAGGGGAATAACTCGGCGGGTGCGGCCGGCGTAGAGGCGATAGCGGTCGCCGAACGCACTTCGCAGCGCCTCCTCTTCCACGTGGATCCGCCAGAAAAACGCAGCGGCGATGGGGAGGAACACCGCCACGAGCGAAAAGATATTGAGCATGCAGAGGCCAAACCCGAGAAAAACCAGAAGCGTGCCGGTGTAGGAGGGATGGCGAACGTAGCGGTAGGGGCCGGTGGTGATGAGCTGATGATCTTCGGCGATCGTGACGTTCACGGTAAAGAACCGGCCGAGGTGAATGATCGCGATCCAGCGCACGATCAAGCCAAGGACGAATAGGATGAGTCCAATGGTGTAATAGACTTTCGGATAAGGCAGGGCCGCCTGCGGCAGAGCGCCGCGGAGATAGAAGCCGGCAAAGATACTGCCGCCGATCACGGTCCAGAGGAGAGGGAGGGTCAGGCGATCCTTGCCAGTTCCGGCGGTTTTGGAACGCTTCGCAACCGCCAAGGCGATCTCGGAAGCGAGCAGCAATACGCTCAAGGTGGTGAAGCTCGGTAATTGCATGACCGGCGGCGGGGCTTGGCGTCACCGGCTACAACTTGACCGGCGCCGGCTCGACCGAACGCTTCGAGCGTAGGGCGTGACGGACGAAGTTGTTGCCGATTTCCCACATCGGCCCGGGGAATTTGCGGCATTCGGTCAGGGTTGCGTCGAGCGCGTTGACGAAGAGGTCCACTTCACGTTCGCCGATGATGAGCGGCGGGAGAATCTTAACCACATCCATCGCATGGCCGGCGACCTGGGTCAGGATCCGGTGTTGGGCCAGCAGTTGCGTCACGACCATCTGTGCGAAGAGCACCTTGTCGACCTTGTGCAGGAGCTTCCACGCCATCCTGAGCTTAAACTCGTTAGGCTCATGAAACTCGATTGCGACCATAAGGCCCTTGCCGCGGACTTCCTTGATGAAGGAATGTTTCGCGCGCAGGGCGTCGAGCCGCTCAACCAGCAATGCGCCCATGCGGGCGGCGTTCTCGATCAGGTTCTCGTCGTCCAACACTTCGAGCGCGGCGAGGCCGCAGGCCATGGCGAGGTTATTGCGGCCGAAGGTGGTGGAATGCACCACGCAGCGGTCCATCCGGCTGAAAGTCTTCTGGTAAATCTCGCGCCGCGCGACGATCGCGCCGCACGGGACGTAGCCGCCGCTCAGCGTCTTGGCCAGAGTGATGATATCGGGCTCGAGGTTCCAATGTTCGAAGCCGAACATCCTGCCTGTCCGGCCGAGGCCGGTCTGGATTTCGTCGCAGATCAGAAGCGTGCCGTGTTTGCGGCAGAGCTCCTGTGCCCGATTAAAGAAGTCGCCCTGCGGATAATTCACGCCCTTGCCCTGGACCGGCTCGATGACGAAGGCCGCGACGTCGCGTTTGGCCAGCTCGCGTTCGAGCGTCGCTACGTCATTCAGAGGAATGCGGCCGTCGAAGCCGTGCATGAGCGGCCCGAACCCCTCGGTGAAACTTTCGCAGCCCATGAGCGAGAGCGAGCCCATGCTGAGGCCATGGAAAGCGCCTCCTAACGAAAAGACGCGCGGCCGCTGGGTCGCGGCGCGGGCAAACTTAAGCGCGCCTTCCATCGCTTCGGTCCCGGAGTTGCAAAAGAAAACCGCGTCGAGATGCTTTGGCGTCCGCTTTGTGAGGGCCTCGGCCAGTAACCCGCTGAGGAGCGAGCAATCCATCTGCACCATGTTGGGCAGGTCGAGGTCGAGCACGTCGCGGATCGCTTTCTGTACCGCGGGATGGTTGCGCCCGATGTTAAAAACGCTGTAGCCGCTCAGGAAATCGAGGTAAGCCGCGTTATCCATGTCGTAGAGATACGCGCCCTCCGCCCGCGCATAGACTTTGTCGAAACCGATCACCCGCTGTGCGGCCACGAGGGTGCGATTGAGGTGCCGTTCGTGCAGCGTGTAGTTCTCGCCCAGGCGCGCCGCGACCAGCTCTTTGAGATCGATTGCCACGAAGGAATGCTCTGCGATTTGGCGCCTGAGCGCAAACGCCAGCTATGGTTTCCAGTCGCGGTGAGCGACCGGCGCTCCGATCTTGAGGCTGGTCTTGCTCTGGCCATGGCGATCGAGTTGTTCGGCCAGCCATTGGAACCACTCCCAACTCTTTTCCGTCTCGGTCCGCCTCCGCTCGTCTTCCACGAAGGGCCGGAACTTGCGCCAGGCGATCCGCGCCATTCCGCCGATCAAATCGTCCGCCACGGAAAGGGGAACGATTCGGGCAAACACGGAATAACCGAGTCCTTCCATGATGGTGGCGATTTTGAGGGCCGCCTCGAGTGTACGCGGATCGCTTTCCAGTTCAGCGGCGCTCGTGCCATCGGGTATCGAAGCGACAATCATGGAGGAACTCATCCATTCTGGAGTCATCAAAGCCTGGACTGCCGTAAACGCAGCCCGCTCCTCGCGGTGGCGGCGCGCTCGCCGCATTTCGATTATCCCGAAAGCGACACCGGTCAGAACGGTGAGCGGTCGCGACGTTGGCGATGGTCGATAAGTCCACGCTGGAGCTTAGCCATTTCGATTGCGACGAGAACGAAAATCCTTTGCGGAATTGCACTCCGCCCGCTCGCCCTTACCGTGCGTTCTCCATGCCTGCTGCGGAACCGAAAGTCACTGCTGAGGTGGTCGCGAAACACGGCCTTACGCCCGAGGAATACGAGCGGATCCAGAGGATCCTCGGACGCGAACCGAACTTCACCGAGCTGGGCATTTTTTCGGTCATGTGGAGCGAGCATTGCTCCTACAAAAACTCGAAGAAAGAGCTGAAGAAATTCCCAACCACTGGGCCGAACATTCTGGTCAAGGCGGGGGAGGAAAACGCCGGGGTGGTCGACATCGGCGATGGCTGGGCGGTGGCGTTCAAGATCGAGAGCCACAATCACCCGAGTGCGATCGAGCCGTTCCAAGGCGCGGCCACCGGGGTGGGGGGGATTATTCGCGATATCTTCACGATGGGGGCGCGACCGGAGTTTTTGCTCAATTCGCTCCGCTTCGGGCCGATCACAGATCACGAGTCGGTAGGGCGAGACTCTGTCGAGCTGGGCGATAACGCACCCTCTGGCTCGACGGAGTCTCGCCCTACCAACTCGAGCCGCACCCGGCAGATCGCGCAGAATCGCCGGCTCTTCGCGGGTGTGATCGCTGGCATTGCTCATTACGGCAATTGCATCGGCGTCCCGACCATCGGCGGGGAGATTTACTTCGACGAAAGTTTTGAGGGCAATCCGCTGGTCAACGTCTTTTGCCTCGGAGTGTTGCGCCACGAGCAGTTGGCGCGCGGCGCGGCCAGCGGTGTGGGCAACCCGGTCTTTTATGTCGGCGCCGAGACCGGCCGCGATGGTTTGGCCGGCGCGGCTTTCGCTTCGCGTGAATTGACCGAAGCATCCCGGGAAGATCGCCCCGCGGTGCAGGTGGGCGACCCGTTCAAGGAGAAACTGCTCCTCGAAGCCTGCCTCGAACTGCTCGCGACCGATGCGGTCGCCGGGATCCAGGACATGGGCGCAGCCGGCCTGACCTGTTCCACCTGCGAAACAGCGAGCCGCGGCGGGACCGGGGTCGAGATTGACCTCGCCAAAGTGCCGCAGCGCGAGTCCGGCATGACGCCTTACGAAACGCTTCTGAGCGAATCGCAGGAACGGATGTTGATCATCGCCCGCAAAGGCAAAGAAGACGTCGTGAGGCGAATTTTCGAGAAATGGGACGTGCCCTGCGCCGAGATCGGGCGCGTGACCGGCGACGGCATGATGCGCGTCCTGAATAACGGCTCGACTGCGGCAGAGATCCCGGCCAAACCGCTGGCCGACGAGGCGCCGCTCTACTCACGCGAGGCGAGGAAGGCAACCACGGATGACACAGATGAGGATCTGTTGCAGAGAATATCCGCGCCATCTGCGGAATCGGCGGTTGAATCTCTCCGGCAATTGCTGCGCGATCCGTCGATCGCTTCGAAAAACTGGGTTTACCGGCAGTACGATCACATGGTCCGCACTGGCACAGTCGTGAGGCCGGGCTCGGATGCGGCGGTTTTTCACCTGCGCGAGGCGAATAAATTCCTCGCCGCCACGACAGACTGCAATTCGCTCTACTGCCGGCTCGACCCGCGGGAGGGCGGCCGCATCGCAGTCGCGGAAGCGGCGCGCAACCTCGCCTGCTCCGGCGCGACGCCGCTCGCCGTGACGGACAACCTGAACTTCGGCAATCCATACAAGCCGGAAAATTTCTGGCAGTTGCGCGAGGCCGTCGAAGGCCTCGCGGAAGCCTGCCGCGCCTTTGGCACGCCGGTGATCGGCGGGAATGTCTCGCTCTACAACGAAAGCCCGGCCGGCGTGGTCGATCCGACGCCGACCGTTGCAATGGTCGGCCTGATCGAGCGCGAGGAATGGATCACGACGCAGTTTTTCAAGGCCGACGGCGACGTTGTCATCCTGCTGGGAGATCTCGGGGATGAGATGGGCGGGTCCCAGTTTCTCAAGGTAATTCACCGGATGAAGGCGGGCCGGCCGCCGCGCCTAGATTTCGAGCGCGAACTCGCGCTGCAAAATCTGCTGCGCGAATTGATCCGTGCGGGCCAGGTGCGGAGCGCGCACGATTGCAGCGAGGGCGGCCTGGCCGTGGCGCTGGCCGAATCGTGCTTCAATCCCGCCGGTTCGTTAGGCGCGGAGATCGATTTGCCAGCCGGGAGAGAAATGCGGCTCGACCAAATCCTCTTCAACGAAAGCCAGTCCCGGATTGTCATCTCTACCGTGCCAGAAAATGTCGACGCGGTGCTGCAGTCGTCGCAAAGGCGCGGGGTGCCAGCCCGTCGCCTCGGGACGGTCGGAGGAAACGAGCTCAGAGTAACGGTTTCCGGCCAGACCCTCGGCTGGCCGATCGATCCGCTGCACGACGATTGGTATGGCGCGATCGCCCAGGCGGTGCGGGCAGAGATTACGACATCATGAAGATCCAGAAACAGCGCCCTTACGAGAAGGTTATTCTTGGCCTCGAACTTTTTGGTTTTGCCGCCGTCATCCTCACTCTCTGGCTCGACGAATACGTCGACGTTCCCTTCTATCTTTTTGGGGCGCCGAAAACCCCGGCGCGTCCGCAGGAATTCTGGTTCGAAACGTTGACCGTTCTGCTGGTGGCGGCCGGGGTTGTGATTGCGACGGTCTGGGTCTTTCGACGACTCCGTCTGATGGAAAACTTTATCCAGGTTTGTGCCTGGTGCCGCAAAGTGCATCTGGCCGAGGAGTGGATCTCGTTTGAGCAATACCTGAAACGCACCCACGACGTGCGTTCGACCCATAGCATCTGCCCCGCCTGCCGGTCGGAAGCGACCGTCCTCAAGCACTCCGCCATCCCTATTTGATCTCCGCCGAACGAAGGAAAGCCCGCGCCAGCAGGCGCGGAGATGACGCGGCTCTGGGAATGAGTATCTTTGCGCTTCCGATGGTCCAGGACGAATTTTTGGCGCCACCGCTTCCGCCTTATCCGATGCACGAATGCGGCATTTTTGCCGTCTACGGGCATCCTAATGCGGCAGTGTTGACCTACTACGGGCTGTTTGCTCTTCAGCATCGCGGCCAGGAGAGCGCCGGCATTGTCACGACGAATGGTCCCGGCTCGACCTTCCAATTGCATCGCGACATGGGCCTCGTCTCGCAGGTCTTCGGTCAGGATGAACTGGCCCGGCTCAAAGGCACCCGCGCGGTGGGGCATACGCGCTATTCCACGACCGGCTCGAGCACGGTGAAAAATGCGCAGCCCTTTGTGGTCGATTGTTTTCGCGGGCAAATCGCGATTGCGCATAACGGCAACTTGATTAATGCCGATGTCCTGCGCGACGAGCTGGAACGCAAAGGCTCCATCTTCCAAACCACCGCCGACAGCGAGATCATCCTGCACCTGCTGGCGCAGCCGTCGAACAATGGCGGCAATATCCTGACTGCCCTGCGCCGGATCGAGGGCGCCTTCTCGGTCATTATCATGAGCGAGCGCGAGATCATCGCGGTGCGCGATCCCTTTGGCTTTCGGCCGCTTTCGTTAGGCAAACTCGACGGGGCCTACGTGCTCGCTTCCGAGACTTGTGCTTTCGATCTGATCCATGCGGAGTTCATTCGCGAGATCGAGCCGGGCGAGGTGCTCATCATCAGTGAGGACGGCCTGCGTTCGGAGTGGCCCTTTCGGGAGGAGAAGCCGGCGTTTTGCATGTTTGAGTACGTCTATTTCGCCCGGCCCGACAGCATCATCGGCGGAGTCAACGTGGCCAAGGTGCGGACCGAGATGGGCCGCGAGCTGGCCCGGAGGTTTCCGGTCGAGGCTGACATCGTGGTGCCGGTGCCGGATTCGGGGAACTACGCCGCCCTCGGGTTCGCGCACCAGCTCAACATTCCCTACGAGCACGCCTTTGTGCGCAATCACTACATCGGGCGCACTTTTCTCCAGCCGAGCCAGCTCATCCGCGATTTCGATGTGCGGGTGAAACTTAATTTGATCAAGGAAGCAGTGGAAGGAAAACGCGTGGTGGTGATCGACGACTCGATCGTCAGGGGGACCACCGCGCGGGCGCGCGTCGTCAACCTGCGCGAAGCCGGCGCGAAGGAAGTGCACATGCGGGTGAGCTGTCCGCCGCATCGTTTCGCCTGTCATTATGGGATCGATTTTCCCGATCCGGAAAAGCTGATTGCGAACCAGAAAACGATGCCAGAAATTTGCGATTATCTCGGAGTCGACAGTCTCGGTTACCTTGATCTGGAAGGAATGATCAAGGCCACGGGCAAGCCGGCTAATAGTTTTTGCCTGGCCTGTTTCACGGGAAACTACCCGCTGCCGGTCGATCCCGAGTTGGACAAATTTATCATGGAAAAGCGCGAGGGGAGGGCCAAGGCGCTCGCGGAAGAGAAACAGCCGACCCTCTTTGCCGGCTTGAAGTGAAGCGGACGAAAGCCTACACCAAAGCCGGCGTCGATGTCGACCTGGGCAACCTGATCAAGCGCAAGATCCACGGCCGCGTTCGGAGCACGCATGGACCGGAGGTGCTGGGGAAGATTGGTGGTTTCGGCGGCTTGTTCGCGCCGAACTTCTCCGGGATGCGCGAGCCGGTGTTGGTCGCGAGCGTCGATGGCGTCGGGACGAAGTTGAAGATCGCGTTCGCGATGAACCGGCACGACACGGTCGGGGCTGATCTGGTGAACCATTGCATCAATGACATCGCCGTTCTCGGGGCGAGGCCGCTCTTCTTTCTCGATTATATCGGGGCGGAGAAGCTCGAACCGAAGGTCTTCGATGAGATTCTGCGCGGTTTCACGCGGGCTTGCCGTGCTGGCGGCTGCGCCTTGATTGGCGGCGAGACGGCGCAGATGCCGGGGATGTATCGGCGCGGCGAATACGATCTTGCGGGTTGCATCGTCGGGGTGGTGGACCGTGTGCGGATGATTGACGGGTCGCGGATCAAACCGGGCGATATCATTCTCGGACTGCCCTCGAACGGGCTGCACACGAACGGCTACTCACTGGCACGGAAGATATTTTTCGAGCAGCTGCGGCTCAAGCCCTCGGCTCGGATCGCGGGCCTGCGCTTTTCGCTAGGGGAAGAGCTCCTCCGCACGCACAAGAACTACCAGCCGCTTCTCGCGAAAGTGCCGCGTGGGAAATTAAAGGGCCTGGCGCACATCACCGGCGGCGGGTTGGTCGACAACCTGCCGCGCGTTCTGCCGGACGATTGCGATGCTACTATCAATACGCAGAGCTGGTCGGTCCCGGCGATTTTCCAGATCATGCAGGAGCGCGGCCGCGTGCCAGCGGCGGAGATGTATCAGGTCTTCAACATGGGCATCGGGATGGCGGCGATCGTTGCCCCTAACGACGCCGCGCCTCTGGCGAAGCAACTCCGCGCCAAGCCAATTGGTCGCGTTGAGCGCGGTCGCGGAGTTGTGCAACTCTAGACGTCGCCCTGTGGACGACGCCGGGCCAAGTCTGATTTCCAAATTGCACTCACCCTCGCGCTTCGCAAAGCGAAGCGTCTACACGCGGATGACAACCCAGGCGCGACTCGCTAATTTCTCTCCATGGAAGAGCGCCCCTTCGGCCAGACTGACATGCAGGTTTCGGTGCTCGGTTTCGGCGGGTCTGAAATCGGGCTCGAAGGCGCGGATGAAGCGACGGTCGAGCGATTGTTAGGCCGCGCGCTCGATGCCGGGCTCAACGTAATCGACACCGCCGAGTGTTACGGCGAGAGCGAGGAATTGATCGGACGCACGGTCGGTTCACGGCGCGATCAATTCTATCTTTTCACCAAGTGCGGGCATCCCTACGGGATGGAGAGCGGCGCCAACTGGACTTCCGATTCCATCCTCGAGAGCATCGAGCGGAGCCTGCAACGACTGCGCACCGATCGAGTCGATCTCGTGCATTTGCACAGCTGCCCGGAGGCCGTCCTGAAAAAGGGGGAAGCGATCGTCGCGCTTCAGACCGCCCGCGAGAAGGGCTACGCGCGCTACATCGGCTACAGCAGCGACAGTGAGGCAGCGCGTTACGCGGTCGAGTGCGGCACCTTCGATTCCCTCCAGACATCGATCAACATCGCCGACCAGGAAGCGATCGAGCTGACCCTGCCGCTGGCGCGCGAGAAGGAAAAGGGCGTGATCGCCAAGCGCCCGGTAGCAAACGTGGCCTGGAAGAGCGGCCATAAGCCGGCGAACTCCTATCATCAGGTCTATTGGGACCGGCTGCAGACGCTGCGGTATCCGTTTTTGGAGAGCGCCAGGCTTGAAAAGATCGTTGGGGTCGCGCTCCGTTTTACTCTCCATGTTCCGGGAGTCCGCACCGCGATTGTCGGGACGAAGAATCCCGAACGCTGGGCGGAGAACGCTCGCCTGCTCGAGGCGGGGTTGTTAGGCGAAAGTAAATACCGCGAAATCCGCGAGCGCTGGGAGGATGTCGCGCCCAAGACCTGGATCGGACAGACCTGAGCGGCAGGAAAGTGACAGAGGGTCGTCGCTCGACAGGCTCAGCGCCTTGGACTAAAAGTCGAGGCGTCGCAACGGGCGGTTAGCTCAGCCGGAGAGCGGCACGTTTACACCCTGTCCTAGGAGTAGTTATCGAATTATCGCTTTTCTCCTATGGAGAGTCAGTCTACCAAGGCAAAACAGCCTTCTAACTGCCCTATCGCACAGACTCCGAAATTATCTCAAAACACGAGGTCAGTTAAACAGCAACGCGAACGCTTTCATCGCAAGGTCACCGCGTGGCCTCCACCGGAAGCCGTCTAGCTCGCAAGTTCAGTCCCCACCGGGAACGCCACAGCCCCGCTGCGACAGTCAGCCCACAGACACGCGCCACCGGCACACGTCCTACCTCTGACTAGCGTAAGGCTGCGTCGAGTTAAAGGGGAGTCAATGAGGAATTGTTTAGCTTAGCTTTGCGTTGCTGCCTCTAGGCGGGTTACGCCGTAACTCACCTACGCTGAGCGCCGCGAACTCGGCCTTAGCCATGAATGGAACAACGTTCTCCGGCTCGGCGTTGGTCAGCCAATGGGCAAGGATGTTCGTCCAGAGATTGGCGCGCCCGCCATCGCATCCGGTCCGCCGCCCATCATTCCGCGACTGTCGGGATTCCCCATGGAAAATTCGCCATCGGCAACCAAGCCATGCCGACCGGTGCGGAGCCAGGCGCGATCCTACTCTCGACCTGGGTCGGCGCGAATGACGAGATGCGCGATTGGAGAGCCGCGTGCGGACCCAGTGTTTCCGTTCTCGCAGCCTCCGACCGGGCAATCAACTTTAGGCTGGAAGTTGTCAGGGAAAAGCAAGCGCCGATCCAAATGAGTCGTAGCGTAGGCAGCGTCCGATGAGTTCTGCGTCTGGTCGCGCCCACTTGCATATCGATCCGTTGTAACAGAAGGGGCGATCTTGTGCAGAAAATTTACTCTTATTTGCCTTGACAGCCAGAAACCGAATTTCGCAGTTTGATCTGAAAGCCGAATTTCCCTGCCGCTACGCCCGCAAACGAAGGGTCCAACCAAGGGAATGTGCCGTTCTTTCGCTTATGAAAAAAACGCTTCTTTCTTGGTTAGTTGCGAGCTGTACCTTGGTCGGCTCCGCCTTCGCGCAATCAACGCCGCCGAATATCGTCGTCATCATGGCAGACGACCTTGGCTACGGCGACGTGAGCTTCAATGGCTGCCCGGATTATCAGACGCCCAACATCGATGGCTTTGCGAACCAAGGCATCGCATGCACGAACGGATATGCTACCCATCCGCTGTGCAGTCCATCGCGAGCGGCCTTGCTTACCGGCCGCTATCAACAACGCTTTGGCCACGAAGAGCAACCCTCCGGCGACAATGACAACCCTCGCCGCGGCCTGCCGGAAACGGAAATCACTCTGGCTCAACTCCTCAAACCCGCCGGATATGTCTCCAGCCTGGTCGGCAAATGGCATCTTGGCTATCCCCCGAATTTGCAGCCGCTGCAGCGCGGTTTTGATGAATGCTTCTGCTTTCTCGGCGACCAATCCGGCTATTACAACGCGACCATCCTGCAAAATGGTAGCACGATCCGGGAGTCTTCTTATCTAACTGATGCTTTCACCCGCGAAGCTGTCTCCTTTATCAACCGCCACCCCACTCAGCCCTTCTTCCTTTACCTGGCTTATAACGCTCCCCATCTGCCGTACGACGAACCTCCTGCCAACTATTTGGATCGGGTCGCAGGCATCCCCGACTACAACCGGCGAAAGTATGCCGCAATGATCCTTGCACTGGATGATGGAGTAGGTCAGGTCCTGGCGACTCTGGAGGCTAACAACCTTCGCGATAACACCCTTGTCTTCCTTTTGAGCGATAACGGAGCGCCCTACGCGTCTTTCACCCGCAATCTGCCTCTGCGCGGCTACAAGGCAAATGTCTTGGAGGGAGGGATTCACGTCCCCTTCGCATTTCAATGGCCAGCCCGCCTGCCTACGCCTCTTGTTTATCAGGACTCAGTTTCTTCCCTGGACATTGTGGCCACCGCGGCTGCGGCCGCCGGAGTCTCGCTTCCCACCGATCGGGCCTTTGATGGAGTCGATCTGCTGCCCTACTTCACGGGACAAAAGACCAACCCCAACCGCACTTTGTTCTGGCGCTGGGCCGGCCTGGGGCCTGATGGACCACCCGGAAGTACGGATACTATCTGGGCGGTGCGAAGCGGCAGTTTGAAACTCGTCACGGAACTTAACACCACGGACCTGCCGCCCGCTCTCTACAATCTGGCGAACGATATCGGTGAAACACAAGACGTGGCCACTGCCCAGCCGGAAGATGTCGCTAATCTGCAGGAGTTGTATTCCCAATGGAACACGCAGACAATCTCACCTCTCTGGAAACGAAACGTCGACCAGGACTTGGAGCCGCTCGTTTTAGCAGGCGATTGGAACGGATTCAATAAAGCCGACACCCATGCGCCTTGGAACCTAACGAGAATATCCAGCCCGGCACTGCCCCCCGCGGGCACACCGGACGCTTCCAATTGGTTCACGAACACAATCCACGTCGCCCGCACGGGTGGCGATACCACTCCCGGAGTTCATTCCTTTGCCGTCATTGCTGGCCAAAAATATACGAACCAATGGGGCGGCGCGGCCATGAATATCGATACTACCACTTTAGTTCCCTATTTCACCGGCACTGCCCTGGGACCTACCAATAGCATCACTTTCGACGCGGACTTCTACTACTCATTCCGTCTCCTTGAATGGTCTGGACAAACCGGCGCTGCCATGAACCTCGGTGTGTTCAAAACCTCCGCGGCCCCGATCTCCTGCAGCCTGAACGGGCGTACACCAGACGCACCTACAGCTGACGACCCCGTGGTGGTCAGCATCAGCACAAATCAGCCGAAATCGCCCGAAGAGCGCATATACCTCCGATGGTCGACTGATTTCTTCCTCACTTCGCAACTCGTCAAAGCGAACGGCGCGGGGACCAACTATTCGGCGACGATAGCACCGCAACCTGCGAACAGCGCCGTGCAGTATTGCGTTTTGACCTCCACGACCGATCTCGCGCCGTTCACTACTTCCGGGATCATCGACGCGCTCACCCTCGCAGTGAGTGACGACGCCAAGTACGTCGTTAGTAACGGCCAGCCTGCGATCACGCAGCAACCGGTCGACGCGACCGTGAATCAGGGCGAAAAAGCGCGATTTGATGTCGCGGCTACGGGCAGCGTTCCGCTAACTTACCAATGGCAGAAGAACGGCTTCGATATTCGAGGCGCAACAAGTTCGACTTACATCACGCCTGCAGTCAGGAGCGGTGACAACGGCGCTCTCTTTCACGTCACGGTCAGTAATAGTGCCGGCAATGTCACAAGTAATGATGCCAAGCTTACGGTGAATGGCGCGACGCCACCATCGATTACAAAGCAGCCGGCGGATAAGACCGTGACCGCTGGGCAGCCCGCGAAGTTCAGCGTCACGGCGACCGGCAAGGCTCCCCTGGCTTACCAGTGGCAAAAGAACAACCTCGACATCGTGGGCGCGAATAAGTCCTCCTACACAACTCCGCCGGCCACGAGTACGGATGATGGGGCGCATTTCCACGTCATCGTGAGTAACGGCGACGGGACGGTAACGAGTAGTGATGCCACGCTTACGGTGAATTCAGTCGACCCGCCCGCGATCACGAAGCAGCCGGCGAATAAGACAGTTATCGTAGGACAGACCGCTAACTTCACTGTTGCCGCGACCGGCGCGCCTCCCTTGACGTGTCAATGGAGAAAGAACGCCTTTAACATCACAGGCGCGACCAAGTCCTCCTACACGACTCCGCCGGCGACGACTGCTGATAATGGCGCGCTTTTCTCCGTCGTTGTCAGTGACGGAGGCGGCAGTGTCACGAGCAACGACGCGAAGCTGACGGTGCAGTAGTCTTGTTCTCACTTCTTCGGTCATCATGATTTCTTTTCGGTTTTCTGGTTGATGTGCTCGTGAAAATTTGCGCAGCCCGACGCCGACGCCACATGAAGGTAGCGCCAAGAAAGGCGAGCGGCCTCCGTTCTCCTAGAATGACACTGTTCGAACTCGCTTCGGAACACCGACTTCGGGCCGACCTCGGCATCGCGCGTAGCCCGCGCTTCGCGCAGCGAAGCGTCTACAGAAACTGCGCGCTGGCCAATGGGCGGTTTTATCTTGCCTGCGACGTAGGTGAGAGTGCGGATTGTCGAACGCGCCACAGGCCTGATCGCGCTGGCGCTAGGATCCCACAAACAATAAACGCTGCTTAACTTCGATTATTCGAGCGAAACTGCTAAAACATCGTTTACTCATGCGGCTCAGCGAGTTGCACCTGGCGCAGAAACAGTAAGAGTTCAGTCCCTCAGCCAGCGAACAGGATCGGCCACCGCGGGCGCGCCGTCGTGGCGGCTGACCAGTCGGCGAGACCAATCTCATGTTAGCTTGAGTGTTCATGCAAATAGGTGTCTGATTCTCAGTTGCGCTAAGAAGGTCCGATTTTCCTGAGTTGTAGGCACGAGCCGGCAGCCGTCGATCCGCTCGAATGGTTTTGCAGCCGGGGCCTTGTGCGCGGAAGCGGTGGCGCGGACGGTGGCCAGCGCGAGGACGACGGCGAGTAAAGCAGGCAGGCGCATCGGGTAACGGTTCAGTCTCGACATCGGGATCTGGGGCCGCTGTGGGATTCGCTCGGGGCGGACTGAAGAAAAATATCTAAAATTAAGCTTGACACCACTCCCGGCGGGCCGCTTTAATCGCGATCTACCCCAGCCCCACTAGATAATCCCGACCCGCTTCCGAGGGTGGATCGCGCCGGCCTTGTCGAGCGAGGCTCCGGTTAAATCGGAGGTCTCAATGATGAAAGGGTTTCTGTTCGCGCCAGTCACCGGAATTCTGCCGGTCTTACGCCTCATCTCCGGGGAAGTATGCCAACTCTGCTGGGCAAACTGTACTAAAAATATCATGAAAAGATGTCTTCTGCCTTTGCTATTGATCGTTTGCACCTTTGCCTCCTCGGCTTTGGCCGGATCCCTTTTTGTCCCCGCGAGATACTCCGATGAGGTTGCTGTGATCAACACCTCGACCGGCCAGGTAGTCACCCAAATCCCCGTAGGCAGTTTCCCGATTCGTATTGCGATCACACCGGATCGGCGCAAGGCTTTTGTTTCCAACGCGCTTTCCGCAAACGTCTCAGTTCTAGACACGGTGACGCGCACGAACATTGCCACCATCCCGGTGGGCAATGTACCCGGGGAGAGCGCTATCACGCCGGATGGTAGACGTCTTTTCGTCGTCCATGAAGCTGCTGGCTCCAATGGAACCTGCCCCGTCTATGTCATTGATACGGCAACCAATCAGGTCATCAGGACTGTCCTTCTCCCCGGGAGTCAGCTCAAAGACATCGTCTTCTCGCCGGATGGAAGCTTCGCCTGGGTCTCGAACAATTCCAATGGAGAGGTGGACGCGATTGACACCGCTACCTATCAGGTAACGAGTATCCCCACCGGGGGTCGCCCCCGTCGTCTTACCGTCTCATCCTCGGGTGACCGCGTCTACACCCCCAACAACGGGAGCGATACCTTATCCGCCATCGACACCGCGACGAAACAAGTGATCGCGGACATCCCTGTTGGACAAAGACCGATCGGAATTGCCATTACCCCCAACGACCAGGAGCTTTACGTGACCAACCAGCAGGATGGGACAGTTTCCGTTATCAATACCACCACATTGAGTGTGGTCGCGACCATCCCTACCGGAAACCTTTGCCAGAGAGTGGTAATTACGCATGATGGAACGAAGGCCTTCGTACAAAATGGATACTCCGACACTGTTTCGGCCATTAACACCGCCACGCATACGGTCAGCGCAACGATCCCCGTTGGACACCATCCCTGGACTATGCTGGGCAGCCTAAACGATAAGAAACTGTACGTGTGCAACTCCACCGACACGACTGTGTCGGTTATCGATATTCCGTCGCTGACCGTCTTTGGCACAATTGCTGATGTCGGGTCGGCGCCCTTTGACCTGGCATTTGGCCCCTAGCGACCCCGAATGCGAATTGCGCTCCAAGATCGTGTGGCGACGGCGCTGAGAGGACGCTTGCCCGGTAAGACTTGTTTTCTGTCACCGATGAAAACATATCGCCTCCCTTTGCTATTGATTGGTTTCGCCTTTACATCCTCGGCTTTGGCCCAACCGGCGCAGATGTCGCCCACGCGCCAGCCCTCCCTTTTTGTCCCCTCGAGATACTCGGATGACGTTGCTGTGATCGACACCTCGACCAACCAGGTAGTCACCCAAATCCCCGTGGGCAGTTTCCCGCTTCGTATTGCCATGACACGGGATCGGCGCAAGGCATTTGTTTCCAACGGGCTTTCTGCAAGCATCTCGGTTCTAGACACGGTGGCGCAGACGAACATTGCCACCATTCCGGTGTACAATGTACCCGGAGAGAGCAGTATCACGCCGGATGGTAGACGTCTTTTCGTCGTGCATCAAGCTGCCCTCAATGGTCACTGCCCCGTCGCCGTCATTGACACCGCAACCAACCTAGTCATCACCACTGTCCTTCTCCCCGGGCACCAGTGCAAAGACATCTTGTTCACGCCGAATGGGCGCTTCGCATATGTCGCGAACACTTCCGAGGGACTAGTGAACGTGATTAATACCAACACCTACCGAGTAACGAATATCCCCACCAGGGGTGCCGCCCGCCGCCTTTGCATCTCTCCCGCGGGTGACCGCGTCTACGTCACCAACAACGGGGACAACTCCGTATCCGCCATCGACACGGCGACGAACCAAGTGATCACGACCATTGGTGTTGGACGGTCACCGATCGGAATTGCCATTACGCCTAACGGCGAGGAGATTTACGCGACCAACCAGGAAGATGGGACAGTCTCTGTCATCAATACCACCACATTGAGTGTGGTCGCTACCATCCCTACTGGAAACCTTCCCCAGAGAGTGGTAATTACGCATGATGGAAAGAAGGCCTTCGTAGAAAATGGATATTCCGACACTGTTTCGGCCATTGACACCGCCACGCATACGGTCAGCGCAACGATCCCCGTCGGACACCATCCCTGGACTATGCTGGGCAGCCCAAACGACGAGAAACTGTACGTGTGCAACTCCACCGACACGACGGTAACGGTTATCGATATTCCGTCGCTGACCGTCTCTGGCACAATTGCTGATGTCGGGTCGGCGCCCTTTGACCTGGCATTTGGTCCGTAGTCGTCGGCCCGAATGCGAATCACCGCTACGAGACAGAGACCGCAATCTCGCTACCGGTTATAACATCTCATCGTGAGGCTATGGCCGAGGAGTGAACTAAGACGACGTTCTCCGGCTCGTCATCGCTCAGTAACTGAGCCATCCGTTGCTCGTGCGGTTGGTTGATGTGGCTGTAGTGCGGAGGATGAGCTTTCCGCCGTCTGAATGCTCCTGCCATTTGCTGGTTAGCTTTACGTCGATGCCCTTCTCGATGCAGCGTACGATGAACATGCGGCGCAGCGATCGGTGAGAGAAGCCGAGTCGTTGGCAGGCATTGGCGAACGCCTTGCGCGCTTCGTAAATCGGAAATAAGCCGTCATCGTGCGCCTTGCGTCACACAACCTTCGACCAACGGGCGCAGTTGTGGGAAGATCGGAATGACGAATTTCTCTGAAGTTTTGGCCCGGAAGACCGTGATGCGCCCGCGTCCAGGTCAACGTCACTGCGAACCAGCGACGCCATTTCCGCTTGTCCCAATCCGCTCAGGCCCATGAACTCCACGAAGTCGCCCGAATCGTTACGCTCCCGGTCAAAGGGCTGCGACCGGATGCTCGCGACGATCGCCTGGAACTGCTCAAACGTGGGCGTCTGGCGGATCGGTTTGCTCCGCTTCCGATACTTCAATTTCGCGGCGGGCGACTCTGCGATGATCCGGTGATCGACCGCCAGATCGAGCGCCTGTCGGATCGTGCTCAGAGCATCGGTGTAATACGCGGCGCTCCCGTTTGCGCATTGGCGGGCGAGCCATCTGGCAACGTCGCTCGGTCGGAAGTGCCGCAGCGGAAGCGCCCCGATTCCGAAAAAGGTTTCCCGGTGCTTCGCGATGATCGCCCGCTTGTTCTTGCGTGCCCTGCGCGAGATGCCCCAGCGTCGCCTCGAAACTGTCGAGCACCACGGCAAAGGTCGTTTTCCCGCCCGTGCATCAGTCCGTTCCAGATCGTTCCGAAAGTCCGCCAGCTTCCGCTTTGCAAGCGTCTTGTCGGTGTCTCTAGGGACCGGCGGTAGAGCTTGCCGGTGAACCGGATTCGGGCGAAGTAGATGCCGGTTGGCTGATAGCGATAAAGACCCTCTGCGGAATGCGATGTTAGATATAATTCGCTGATTGACAGCAACTCCGGGCGGTTAGCTCAGCGGTAGAGCGGCACGTTTACACCGTGTTGGTCGGGGGTTCGATTCCCTCACCGCCCATTCCTTTCCTCTTCCTCTTCCTCTGCTTTCTGGTTTTTAGATTAAGAGGAAGAGGGAGAGCGCGTTGCCAGGATGGCGAGCGCGACGAAGCTTTGCACCACCTTGTCCTCCTGGTTGACGGTGAGGCTGCGGTAGCGGATGAGGCCGTAGCCAGGCTTGGAAAGGGAAAGCCGCGCCTCGAGGATTTCGATCTCGACGCGGAGGGTGTCCCCGGGATGGACGGCGGCGGGCCAGCGCAGCTCGTCGATCGCGCGTCCGATGATTCCACCCTCGACCTGCATCATGTCGATGAAGAGGCGCATCGAGGCGGCGGCGGTCTGCCAGCCGCTTGCGGCCAGGCCGCCGAGCAGGTTCTCGGTCGCGCCGGCGTCGAGATGAAATGGTTGCGGATCGTAGCGCCGCGCAAACTCGACGATCTCTTCGCGCGAGAGGGTATGGCGGTCGGAGACGAAGCGGCGGCCAACTGTAAAATCCTCAAAGGTGCGTCCCACGCCGCAGCATCACGGAATTACCGGGGAGAAGGCAAGGCCGCGATGGTGTGGAAATGTAACGGCGGCCGTGTCGGCGGCAGGGAAGCCGAGGATGTTTTTTTGGGATAAATCCCGATTTGCCGCGGAAGGTTTGCGGGCGGCATGCCCGCCTTTACACTCTGCGGTTAGCCGGAAAAAACTCTATGAACGACAAAGAATTGATGGATGCGGCCATCGCGCAGGCGCGGAAAAGTCTGAGCGAAGGCGGGATCCCGATCGGCGCGACCCTGGCGCGCGGCGGCGAGTTGCTCGCTCTCGGCCACAACAAGCGCGTGCAGGAAATCGACCCGGTGACGCACGCGGAGATCGATTGCCTGCGCAACGCCGGACGGATCGGAAGTTTTCGCGACACGGTCCTCTATTCCACGCTCATGCCGTGCTACCTCTGCAGCGGCGCCGTGGTGCAGTTTGGCATTCCCAAAGTGATCGTGGGCGAAAGTCGCACTTTCCCCGGCGGACCGGACTTCATGCGGAGTCACGGCGTGGAGGTGATCGATCTCGATCTGCCGGAATGCGTCGAAATGATGACGCAATTCATCGCGGCCCATCCCGAGCTCTGGGATGAGGATATCGGTCGTTAGGGCGAAGCCGACGCGGCAGGCTTGCCGGTCTCGATTCGGTTGTATTTCTGCATGATCTGTCGCAGCTGATCATGCGGCAGGGCCGGCACCTCATGGCCGTCGCGCCCGGTCATGCTCCGATTATTGACCAACGCGTTGACGATCGCCTCCTCGACCGCCTGCACGGTGGAATCGAAGAGCGGATCGAGCCGGTCGTTAGGCACGGTCTGCACCGTGTGGGTCGGCTGCGCGGGATCGGCCGCGCCGGGATTGGCGGTGGAGAAGGCGATGAACAAATCGCCCGATCCGTTCCCGGAAATGCTGCCGGTGCGAGCCAATCCCAGGCTGGCGCGCCGGGCCAGGCGCTTGCATTGGCCCGGCAGGAGCGGCGCATCGGTCGCGACCACGATAATGATCGAGCCGGTGTCTTTCGGGTAGATGGAGCCCGGAATTTCTTTTCCGACCGGAACGCCGGCGATCGTGAGGAGTGAGCGGCGGCCGCAGTTGGCCTGGACCAGTGCGCCCACGGTGTAGGAGCGACCGGCGTCGGCAGCCTCCGCCACCGGGATGACGCGCGAGGCGGTCCCGGTGCCACCTTTGAATTCGTAGGCAATCATACCTGTACCGCCGCCGACGCTGCCCTCCGCGATCGGCCCGCCCGCCGCGGTATCGAGCGCGTGGGTGATGTGCTCCGGTTTTACATGGAAGCCGTTGATGTCATTGAGCCAGCCGTCCCAAGTCTCGGCCACGACCGGCAGGCTCCACCAGTAGCCGGTTTTGTCCGCCGCCCCGTGGGAAAGACGCCAGGCGATGGCCGCGTCGCGCGCCGTGCCGACGCTGTGGGTGTTGGTGATGATGATTGGTCCTTCCAGGAAACCGCTCTCTTCGACCCAGGCGGTGCCGGTCATTTCCCCGTTGCCATTGAGGCTGAAGGTGCCCGCGTAAACCGGATCGTTGAGCGAGTCGTGCCCGCGCGGAATGATCGCGGTCACCCCGGTCCGGACCGGCCCTTTGCCGACCGCGAGTTTTCCTTCGCCGCTAATAAGGGTCGTGTATCCGACCTCGACTCCGGCTACATCGGTGATTGCGTTAAATTTACCCGGCTGGCCGGGAAAAGGTATTCCAAGCGCGCGCGCCCGGATGCTCTGCTGGGGCGGCGGCGAGGTTTGCGGCTCGCGCGCGACGAGCAGGCCGGCAGAAAAAAATAGCGCGGTGCCCGCTACGAGAAATCTTTCGTTCATGCAGGGACAGGATTAACAGGATTTTGCAGGATTAAAAGAGGGTTGAGAGCGATGCCGTTTCCAAAAGATCCTACAAATCCTGTTCATCCTGTCTGCCTTTTCGAATTTCTGTTTCCGCGTCCACAGCGAGGCACTAGATTGAGCGTGTGAGCTACCAGGTTTTTGCGCGAAAATACCGGCCGCAGACCTTCGACGACCTCGTCGGCCAGGAGCATGTGACGCGCACGCTGCGGAATGCAGTCGAGCAGAACCGGCTCGCCCACGCCTACCTTTTCGTCGGCCCGCGCGGGACCGGCAAAACCTCGACCGCCCGCATCCTGGCCAAGGCGCTCAATTGCATCCACGGACCGACCACGACTCCCTGCGGCGTGTGCGATAACTGCAAGGAGATCGCCTCGGGCAACAGTCTCGACGTGCTCGAGCTGGACGCGGCCAGCAACCGGGGCATCGACGACGTCCGCGAGTTGCGGGACAACGTGCGCTACGCCCCGGCGAAGGGGAAATACAAAATCTACATCGTCGACGAGGTGCACATGCTGACGAAGGAAGCGGCCAACGCCTTGCTCAAGACTCTTGAGGAGCCCCCGCAGCATGTGATTTTTTGCCTGGCTACGACGGAGCCCGACAAGCTGCCGATCACGATTCTGAGCCGCTGTCAGCGGTTCGATCTCCACCGCATCCCGGCCAATCTCATCGCGCAGCACCTGCAATACATCGCGGGGCAGGAGAAGATCACCCTCGAGCCGGCCGCAGCTCACGCCATCGCGCGCGGCGCGGATGGCGGCCTGCGCGACGCGGAATCGATGCTCGACCAGCTCGTTGCGTTTTGTGGCGAGACGGTCGCGGAGAGCGACGTCCTGAATGTCTTTGGCTTCACCAGCGGACAGGCCATCGCCGGGTTCACGGAAAAGATCCTGCGCGGCGAGACCTCCGCCGCGCTCGGCCTGCTCGACGACCAGGCGGCCGCGGGCAAGGAGATGATGAAGCTCATGAGCGATCTCATCGCGCATTTGCGCGACCTGCTCGTCTACAAGGTAAAACCAGACGCCCTGGCGGACGAAGCGGCGCCCGAGCTGCAGTCGTCGTTAGGCGAAGAGGCCGGCCTGATCGAGACCGACCGGCTGCTCGAGTTGATCGAGCAATTCGCCGAGGCGGAAGGCCGCATGAAATGGGCGCCGAACAAGAAGCTGCATTTCGAAGTCGCGGTGATCAAAGCGATCCAGACGCTCAGCCAGGTCACGCTCAATGAAGTGATCGAAAACCTCTCCGCCCTGCGCGGGGGCGCTGCACCGGTTCCTTCGGCCCCGAAGGCCAGCCCCCGTCCCGCGCCCAAACCTGCTGCGGAAAAGAAATCCGCCCCACCTCCTCCTTCGCCGGTTCCAAATCCCGCGTCCGCCTCGGCTTCGGCTCCGGAGAAATCTCCGCCTAAAAGCAGATCCGAAGGCGCGGATATGGCCGTCGTGTGGCAGGAAGCGGTCGAGCTCTGCCACGCCCGCCGTCCCTTGATCAAGACCTGGATCGACGCCTCGCACTACCTCGGGACGGAGGGTCGCAATCTCCTGCTCGGTTTTGCCCCTTCGGAAAAAACGATCATGGAAGGGCTCTCCCGCCCTAACAACCGCAGTTTTCTCGAAGCCCTGCTCAAGGAGCTTACCGGCACCGACTGGACCATAAAACCGAGCTTGGACGAAAATATCACCCCGGTCGCGCCCGCCACCGAAGTTTACGGCGCCGCACCCCCTCCCAAAGTGACGTCCGACAATTCGCTCGATTCCTTCAAAGACGATCCATTAATCAAAGAGGCCCTTGAGATTTTCAAAGGCGAAATCAAATCCGTCACCACCTGACTCCGATGAATATCAACAAATTGATGAAGCAAGCGCAGAAGATGCAGGAACAAATGGCCAAGACACAGGCCGAGCTGGAGGAAAAGACCGTCGAAGTGACCGCGGGTGGCGGCAAGGTGACGGTCGTCGCGAACGGCGCGGGCGACGTCCTCTCGATCAAGATCGCCCGGGAAATCATCGACCCGGAGGACGTGGAGATCCTGGAAGACCTCATTCTGAGCGGCGTCCAGCAGGCCATTACCCAGGGGAAAGAAATGGCCAGCGGCGAGATGTCCAAAATCACCGGCGGCATGAATCTCCCCGGCCTCGGCGGGTTAGGGCTGTAGGAGGGGCTGGCGACTGGAGGGGGCCGGCGACTTGCGTCGCCCGTCGGAATCTTCTCTCCTGCGCTGCCCTCGATCTCACGACTTCGAACGGGGGAATCGGGCAGTTTTTTTGAAACTGTCTTTAGGGAGCCACTGAGCATTGGTCGGCCACTAGGCGTCAGAGGCAATTTTACCTTGCCAAACGTCCGATAATGACGGCTAAATGCGGAAGGTCCCATTCAGAAGAGCCGACGGCTCAGAACGTACCAACTGCCTTTGTCCAAGCCCCGCCACCTTATTGCCCATGTTCGATAAAGTTCTAAGCCACCCCCTCATCGCAGCTGCGCGCGGATCATCATGAGTTCAATTCGCAGCAACTTCCTGCCCCAGCGTCCGCCGTATTCGCGTCTTGTGTTGAGTCGAATGCAAGTGGACGAGCCCTCTCCCCCCGTCCAGCTGGTTTACCGGTCGCATAGGGTCTGGCCAATCACGGTTCTCCTTCTTTGCTTTGGTATTCTGGCGTTGGGTGGGTTCGCGTTAAAGCAGCATCGGAAAATCGGCCGGCTCAGTAATAGAATAGCCTCATACGCCAACAGCATTGCTGCAGCGGTGAATAAACCTGCCCTGGAGCCAATCGGGAGCGTTCCAAAGACCGTGGTTTGTACCCTTTGTCGCGGAGAGAAGTACATCGTTACTGGCGAAGATCTGCTGCATAGAGAGAGACACGTCTGCCCGGTATGCAAGGGTGTCGGTCATCGAACTCTGGAGATTCCGCCGGACAAAAAAATCTGCCCGGATTGCCAGGGAATGGGACTGGTGTTTTATGCTTTTCAACCACGGCGATCTGTAGAGACCGCCACGTGCGCCCGATGCGATGCGACCGGTCTCGTCACTTCTTTCGTAGATATCACTGACCTAAAACGCACGAAATAGCCGCGCCTGATCGAGCGCCGGAACGCAGAAACAGGAGGGTTGCTTATAAAGTGATCAGCCACCGCTGATGCCGCTCGAAGACTGTCACCTCACGGACCCCAAGCTCGGTCATCTTTTGGCCGAGCCGCTCAAAACTTTCCCCCTGTTGGACATGCGAATGCCCGTCTGAAGCTGTCGTGAAGGGAATCTCCATCGCCTTTGCCCGATGGATGATTTCGTCGCTGGGATAGAGTTCGCCGACCGGTTTGCGCCAGCCGGCAGTGGACAGTTCTAGCGCGAGATTGGCCGCGCGAATCTCGGAGAGAACAGCGTCGAGGGTCGCACCGAAATCGTTCGTCGGACGAAACCCGAAGATCTTCACCAGGTCGAGATGCGACATGCAATCCACCAGGCCGCTCCGCGCCATGGCCCGGATGCGCTCATAGTAATCGGCATAGACTTCATTGATGTCGCGCCGCTCGAATTCCGCTTCCTCGCCGGCGTGATCGAAAGCCCAGTCTCCGCGCAGGAAATGGACAGAGCCGAGCACGAAGTCGAGCCGGTCCCAATGCTTCTCGACCCAGCGTCGCCCGTCCGCGGAGTGAACCGGATCGTTGTCGAGCTCGATCCCGGCGCGGATTTTCAGGTCGGGGTTCGCCGCGCGCAATCGATCAATTTCATCAAAATCCACGCCGCGATGGTAGCGATCGTGGTCGGTCAGGGCGATGTCGCGCAGTCCGATGCGGCGTGCATAGTCGGCCCAGGGTTGCAACAATTCCTGCGAGTAGGGCTGGAGCCGATGTCCCTGCGGATGGAGATGGTAATCGGAGAAGAGCACTGTAGCCGCTTCGCCGTGTGAAGCGCGGGCGGGCGTGTTGCTGTCTCCAATCCGATCCGTGTCTGCGTTCATTGCCTCCTCCGAGCTTCCCGAGCGAAGCGGTCACAACGTGCGATTCGCCCGGCGAATAGGCTAATCACGGAGCCGTAATCGATTTTCGTTGCGCGTCCAGCTCCGGATAGGCCGGGACCACGACTTCGACCGTGAAGACTTTGCCTGGTTCCAGCTCGCGGGTGGCGATCGTCTCGGAATACTCTACGTACTCGTTAGGATTAATCAGGAGGTGGCCCGGCCGCTCCTCGAAAGCGCGATTCTCCGACCAGCGCGTGACCACCCGGCCGGCCGAGTCGTGGAGCAGGATCTCGATCCGTTGCTCGCTCGGAAAACTCAGTTCCACGGTCCCATCGCCCTTGTTCGTCAGGATGATGTGGACCGGCAGCTGGCGCATCTCGGTCAGCTTGATCGCGCCTTCCGGCAGCTCGACGGCGAGCATCAGACCGCGCAACCTGCGATCCTTGTATTCCGGAATATTTTCCGACGAACTGAAGGGATGAAACATCCGGCTGAGCCAGCCGCGCTTCTCCTGCGCCGGCACAACCGGGACTGCCGCGAGGAGGAGCGCCACAGTCAGAAATGAGGTTCGTCGCATCCGCCCAAAGAGGCCAACGTTGCAAAAGCTGTCAAACCCTTTATCAATCCGCCATGAGGACCCTGCTCATCGCCGCGCTCAGTCTCCTGCTCGCAGCCGGCGTGGAGGCGCGTCCGCGCCATTGCACTTTTCGCGTCCACGTGGCGGCAAACGCAAACGATGGGTCGGTTTTTGCCCAACCGATCCGATCGCTCAGCGGCCGTGACGTTTTTATCGAAAAGACCCCCTGGCTGAGTGAGAACGACGTGAAAGGATTTTATCCCTACCGGGCCGCGGATGGCAGCTACGCGGCTCTCCTCCAGCTTGATGATCACGGTCGCACCATCCTCGACACCCTGAGCGTGGAGCGGCGGGGCTCCTACCTTTTCGTTTTCCTCAATGGCCGCCCGATCACGGAACTGCAGGTGGATCGCCGCGTCTCGGACGGGAAGATCTATCTCGCTTCCGGCCTGACCGAGTCGGATATCAAGTTGATGAACAAGGATTGGAAATTGCTCGGTAGGCGGAAGAAGAAATGAGTCGTTGGATGCGCAGCGGCGCTCTGCTGTTTTATTTCGCCATGACTGTTCTTGCGGGGGCGGAAGATGCGCCGCTCAACCTCGTGCTCCCGACCGATAAAAAGGCTCTGTTGCGCGGCGACGGGGCGGAGTTCTACCAGGTCATCCAGCGCAACCAGCACGGCGTCGTTTCCTTTCCGTGGCAGGGCGGGCAATACGGTTTCGTCCGTGATCCGGTCGAAACGGGAGCCGGAACGATCTACACCCGGTTCCATGAAGGGATGGACATTCGCCCGCTCCAACGTGACGCGCGCGGCGAACCGCTCGACGAGGTGCGTGCCATCGCGGAGGGCAAAGTGGTCTACACCAACCAGGCGGCGGGCGCCTCGAATTATGGGCGCTATGTGGTGGTCGAGCATCGCTGGGGCGGTTCGCCCTATTACAGTCTCTATGCGCACCTCAGCACGATCACGGTTGAGACGGGGCAACCCGTGCGGCAGGGGGAAAAGCTCGCGGTCATGGGCCACACCGGGAGCGGGATCAACCGCGAGCGGTCGCACGTTCATGTGGAGCTCAACCTGCTCATCAACGACAATTTTGAGCAGTGGCACGACACCTTTTTTCGGAGCGATCCGAACCGTCACGGTATCTACAACGGTCTCAACCTCGTCGGGATCGACCTGCCGCGGCTCCTCCTCGCCTTGCGCCGGAATTCCGCGCTCACCCTTCCGGCCTTCCTGCAAAGCGAAGAAGTCTTCTACAAAGTCGTGGTGCCTAATTCGCCCGACTTCCAATTGCCGCAGCGCTACCCGTGGATGATCGAGGGTGCGCCTAACGACAAGCCGGCGGCCTGGGAGATTTCGTTCAACCGCGCCGGTGTGCCGCTGCGGCTCTCCCCGAGCAGTAACGTGGTCGGTTCGGCTGAGCTCATCTACGTCAAATCGAGCCCGGTCGATTACCGTAAGCTGACCCGGGGCAACCTCGCCGGCCGTGGCAGCACCGGGCGTCTGACCGACAGCGGCAAATCGCTCATGCGGCTTTATACCTTCCCGGACTAACGAGCGATGCGCAATCTGAGCCGGAGGCAGTTTCTCGGCCTGGGCCTCGTCGCGCTGCCCGCAGTGGCCGGGCTCGACGGCCGTTTCGTTGAGCCGACCTGGCTACACATCACGCAGCTCGATTTCCACCCGCAGCCAACCTGTCGCTTCGTGCAGTTCAGCGATTTGCATTACAAAGGCGACGCCGAATTCGCGAGTAAGCTCGTCGCCACGATAAACGACCTCGCCCCGGACTTTGTCTGCTTCACCGGCGATCTGCTGGAGGATAAACGCTACGCGCCGGAGGCGCTTGACTTCATCCGGCGGATCGAGCGGCCGGTCTATGGCTGCCCGGGTAACTGGGATTACGGGAGCGGCGCCAGTTTTATCGAATACTACAAGGCGTTTCACGCGACGGGCGGCGGCTGGTTGGTCGACCGGAGCGTGGTCCTGCCGAAGCACGATCTCGAGATTGTCGGGATGGGATTGCGAGGAGTGCATGCGCTGACCGGTCCGCGGGCGGCGCGGCAACTCCTGCTCATCCATTATCCGACCCAGGCCGACCGGCTCGACGGGCGGCGCTACGATTTGATCCTGGCCGGCCACTCCCACGGAGGCCAGGTGCGCCTTCCCCTTTACGGCGCGCTCGTCCTGCCCTACGGGGTTGGACGTTACCAAAAGGGCAGCTACGAGTCGTTAGGCGGACCGCTCTACGTCAACGTCGGGATCGGCACTTACATGTATCCGGTGCGCTTCAATTGCCGCCCGGAACTGACGGTCGTGCAGATGTAGGAGCTTCCTTTTTGACAAGGAGCAAAACGCCGCTAACTTCCCCGTCCCGCGCCGCTCGGGTGACCTGAATCCGGCGGACAACTGCAGGAGCCCTATCCCACTTGGCCGACCAGGTGCCGGGCGTTCGCACTGCTTCAAAATCATGCAAAAAAATCGCAGCAAACGTTATCGTGCGGCCGCCGAGCTGGTGGACCGCAACAAGTCGTACAGCTTCCCGGAAGCCGTCAGCACCCTCAAGAAGCTGCCGCCGACCAAGTTTGACCAGACGGTCACGATGTCGTTCCGGCTGGGCGTCGATCCCAAGCAGGCCGACCAGATGGTTCGCGGCACCTGCCCGCTCCCGCACGGCAGCGGCAAACAGGTGCGCGTGCTCGTTTTCGCACAGGGCGCTGCGGCGCAGGCCGCGAAGGACGCCGGCGCGGAATACGTCGGTTACGAGGATCTGATCAAGAAATGCCAGGAAGGTTTCCAGGATTTCGATGTCGCCATTGCCACGCCAGGCGCGATGTCGGAAGTGCGCAAGCTAGGCAAGGTGCTCGGGCCCCGCGGCCTGATGCCCAATCCCAAGACTGGCACCGTGACGGAGGACACCGCGAAAGCAGTCGCTGAAGTGAAGGCTGGCCGGGTCGAATTCAAGCTCGACAAGAACGGCAACATCGCCGTGCCCGTGGGAAAATTTTCTTTCGCCGAAAATCAGCTGGTCGAGAACGGAACGGCGATCATCGAGGCAGTCGTGAAGGCTCGCCCCGCCACGGCCAAGGGCCGTTTTGTTGAGGGCATGACGCTCGCCGCGACGATGACGCCCGGGCTGCATGTCGATCCGTCCCCGTATCTCAGTATCTAAATTTTTCGCATTATGAGACCTGAAAAAGCCAACATCGTTTCCGACCTATCCGAGAAACTGAATCGCTCGCCGTTTCTGCTGGTTACCGATTACCAGCGCATGAAGGTCGAGCAGTTCGGCGAGCTGCGTAATCGCCTGGCGCCCGCCGGGGCCGAGGTGCACGTGGTCAAGAACAGCTTCCTGAAACGGGCCATGAGCGCGAGCGGTCTTCCCGACGTGGCGGAGCAGTTGAGCGGCCAGACCGCGGTCGTGACGGGTGACCAGGATGTCGCGCCGGTGGCCAAGGTGCTAAAAGCTTTCGCAGCGGAATTCAAAGTCGCCACGCTCAAGATTGGCGTGGTCGACAAGAACGTGCTCTCGACCGCAGAGGTGGAATCGCTCGCCGATCTGCCGACCCGTGACGTGCTCCTGGGGCAATTCCTCGGGGTGCTTCTGGCACCGGCGACCAAACTGGTCCGCACCTTGAACGAACCGGCCGCTTCGCTGGCCAGGCTCTTGAACGCCAAGGCCGAGAAGGAAGGCCGACCGGCCGAGGCCGCCGCCTGACAACTAACGAATTTCGTTCTGCCAACCGCGGAACGAGGAACAAAAACAAACAACACTGTCCGAGCCGATGGCTATCGGCTGTAATTTCCCGGGGGCTTCCGGGAGC
>JBDTOL010000140.1:0-5108 GCA_039933235.1 Spartobacteria bacterium | reverse complement strand
CAACTCTCATAAGAGGAGGGCATCCGGCGGCAACGCCGGATGCCCTTTGTGCTTGCGTGGTGCACTGGGGCGCGCGCGCGCCTCGCGTGCTGGTCGCGGCGTCTCCTCATAACAAGCAAGGATCTGTCTCGCGACCCAGCGCGAAGCGCGCATCCGCCGGAAAATTGAAGCCTCGTTGGGCCGGACTGGATTCCTTCTACTTTTTTTCCGATCCTTTCCCACGAGCGAAGAAACGATGCTCGGGCTCTACCGGGTCGCTGGGTTTTTCGTCCATGAATTCCCGATCCGTCACGTCGTCGAGCGGCTGGAAAAACTCGACCTCAACTGGATCCATCCGATGCACGGCGGTTCGTTCCAGCGAGAAAGCTTCCCGCGCTACACCCGTGCACTGCGCGAAAACGAACTTGCCTTTCACGGCATGCTCCTCGGCCGCGAGATCGCCAAGGCCGCGCCTATGTGATGCGTGCGGGTGGTTTTGTCGCCCGCACTTCTTGCTCGACCCCCGCGCGGCGATTGTCAGTCGCAAAAGGTCACGCCACCGACGCTCTGGGCTTTTCCTGGAGGTTGATAAAGTAATTGGCAGCACTGGCCAGCGCGATGATTGCGACATATGTCCCAAGCTCCCAAAGCCTCGAGATGTGGACAGTCGACAAGCCGGTGTTAAAGAAGGCTCCCCCAATCGCGATCGAGAATCCAATAATGGCGGTTGACGCTCCCGCTTTGGTTTTAAAAATGGACATCGCACCGGAATTGGCTGCGGGACTGACCAAACCGGAACCAAAAATGAAAACGCACATCGGAATCAATATCGTGACCGCACTCATGTCAGTGAAGCTGTCCATGACTACGAAGACGAGGGAAGCGATCAGATAGGCGAGAATCGCAAACGCGATCGGGCGTTTGGATCCTGACCGCACGACGATCGTCTTTCCCGTCCAAACCCCAAAAATGTAGAAGGCGGCATTGATCAGAAGCAGATAGCCGTACTCATGAGGGCGGTAACCGAGAACCTTGATGAATAAGTACGGCGCCGCCGCGTAGTATCCAATCAGGCCGCCAAAGGCGATTCCGTAGGAGATCAGGTATCCTGAATACTGGCGCGTCCGCAACATTGCGAGGTACTCGGACAACACCCGGGAAGGTCTTAACTCTGGAGTTCTATCTTTGTTTGTCTCCGGCAGCCGAAAGAAAATCCATGTCGTGAGGACACAGCCGTAGAGTGCCAGAAAGAAAAAGATGCTCCTCCACGAAAGGAAGAGGTCGAGATAGCCGCCGACAATCGGCGCGACGGCGGGGGTGAGTGCGCTGGCCATGACGGCGTAGGAAATAGCGATCGCGATATGAGGTCGATCGAGCGAATCCGTCAGGATCGACCGGGAAAGGACCGGCGCGACGCCGAGTCCCACGGACTCAAGAAATCTCGCGGCAGTGAATGAATAGATGTCGGAAGTCAGGGCGGTCAGGACGGCTCCGATCGTGGCAAGAGCAAGACCGAGAATGATGATGGGTCGGCGACCGAACCTGTCGGAGAGGGTTCCCAAAACCAGCTGGGCAACAGAAAACCCGAGAAGATATGCAGTCACCGTGAGGCGCGCCATCTGCGAGGTCGTATCGAAGATTTCCTCCAGTTTCGGGAGGATCGGCAGGTAGATGTTCACGGAGAGCCAACCATAGAAGAAGAGGGCAACGGTCAGGCCGTAGAAGAACCCCGTGGACGGCTGGGTCGCAGCGACATTCGGCAATTTCATCCGGCGCTTCTTGTCGCCCGCTGCGCCGCGCGATGTCAAGCCGACTATGATCCGGCCGTTATCACCAACAATTGAGCGCGTTGCACGAGAAATTGCCGTGCTCCAGAAGCGCTGCCGTCCGTGTCCGTCGCTGGCTTCGCGTCCTTCCACGCACTCCAATTCGCCGTCGCCGCTCGCCTCCCCCTTAGACAAACCACCCAGGCCAGCGGATTGTCTTCCGCAGCACCATGGAGATCCATCAGCTCCGCTATTTTGTCGCGGTCGCAGAGGAGGGCAACTTCTCCTACGCGGCCGACCGTGAGCATGTGTCGCAGCCTTCGCTGAGTCAGCAAATCCAGAAGCTCGAGGCGGAGCTGGGCCAGCAATTGTTCGATCGTCTGCCACGGTCGGTGGTCTTGACTGACGCGGGCCGGCGTCTGCTCGATTATGCCCGGCATATTCTGACCGACATCGCCGATGCCCGCCGCTCGGTCGCCGCGCTCGACGGCGAGGTGGCCGGAAGACTCTCCGTCGGCGCGATCCCGTCGATCGCGCTGTATGTTTTGCCGCGGCTGATCGTGAACTTTGAGCGGGCCTACCCGAAAGTTACTTTCGAACTGTTCGAGGATACGACCGATAAGCTCGCGGAGCGCTTGGAGGAAGGCACCCTCGATGTCGTGCTCGCCTCCTCAGGCGATGAACGGCCTACCCTGAAGCAGCATTCGCTGGGCAAGGAGCAGCTGCTCATGCTTTTGCCGGAGAAACATCGGCTGGCCCGGAGAAAAACGATCGCATGGAGTGACCTTGCTTCGGAGAAGTTTTTGCTTCTGCACGAGGTGCATTCGCTCGCGATCACGGTGCGGCGCCTGCTCGCGGCGAACCACCTGAAACCGGAGCTGGTCCTGCAGGGCGCTCAGCTCACGACCATCGCCGCGATGGTCGCAGCCGGCCTGGGGGTCACCGTCGTGCCAGAGATGATGGTCCACTCGGACTTCGTGAAGGGATGCGTCGCGGTGCCGTTTGCCCGGCCTGTCCCGACCCGCGAATTGATCTTGCTGCGCAATCCGTTGCGCTTCGAGAGCAAGGCCGCCGCGGCATTCCGCGAGGAAGCCGTGGCAGCCTTCTCAAAGTAGGAGCGGCCTGGAGCCGCGATCTGTGCGCCCCAGGGCCTCCGGTTTACCTGATCAGAGCCATCGCGTGAGCGAGGGTCACCAGTGGCCATGTTGCGGTGAGAACGATCACTGCGAAAAGAGTAAGCTCGGCGGCGACGCTCGGCCGCTCGCGCTGCGTGTAGCGCTCGCTCATGAAGCGAAAAGCGCGCAGGCGGAGGGAATGACTCGATTCCAGCAGCCGACCGTTTGAGGCGTTACTGCTTAGGATTAGTGTTTGCATACCAAAGGAACGAGCAGCCAGGCCCCTCGTTGAAATACTTAATGCGTCTGGCAGCGATAGGCGTCGCCTATAGCTGAAAACCATCGCCGATGGCGGACCGGGCAGGTCGGGCAGTCGGGGGCCGCGCCTATGTAGGGGGGAAACAGCCGCGCGTTGCTGCCTGCAGTTGCCCCACAACAATTGCCCGCGCCGCGCAGTTGTGGGTAGCTGCTGCATGTCACTCGTACGAAAATGTGCGTTGCTCGCAAGCGCGCTCGCCTCGGCAACGCTGCTCTTCGCCGCCGTCGCAACTGAGCTTGTCGCCGTCACTCCCAGGCCAACGTCATCCCGCCTTGCCCTTCAGCCTTGTCGCGTCCCGGGGGTGAAAGAGGAAGCGCGCTGCGGTGTGTATCAGGTCTACGAGAATCGCCAGAGCCGCCAAGGGCGCATGCTGCCGTTGAAAGTGATCCTGCTCCCAGCGAAAAACCCGCACCCGGCCGACGGACCGATCTTTTACATGGCCGGCGGACCCGGTGAAGCCGCGACCGAGCTGACTGAGCTCATCGCTGATTTCGGCGACACGGAAGAACACGACGTCGTGCTGGTGGACGAACGCGGCACCGGCGAAGGCCACAACCTCGACTGCCCCTCGCGCGGCTCCGACAACGATCTGGAGCGCTACCTCGATGGTCCCTTCAACCCCGCGGCCGCCCGAGCCTGCCGCGACCAGCTCGCGCAGCAATTCGATCTCACCCAATACAGCACGCCCAATTTCGTCGACGACATCGACGAGATCCGCGGCGCCATGGGTTACAGCAAAATCAATCTCAGCGCCGGCTCCTTCGGCACCTACACCGCCATGACTTACATGCGGCGTCATCCCGACCACGTCCGCACCGCCTACCTCAGCAGCCTCGTCCCACTCTCCAATCGCGTTCCGCTCTACCACGCCGAGGCCGCGCAGCGCGGGCTCGATGAACTGCTCACCGAGTGCGACGAAGACACCGCCTGCCACGCCGCCTATCCGCAGGTGCGGGAAAACTTCACTGCCCTTATGAAAAAGGTACACGCCGCGCCCGTCCTCACCACCGTCCGGCATCCCGTCACCGGCGCGCCGACGAAGATCCACCTGAGCGAACGCGCCTTTGCCGATGCCGTGCGCGTCATGCTCTATCGGGTCCCGAGCGCGCACGAGATCCCCTTCCTCATTCAGCAGGCCGTGGCGGGCGACTTCAGCCCGTTCGCCGAGGCCGCCCTGCGCGCCAACCGCGGCATCTACACCGGCGCCAGCCTGGGACTAAATTACGCCATCACCTGCAACGAATTCGTTAGCCGCATCCGGCCCGAAGACGTCGGCCCGGCGACGAACGAAAGCTTCCTCGGCGCCTGGCGGGTGCGCGATCAGATGGCCGCCTGCGAGGGCTGGCCAAAGACCGAGCTGCCGGCCGACTATTTCCAGCCGTTCCAACTAGCCGCGCCCGCCGTCCTCGTCTCCGGCGAAGCCGACGGCACCGGTCCCAATGGGATGTGGGGCAAAAAAGTCGCCTGGTACATGCCCAACGCCGTGCACGTCATCGTCCCCGGCGCCGCCCACACGCCTGAGATCGACTGTACCCGCACCATCCGGCACGCGTTATTCCGGACCGGCACTACCAAAGGCCTCGACACCGGCTGCATCGGGAAAGTCGCGCGACCCGCTTTTAAGATGCCGACGGGTTAGCCGCGTAGACCGAACGCGGCGGCAAAGGCGTGCAACCCGCTCGCAGCCATCGCCGGCACGTTGCGCATTCCGAAATGATCTTGAGCAGCCACCCCCTCCGGGCAGCGCACTTCCCCTCCCGCGAATAACGGTTTCGGTTTCCGCGACTAACAGCCACCTTCCTTCCGACCGCAGCTCCATGAAAAAATCGCACTCTCAGCTTCTCACGATCGGGATCACGGCCACGGTAAGCGCAGCCGCCACGATTTTTGCCCGCAACTTCATCAGCGGCGAGATCAAGATCCGGCACC
>JBDTOL010000139.1:0-6864 GCA_039933235.1 Spartobacteria bacterium | reverse complement strand
TCGCGGGCGGCGCGGCCCATCCGGGGCCGGGCATGCCGATGGTCCTGATGTCGGGTTGGATCGCAGCTGACGCGGTCGATCGCGATTTCGGCGGCATGCCGAAGAACACTGCCGTCGGCGCGCTGGGTCGGCAGCGTTCCCGTAGACCAGAACCGGCGTGAGAACTCCCGGCGAAATACCGGAAATCTCACGACCGCTCCTCGCTCTCTTCTCGAAATACGCGGCGGCGTATCTCGCGAAACATTTCCATTCCATCCGGCTCCTGGGAGCGGTTCCGCCTAACGACTTGTCCCGTCCGATCGTCGTTTTTCTGAATCACGCCGCTTGGTGGGATCCGCTCGTTTGCCTCTTTCTGCGGAACAAGCTTTTTCATCGCCGCTCCGCCTTCGCCCCGATCGAAGCTTCTGCTTTGGCCCGCTACGGGTTCCTGAAGAAGATCGGTTTTTTTGGAGTCGAGCAGGGAACCACGCGGGGCGCCGCGCAGTTTATCGGGACTTCCTGCGCAATCCTGGAGCAGGCGGAAAACGCGCTCTTCCTGACGCCCCAGGGAGGCTTCGCCGATGTTCGAGCGCCACTCAATTTTGCTCCCGGCATCGCGCACCTCGCGGCTCGGTCACGGGAGGTGATTTTTCTTCCGCTGGCGATTGAGTATTCATTCTGGGAAGAGCGGAAACCGGAGGTCCTGCTTGCTTTCGGCGAACCGATGCTGCCGGAAGACGGAACCAAATTGGTCGATCGCCTGGCCCAGGCGCAGGCGCAGCTGGTCGCGGCCGCGATCAGGCGAGAGCCGGAGGAATGGCGCATCCTGCTCAGGAGCCGGAGTGGAGTGAGCCGGCCTTATGATCTCTGGCGCTGGCTTAGGGCGCGCTTGCGTGGAGAAGGTTTCCGCGCCGATCATGGTCAGTTATGATCTGGCTTGCGGGCTTGTCCCTCGTCTGCGCCGGTGTGCCCGCGCTGCTCTTTCTCGTTAACCTGCGCCTTTACCGGCCACTGCCGATCGCTGGCCGATCCGGCAGGAGCACCTCGGTCCTGATCCCGGCGCGCGACGAGGAAGAGAGGATCGAGCAGGCCGTCCGCGCCGCGCTCAACAGCGGCGCGGCCGAGGTGATCGTGCTCGACGACGGCTCGCGCGATCGAACCGGCGATCTCGTTAGGAAAATCGCCCGCGACTACGCGCGGCTGCGTCTCCTCCGCGGCGAGCCGCTGCCGCCGGGTTGGTGCGGGAAAAACTTCGCCTGCGCCCAGCTGGCCGGGGCAGCGCAACAACCGGTTTTGATTTTCGTCGACGCCGACGTGGAGCTGGCTCCGGGGTCCGCTCCTCGTCTCGCAGCTTTTCTTGAGCAATCCGGCGCGGCGCTGGCAAGTGGGGTGCCGCGCGAAGTAACCGTTTCCTTCTCCGAGCAACTTCTCATTCCTCTCATCCATTTCCTGCTTCTGGGATTTCTCCCGCTTCGGCGGATGCGCCGCACCGTTCATCCCGCCTATGGGGCCGGGTGCGGGCAGCTCTTCGTCGCCGACGCCGCGGCCTATCGCGTGGCCGGGGGGCACAAGGCGATCCGCGATCGTATTCATGAGGGATTGGCGCTGCCGAAGAAGTTTCGCGAACACGGTTATGCCACCGATCTCTTCGATGCGACCGACGTCGCGACCTGCCGGATGTATCAGCGCAACGGGGAGGTCTGGCGCGGCCTGGCCAAGAATACCCATGAAGGCCTGGGCGCGCCCGGCGTTATCCTGCCGATGACCTTGTTCCTGCTCTGCGGGCAGGTTCTTCCTTTTTTTCTCCTGGTGGGCGACACCGTAGGGAGGGCACGGTTGGCCGCGGGCCTGGCTTGCGGTCTGGCGTTGCTGCCCCGGCTGGCGGGTGCGCTGCGCTTCCGGCAATCCTGGCTGAGCGTCGTGCTGCATCCGGTCGCCATCGTGGCCTTGCTCGGCATTCAATGGTTTGGCTGCGTCCGGTTTCTGCGCGGACGCCCGGCCCGCTGGAAGGGCCGTTCCTATCCGGCGCGGCCGGCGCCAGGCGCCTGCGTCGTTAGGGCAGCGGAGGTCTGCGCGCCGGAGACAGCCCGCCTCATGCGCGAACTCTGGGACGACCTGAGCGGACGTTACCCGGAAACAGGCGCGCCGGAGTTGCCGCCTAACGAAATCGAAGGAGAGCGATCCGGCTTTCTCCTCGCCTGGATGAATGGGGCCGCGGTGGGGTGCGGCGCGTACCGTCCATTCTCCGAGGAAGAGCCGGAGGTGGTGGAAATCAAACGCATGTATGTCGAGCCGCGCTTCCGGCGGCGGGGCGTTTCCAGGGCCCTCTTGGCCGCCCTGGAACAACACGCGCGCGAATCCGGCCACACTTCGGCGCGGCTGGAAACCGGGGTGCGGCAGCCGGAAGCGATCCGCTTGTATGAAACCTCCGGCTTTCACCGGATCGAGCCTTACGGCCGTTATCGCGACGACCCGCTGAGCGTTTGTTTCGAAAAGTCTCTCTGATCGGTCGCGCCGAAGCGTTCTTTCTTTTTCGCGAACTTTTCCATCCGCGAGCGCAACAGGTAGCGGGCGACGAGAAAGGCGAGGCCGGCGCCTAACGTTGCCCTTCTCCGAGGCGACTCAATCGTCATCCGTAATGTCCGGCTTGAAGTCGCGCCAGGGGAAAGGCTGCCCCGAACGCTGCTCGCTCCAGGCGGCCCGGGCGACGGTTAGCGCGTCCGCCCGATCCGGCTGCGAAAGGTCGAGGCGCTGAGCGGCGCGGGCCAGTCGCCGCGTTTCGCCGTGCAGGGCGAGGAGGGGCGGGTTCATCTCGTCGAGTCGCTGCTGATTGGGCAGGTGAGTGAAGGGACGAAAATCAGGTTGGTCGCTGAAGCACGCGGTCAGGGGCGTGGCGGTCCGATCAAAGCGATTCAGCGGTGGCGTGCCCAGGACGAGACCGATGGTGCGGATGATCGAGGTATGATTGTAGGGCTCGCTGACCACGGCGCCGCGTCGGGTGTAGGGCGAGACGCAAAAGGCCAGCGTGCGATGCCCATCGACGTGATCGAGCCCGAAGCGTGAATCGTCCTCGACCACGAGAATGAGCGTATCCTTCCAAAATTTCGAATGACTGATCGCGTCCACGATTCGGCCCAGGGCGAGATCGTTGTCGGCCACCATGGCGCGGGGGGTTGGCATATGGGGCCGCGAGCCGGCGGTGTGGTTGGCGGGCAAGAGCAGGATGGACAGATCGGGCATCTGACCGGTGAGACTGAAGGTCTTGAACTCTGCGAGGAATTGATCCGCTCGCCATTGATCCGAGACGAGCAGCGGAAAGCCAATGTAATTGGGATGCAGATGCGCCTGGAGGGCGGCGTTATCGGTCTCGGCCTTGATCAGGTATTTTTGGCCGCCCGCCTTATAGTCATTCCACAGTTCTTTCCAGTCCGGCGTTCCCTTGCTCTCCGGGTCGACGATCTCGGGCTTGTTTACGAACTCGCCGTAGACGCGAATGCTTTTGCCCGCGCGCAAGGCGGCATTCCAGATAAAGCCAGCCGGCGAGAGCGCCAGGGGATCCCCGCCGGCATAGGGATAACTGCGAGCATAAGCGTCGTAATTCTGTTCGAGATAGGCGTTGGCTACGGCGGCGTCGGTCCATTCATGGCCGTCGGCCGAGTTGGTCCCGCTGGCGTAGGTATTGTCGAGGAGGACGAATTGTTGGGCCAGAGCATGTTCGTTAGGCGTAATTCTTTTCCCGAAAAGGCAGAGCGATGCAAGACCATTGCCCTGCGGGAGATCGCCGAGATCGAGGTCGTAGGTATGATTCTCCTTGATGATGTAGACGACGTGGCGGAAGACCGAAGGCTCACCCACGCGCTCCGGAATTGGGACCGGCCGGGCGTCGGCCCGGGCCGCCGGTTCGGGTTTGTTCCAGAGATCGTTTGTCGCCACGGCAGCGCTCAGTCGCGCCAGATTCCCGGTCGTGAGCTTTGGGATAAACTGGACGGTGCCGATCCCCAATCGCAAAGAGTATTCGCGGTTCTGATAGCGGAGCGGGGCGCCCAGGCCCTTGCTGCTGGCGACAAACAAAGTGCCGTCCTCTTCCGCCACCGCGATCGGGAACCACCCGGTCGGGATGTAACCGGAAATCTTCAGTTCCGGCAGCCTAACGACTGCAACCGCGTTGCCACCGCCGCAAGTGACGTAGAGAGTTCCCCCATCGCCGGAGAGCGCCAGGTCGGTCGGCATTTGGCCGAATCCGGGATCGGCGGCGGGGGTGAGCGAGAGGGTGCGCGTGATCTTTTGTGTTCGGGTGTCGAGGACTTCGATCGTGTCGTCGTCCGAGTCAGCCACGTAAAGCATTGTGCCGTCGGGAGAGATGGCCAGACCGGACGGCCCCCGGCCCACTTCGACCTCGGTGGAGGTGAGCGAGTCGGTGTCGATAATCGAAATGCTACCGCGGAGCGCCGCTCCGGTTTTCGGATCGACCCGCACGGCCGAGCCGGCGGAAATTGCGTGTGGCTCATTTTCTTTCGGTGTGCGACCGCCGCGGTTGGCCACGTAAAGAGTCCTGCCCTTGGGCCCGGCCACGACTCGGTAGGGCGCCAGGCCGACGGGAACGACCGTGATCAGCTTATCGCTCTTGGCGTCAATTACCGCCACGGTGTTGAGAATGCCGAGCGCGGCGTAAAGGCGCTGGCCGTCGGGGGAAATGTCCAGCCCGGTCACCTGCGGGTTGCCTTCATGTTCCCTCTGTCGGCTGGTCGTCGCGATGCGAGGTTCCTCCGGGGCGAGGCCGAGCGGACCGTTAGGCACCTGGATGGGCGCGGTCCGGTGAGGATTCCTGGCCCGATCTTCGCGGACCGCGGAAATGAAAAAGAAATTAGCGATCCTCCAACCGTCGGGCCCGAGAGCAAGGCGGTAAACCTCGCCGTTGTCGCCCGAGACGAAAAGCGCGCAACTGTCGGGAGTCCAGGCGAGGCCGAGGGGACCGGCGCTCAATTTAACGCTCCCAAGCATCTTGCCGTCCGGCTGAAAGAAATCGACCTGAAGTTTGCTCAGAACCGCGAGAATCTGTCCATCCGGCGAGAGAGCGAGATCCTTTGGGCGATCACCCTCGATCAAGCGCACCGTCCCCGCCGGGGTGACGGTTTGGTTCGTCGGAACGAGGACGCTGCCGTCGATTTGCGCACCCATCGTGTTCGAAGCGGCAAGGGCGGTCGACGGCCAGCAAACCGAAGCGACCAGGGTGAGGGCGATCCACTTCCAATATTTCCTGAGCCAGCTCATGCCCCCTCGACGGTAAAGCCAGCCCCGCGATTTTGCGAGCCCGAGGCGTGAGGCGTTTCTTGTTCAACTGCTCCGCGGACTCAGGATCAGGCTGGCAAAGGTCGGATAGGCGCAGATGGTCGAGGCGATCTCTTTGAGTCCGATCCCGTGCTCCATGGCGAGGACGAATTCCTGGATCAGCTCGCCCGCGTGTTCGCCCACGACGGTGGCCCGATCACGACGAGGTTGTAAGTGCTGGCTCCTTTTTTCACTTACGATAGAAGCGACAGCGCTCGCTGCTGTTCCCGCGCTGTCCTAGCAGGCGATGGCATGGCGCCGGCAAACCGCGGAGAGCAGCTCCCAGAGAGCCACCAGGACCCGCTCAGCCGCCTCTTCAACTTGCGCGGCGTTTTCCGGATGAACGTGCGTTTCGAGCATCGCTCTTTCCGTCGCGGCATGTTCGCGATCGGCTTCAATGTGAACGCTAAAATAGCGATAGCTCTCCGGGTCGTTGAACTGGTAGTGCCTGATGAGCCCGTCGATTTTCGATTCCGAGACGGCCGGGATCTGGCTCTCGTAGGCGTAGAGCGCGGCGAGGCCGGCCGCGACCTCGTTTTCGCGACAGACGGAACGGAACGTTGCGATCAGGTCCGCAGTCTCCGGCCAGGTCTGGGCCTGGTCGAGATCTTCCGGCGAAACTCCCAGAGCGGCGGCGAAATTCCGCCAGAGCTGCGGATGATTCGGGTTGCCCGCTTCTTCGTCGATCAGGTTCTCAAGGAGCCGGCGGCGGGTCGGTTGATCGTCGCAGCGCGCGTGCAAGGCGGAGAGATAAGTCGGGAAAGCGGCGACGTGCCGGTAATACTGGCAGGCGTAATCAGCCAGCGTGTCCATGTGCAATTCACCCCGTGTCCAGGCGAGGTAAAACGGATGGGTTAGAAGGTGGCGGGCGGCGATTTGTTGGTCGAGGCGATCAAGATGGGCGTTCATACGTTTGCAGAGCTTTTTAGACGATCCTCGTGCAGTTGCAAAGCCGATTCGGATGAGTCCCCGATAAAAATTTCCGGGTCAAAAGGAGATCGCCCCAGGTCGTGCGGAGCGGCCCTTTCTTCTCGAAGCGCCGCGCTGAGGAATAAACGGGTGGCGTCAGCGTTACGGTCTTGCCGAGGGCGCGTAGCCGCCGCGAGAAATCGAGATCCTCGAAAATTGGGATGTCGCGATAACCGTGCAACCGCTCGAAAACATCGCGCCGGACGAAAATGGCCTGGTCGCCGAGGTGCCAGCCGAAGAGACGATTGCGGAGCGCGGCGAATCGCGCCGTGATGGCGAGGGTCAGTGAACGCGACTGATAGCGTCGGCTGAACGCGCCGCCGACCGCGCTGCGGCGATCAATCGCGTCGACGATTTTCGTCAGAGCACCAGAAGGAAGCAGGGTGTCCGCATGGAGGAAAAGCAAAACCCGACCGCGCGCCTCGGCTGCGCCCAAATTCATCTGCTCCGCGCGATGTGGTTGCGGATGGGAGAAAAGCCGGCAGCCAAGCGCTTCTGCCACCGCGCAAGTGCCGTCATCGCTTCCCGCGTCCACGACAATGATCTCGTTCGGCTCGCCACGCACGCGGGCGAGGCATTGTGGCAATC
>JBDTOL010000138.1:0-15147 GCA_039933235.1 Spartobacteria bacterium | reverse complement strand
GTCTTCGCGGCTCGGGATGACAGGACTCGGAAAGTCCCGCATTTTCACATTCCCGTCCCAGAATTGGTCACGCCGAATCCCGTTTTCGAAACTGTTTGTTCGTTAGGCAAACAAAATCACCTTCCTCAAAACACTGCGCCTGAGACAGTTTCAAAAGTCGACTTGCACTGGCACACGCCTTGCATAAGGCTGCGGCGCGATCGCCTCTCGATCGCTTCTTTGTTTGCTTATGAAATTACGCTTCTCGCTTTTCTTTCTCGCATGGCTGCTCGTGCTGCCAGGCCTTCACGCTCAAAGCCCTTCACCGATCCCGACAGTCGACGACCTCGTCGCCAAAAACCTCGAAGCCAAAGGCGGCGCGGCGGCGCTTCAAGCCATCCAAACCGTCCGCTTCCAAGGTCGCCTCCTCGTCAATCAAGGCCAGATCGAACTCACCTATACCCAAACGAAGAAGCGCCCGGGAAAAGTGCGAACCGATTCCGTCCTCCAAGGGATGGCACTTGTGCAGGCGTACGACGGAACGAGCGGCTGGAAGATTTACCCCCTCCAAGGGCGCAAGGATCCGGAAAGGATGTCATCGGACGAGGCGAAGTCGCTCGTGCAGGACGCCGAGATCGGCGGCCCGCTGGAGAACTGGAAGGAACAGGGCAAAACCGTCACCTACCTCGGGACGGAGGACGTCGAAGGCACGCCGGCGCATAAACTGGAGGTCGTGCGCAAGAATGGCGACGTCGATTACGTTTACCTCGACCCGGACTATTTTCTCGAGATCCGCATCATCAGCCAGATCACCCAGCAAGGTGCGAAGATCGTGCTCGAAACCGACCTGGGCGATTACGAAAAGGTTGGAGGTGTTTACTTCCCCTTCTCGATTGAAACCGGGAGCAAAGGCTCAAACGACAAACAAAAAATCATTCTGGAAAAAGGCGAAGCCAACGGGCCAGTCGATGACGCCTTCTTCCAATTCCCGGCACCAGCCAAGAAATCATAAGCACTCTCATGCGTACACTTTCTCTTTCACTTCTCGTCTCTCTTACACTCGTTAGTCTGGCGAAGGGCCAGCAGGCGCCCTACAGCTCAGCCACCATCTCCGGCCTGAACGCGCGCAACATCGGTTCGGCCACGATGAGCGGCCGCGTCGATTCAATCGCCGCGACCCGTGAACCTTCGGGCAAACTCACCATTTACATCGGCGCAGCTTCCGGCGGCCTCTGGAAATCGGAAGACGGCGGGACTAATTACCGCCCGATTTTCGACGAACAACCGGTGCAATCGATCGGCGCGATCGCGCTCGATCCGAAGAACACAAAGAACGTCTGGGTCGGCACGGGCGAGCCTTGGGTTCGCAACAGCACTTCGTACGGCGACGGCATCTACAAGTCGACGGATAGTGGCGAAACATGGAACAAGTCCGGTCTGCCCAACTCGGAACGCATCTCGCAGATCATCGTTAGTCCGAAGAACAGCGACACGGTTTTCGCCGCGGTGCCGGGCGCGCTTTGGAGCGACTCCCCCGATCGTGGGCTCTACAGGACAACCGATGGCGGCAGGAATTGGGACCTTGTCCTGAAGGGGTCAAACCTTTCCACCGGGGCTTCCACCATCGCGATGGATCCGTCGAACCCCGACGTGATGTTCGCCGGCCTTTGGGACTTCCGGCGGGAAGGATGGACCTACCGCTCCGGCGGTGCCTCGCCTAACGATCCTTCCGGGAGCGGTCTCTTCCGCACCGCGGACGGCGGCAAGACCTGGACGGAGACCACGCCCGAGGCCAACAAAGGTTTCCCCAAAAAACCCTACGGCCGACTCGCCGTCGCGATCGCGCCATCGAATCCGAAGCGCGTCTACGCCTTTGTCGAATCAACCGATAGCGCGCTCTTCGTCTCGGACGACGGCGGCCAAACTTGGGCTCAGCGCGACAAGAGCCAGTGGATGGTCTGGCGCCCTTTCTATTTCGCCCACCTCGTTGTTGACCCGAAGAACGCAGACCTCGTTTTCAAGACCGATGGAGCGCTTATCAAAAGTGAGGATGGCGGCAAGAGCTTTGCCACCGTGGGCGGCTTCAACGGCGCGCACGGCGACGTGCACGCGGTCTGGATCGATCCGAACAATCCGCAGACCGTCATCACCGGCGACGACGGCGGCGTCTGGTATGCCTACGACGGCGGCAATCGCTGGTGGAAGGCGAACAACCTCCCCATCTCGCAATTCTATCGCGTCAGCGTGGACGACGCCGATCCTTATCGCGTCTACGGCGGTTTGCAAGACAACAGCTGCTGGATCGGCCAATCGGAGTACCCCGGCGGCATTACCAACGCGCAGTGGGAAAACATCTTCAACGGCGACGGTTTCTACACCTTCGTGGACCCCGCTGATCCCGATTATATCTACGCTGAATACCAGGGCGGTTACGTCGGCAGGGTCAATCGCCACACCCTCGAAGCGCGCATCATTCAGCCAAAGCCAAACTACAAGGAGAAGCTGCGCTTCAACTGGAACGCACCGCTGGTCGCTTCGCCTAACGAAAAAGGGACAATCTATATCGGAGCGCAATTCCTTTTCCGCTCCCGTGATCATGGCCAGAGCTGGGACCGCATCTCCCCCGATCTAACCACTAACGACCCCACGAAACAGGAACAGGAAAAGTCCGGCGGCGTCACGATCGACAACTCCGCAGCCGAGATGTACACCACTATTTTCTCGATCAGCGAGTCGCCCAAGGACAAGAATGTGATCTGGGCCGGCACCGATGACGGTAACCTGCAAATCACTCGAGATGGCGCCAAGACTTGGAATAATGTCGTCGGCAACGTGACCGGCCTGCCCAAAAATTCCTGGGTCCGCTCAGTCCACGCGAGTAATGCCGATCCCGGCACCGCCTACGTCGCCTTCGACCGCCACACCTTTGGCGATTTCGCGCCCTATGTTTACAAGACAAGCGACTACGGCCAGACCTGGACGCCGCTGGCCACGCCACAGGACGCAAAAGGGATCCGCGGCCACGCCCACGTGATCAAGGAAGACCTCGTGAAACCCAACCTCCTTTTCCTCGGCACCGAATTCGGACTTTATGTCTCGATCGATGGTGGACAGAACTGGGCACAATACAAAGGTTCGCATTTCCCGGCCGTCCCGGTACGCGACCTCGTCATCCAGCCGCGGACTAACGATCTGGTTCTCGGCACCCACGGCCGCGGCATCTGGATCATCGACGACATCACGCCGTTGCGATCGCTCACGCCGGAGTTGCTCACGAAGGAGGCCGGTTTCGTTCCGGACAAACAAACCCAGCAACAACGAATCGAGGCCAATGGCGGCTGGCCCAATGGCGCAGCCGTCTTCGTCGGTGAGAATCCGCCGGACGGCGCAGTCATCACCTATTACCAGAAGTCGCGTCACCTCTTCGGGAAACTGAAGATCGAGGTTCTGAACGCCTCGGGCAAATTGATCGACACCATCCCCGCCAGCAAACGGCCAGGATTGAATCGAGTCACCTGGAGCATGCACGAAAAACCGCCGCGGGTGCCGCCCGCCGCGCAGATTGCCGGCGCCGGGATTACCGGGCCGCGTGTCCTGCCCGGCACTTACACCGTGCGCATGACCAAGAACGATAAGCCCTACGAAATGAAGCTGACGGTCGCGCTCGATGGACGCAACAAATTCGGCGAAGCCGATCGCAAGGCGCAGTACGACGCGGCGGAGAAGGTGAAAACACTTTTCGGCGACGAAAGCGCGTTGATGGACCGGATCATTCCTCTGCGGGTGACCCTCGCGCAGAGCCAGCAGGCGCTGGCTTCCGACGAAGCAGCGCGCAAAGCGGTCGCTGATTTCGATGCCAAAGTGGACAATGTGCGCAAGCAGATCGTGGCGACAACGGAGGGCGGCGCGATCACCGGCGAGGAGCGCCTGCGCGAACACACTGATCAACTATATGGCGCGATCCTGAGCTATGAAGGCAAACCGGCCGACTACCAAATCGCGCGGATCGACTCACTCCGGCGCGAGTTGGAAGACGCGGTCAAAGGGTTTGAGGCTCTTTTGATTAACGAACTGCCGAAGCTAAACGAAATGCTAAAAGCAAAGGGTCAACCTGCGATAACACCGCCGCCGGCACAGGTCGCGCTGGACGAAACGGAAAGCGGCGCCGGCGGCGCGTTCCACGCAGGGATGGATCGAGACCTGCCCGGCACAGCGTTAACGCTGCCCGCGAACTTCCGCTTGTTCAGGTAAGCGCAGGGGTCATAGCGTCCGCTGCAATCCTCCGCGGAGCGCAATTTGCCCGCCGCTCAGTCCCGTAGCGTCTTCAGTCCATTCCGGATGATCCGGTCGATCAGTTGCGGGTAGGGCAGGCCCGCCTGCCCCGCGGATAGCGCGAAATCTTCGTCGGCGGCCAGGATGGGGTTCGGATTCGCCTCGATGAAGTAGACCTCGTTCGCCGCCGTTAGCCGCAGGTCGATCCGCGCATAACCGTCGATCGTGAGGAGACGGTAAATCCGTTTACAGATCTGCTCGATCTGCGCGACCAGCGCTGGCTCCAGCCCCTCCGCGAACTGATTCTCCAAGCCCCAACGTTTGCGATATTCCTCGTCCCATTTCGCGCGGTAGGTCGCGATCTTCGGCTCGTCCGGCGGCACTTCGCGGAAGACGAGCTCGCGAATCGGAAAGACAGTCAGCCGCATGTTGCCCATCAGGCTGACGTAGAGCTCGCGGCCCTCGATGTATTCCTCCGCGATAACGTCGCCGTCGTGTTTTTCATGGATGAATGTGACCCGCTCCCGGAACTGATCATCGCTCTCCACGAATGAAGCCTGCGCGATGCCGAGCGACGCCTCTTCCTTCACCGGCTTGACCAGGAGCGGGAACTTGAGCTGGCGCGGCCGGGCGATGCGCTGGCCGCGCGGGATGACGACGAAATTCGGGGTATGGATGCGATGATAACTCAGGATTTTTTTCGAGATTCCCTTGTGTTTGCAAAGGACGAGACCGGTCGCCCCGCAGCCAGTGAACGGTATGCCCTGCATCTCGAGAAGCGACACGATGTTCTGGTCGAACCCGCGGTTGTTCTTGAACTGGTCGGCGAGGTTGAAGAGGACGTCCGGCGCGAAACTCTCCAGCTTCTGCCGAAGCAGATCGAGGTTGTCGAAGATGGCGAGATGTTCCGTCGTGTGCCCGAGCGTCGTGAGCGCACTGAGAATGTTGGCCTCGGTTTTCCAGTCCGACGTCTTCAGCTCCGCGCTCAGGTCCTGGTCGATCGTGGTCGGCCCGATGGCATCGAAAAGCGCGAGGACTTTGAGTTTTCTCGTCAATTTATTTGGTCCGCTTAAATTTCCCGGTGAAGAGGTAATTCATCACCAGGGTTGTGATAAAGGCTGAAACCCGAAAATCCTGCTGGGGATCATCGTTCAACACGTGCAGCTCGAGTTGGTCGCAGCGGTCGATCAGGCGCGTGAGAAGTTTGTTGACCCGGAATTTTTTTTCGTTTGTCCATTGGCAGACCGAGTTCAAGAGGCGACGGCGACGCCGGCGCAGGTAGGAGCTCGCCTTGATCCGACCCGGCCCGGCCGTGCCGGTGAAGAGCTCGCGCAGGTCGTTGTCGTAAAAATCCGGATAGGTATCCTCGTAAAGTTTCCGTTTGGTCGCGTAATAGGTCTTGAGCTTGAGATTGAGGTAGTCGTAATCGGCGACCCGGTACTCGGGCATGTGCACCGGTGGTTTTCCCGCGAGCGAGCGCATCAGCTCATCGACATACTCAAGTTTCTCCAGCGCCTTCCAGCCTGCGTAGCGCTCGCGCCAATCAAGCCCCGGGGTGAGCCAGACCGCCAAGGTCTCGGCAAAATCTTCGTCCGGATGGCTCTGCGCGTACCAGTCGTCGAGATGCAGCACGTAACTGCGGCTGAATGGACGCGGCTGATAAAAATTGGGTGTCTCTTCGCGCGAAGTACGCCCAAAAGTCAGCTGCCACTTCTTCTTCCGCGGAAGCTGATAGGCATAACTGTAGGCGTGCGCGGCCTCGTGCCGGATCAGTTTCATAAACCACTCGGTTGTGCCGCCCTCGACCTCGAGCATCATCGTGCGTTCCAGCGAGCGGAGTCGATCATGCACGAGGAAAAACGGCACGAAGATCGCGGGGATCCCAACCGGGACGAACCATTCATCGCCGATGTGGCAGGGCGGATGGAAGGCGAGGCCTTTGGCCGAAAGCTCGTCGAACAAGCGCCAGATGAGGGGCTCGAGGGCCGTGCCCTTGAGGCGCAAGCCGAGCTTCGAGATGCGGCGCTCGAGAAGCTCGTCGTCGCTCAGAGCTGTCCAATCGGCGGATTCCATTGCGCGCACGGTAGCAGGCGGCGAGGCGCGTTGCCAAGCCGCGGCGCCCTCCTCCGCTCCTCTTGGCAGATCGCACAATCTGGAGGACGTTGCCGAATGGCTACACGAACCGGTTCAGCAGTCTGGGAAGGCACCCTGAAAGAGGGTAAAGGGCACATGAAACTCGGCAGCGGCGCATACGAAGGCGCCTATTCGTTTTCGTCGCGTTTTGAGAATGGCAGCGGGACCAATCCCGAGGAGCTGATCGGCGCGGCCGAGGCGGGCTGCTTCTCGATGGCGTTCTCGGTCGGGCTCGAGAAGGCGGGGTTTCCGCCGACCCGGATCAGCACGAAGGCAGAGGTCAAACTGGAGAAGGTGGGCGACGCGTTCCGCATTACCGCGATCGATCTCAACACCGAGGCAGATGTGCCGAAGATCGAGGACGCGAAATTCCAAGAGGTTGCGGAGCAGACGAAGAAGAATTGCCCCGTCTCGGTCGCGCTGAGCGGCACCCAGATCAACCTCAAAGCCACGCTCAGCGGTCGTTAGGCACGAACGCTTCGGTCAGGCCGAGACCATCGCATTCCAGCGACGCTGCATTTCTTCCGGCGTCACCCGCTCCAGCTCCTGCGCGATCATCCACTCGTGACCGAACGGGTCGCGCACGGTGCCGGCGCGGTGGCCGTAGAATTGGTCAGTCAACGGCCGCAGCACCTCCGCCCCGGCTGTGACCGCGCGCTCGAAATCCGCCTTCGCATTTGTGCTCATGAGGGCCAGCCTGACCGCGGTGCCGCCGAGGGTTTGAGGCGACTTGTTAAACTCCGGATACTCGTCCGCCAGCATGACGAGAGCGCCGTGAATCATCAGCTCGGCGTGCCCTATTTTACCGCTCTCGGGATCGACCAGTCGGTAGCGTTCTTCTGCTTCGAAGGCTTTTTTATAAAAATCGATCGCCGCGGCAGCGTCGTTCACAGTGAGAGAAGGCGACAGCAGCGGCAACGAGAAGGCTGCACTCATGCGTTTACTCTCGATCGACCTGGACGGCAGTCAAAGAACCGTCACCGACAGGCGGAATCAGTCGATCACCGGCACGCCTTCCCTGGCCGTGCGTTGCGCGTAGCAGGCACTGAGGCGCTGGGTCATCGGACCGATTTCACCGTGGCCGATTGCACGGCCGTCGATCTTCGTGACGCCGGCCAGTTCGCCCATCGTGCCGGTGCAAAACACTTCATCGGCGGAATGGAACTCCTCGATCGTGAAGTCGCCCTCGCGATGCGGGATGCTTTCGGCGGCGCAGATCTCGAGCACGGTGGCGCGGGTGATCCCTTCCGGGCAGGCCAGGACGCGGCTCGTCGCCACTTCGCCCTGCCTGACGAGGAAGAGATGGGTCGCGTTCGTTTCCGCGACGTAGCCGCGCAGATCGAGCAGGATGGCGTCGTCTGCGCCCGCGTTGTTCGCCTCGATTTTGGCCAGGATCGAGTTGAGCAGGTTGGCGTGGTGAATCTGCGGGTCGAGAATTTCCGGCGGCGGTCGGCGCATTTTGCTCGTGATGAGATTGAGGCCGCTCTTCGCGTAGACCGGCGCCTTGTGCTCCGCCAGCACGATGAGAGTCGGCCCGCCCTGGTTCAGGCGCGGGTCCATCCCGGAGGTGAACTTAACGCCTCGGGTAAGGGTGAGGCGGATGTGCACACCGTCGCGCATCCCGTTCGCTGCCAGGGTGCGTTTGATTTCCTCGACTAGCTTCTCGTTAGGGGGAATCTCCGTGAAAGCGAGTGCGCTGGCGGAGCGGCGGAGACGCTCGAGGTGTTCGTGCAACTTGAAGATACGGCCGTCATAGACCCGCAGCCCTTCCCAGACCGCGTCGCCGCCTTGGACGGCGGAATCAAACGGGCTGATCCCGGCGGCGTCGCGGTGCACGAGCCGGCCGTTAATGTTTACGATCAAGCCGCGATTTTTCTCGTTAAACTGCTGCAGCATCTACGTTTTTAATCTGTCATCCCGATCCGCCGCAGGACGGAGAGGGAGCTCACAGTTGGACATTCAATCTCCAAGCCACCAGACGGCCCGCCGCGCAACCGATTTCGAGCTGTGCTCTTCAATGCAATCGATATTGATAGAGCCGCTCATAGCATTCCCGACAACGTGCGTGAATCTCCCGCAGGCGGTCCGGCACCGACACGCTCTTCTCCTCATAGGGTTGAAATGAAGTCGAGAGCGCGACCTCGCCGTACCAATGCTTCGCCCACACGCCATCCGTCTCGCGCAATCCGGGCGGCCAGCTCAACATGGCCCGATCGAACGAAACGCCCACGGCGTCGCAGAGCAGACGAAAAAGCCGCTCAGGATCCCGCAACACATCGACCGCATCGATGACGGGCGGGATTCGCCGGGTTTGCCCCTGCACCCACTCGAAAATGTCCGCTTGCTGCACAAAACCGAGATCTTCCAGCGCCGGGTCGTCATTCTTCCTGATGTACGAGACAATCACTTCCGCGGGGTCGCGAATTAGGAAGCAATTCGTTAGGAATGCGAGCCATTCCCGCTCCACCTCCGGCAAAAGGTGATGGGTCATTTGTTTCTGGTAGAAAATCGTTTTCCCGCCCGGCGAATCGTTGGTGAGATGAGCGACCACCTTCCGCCAGTCCTTTTCGCCCTGGGCAACGACCTCAGCGGCGACCGGATGCTCTTTGCCGGTGCGCGCTAGGTAGTAGGCGTAGAGCGGCTCATCCACCACTACGGTGTCGGCCCGGTTGCCCCAGGAACGCAGCATCGCCGTCGAGATGTTGCGCGGCCCCGACCACATCGCGAGCCGGAGCGGATTTCCCCTTTCGCTGCCAGTTGCTCGCTCTACCATCGAAGGATGAATCATAGCCGTCTTTGGCCGCTCGTCGCCATCTCCATTCTCAATTTTTCAGCGTCCGCGCGCGCGGCCACGCCGAGCCCTGCCCCGGCGCAAAGCGAGTCGTTAGGTGTGCCTGACTCGCTGGTGCTGCAGGGCGTGCCGAAGATTCCCGCCGATCTCCCGGAACAGATCGGGCGTTATACCGAGTCGCGCGCCGCGACCTTCCTCGACTGGCACCCGGCCAAAGCGGAGATGCTGATCCTGACCCGCTTCGGCGACACCAACCAGGTGCATCTCGTCACCCAACCCGGGGGCGCGCGCACGCAGCTGACCTTTCTTCCCGACCGGGTGAACGACGCGCTCTTCGATCGCGCTCAGGGCGCCTTTTTCATCTTCTCGAAAAGCCCCGGCGGCAATGAATTCAACCAGAATTACCGCTACGATTTTTCGACCGGCGAGATCACCCTCCTGACCGACGGCAAATCGCGCAATTCGCTTCCAGTGATGAGCCGCGAGGGCCGGCGGATCGCCTACACCTCGACCCGCCGCAACGGCGCCGATACCGACCTCTACGTCCAGGATCCGCGCCAACCGGAATCGGACCGGCTCCTGGCCGAAGTGAAGGGCGGCGGCTGGCAGATTCTCGATTGGTCGCCGGACGGAACGCAGCTCCTCGTCCAGGAAGGGATCTCGATTAATGAGAGTTACATCTGGCTCTTCGACGCGAAGACCGGCGCGCGCCAGGAGCTCACTCCGCGCCCCGCCGGGGACGCCGAGAAGGTATCCTACGATCGAGGCCGCTTCGCCGCCGACGGGAAAGGCATCTTCGTCACGACTGACCGCCGCTCAGAATTTCTGCGCCTTGCTTACCTCGATCTCGCGAACAAAGAGCCCACCTGGCTCTTGCCGGACGCGAAATTTGACGTCGACGACTGGGACCTGAGCCCGGATGGCCGTCGCATCGCCTACACCCTGAACGAGAATGGCACGAGCACACTCCATCTCGTCGAGGTGGAGAATCGCGACGCCAAAATGGTCGCCACTCCGCAGCCCGATCCGAAGTTCGATCCACCGATCATGGCCTCGGTCATCTCCGGTTTGAAGTGGCATTGGGATCCGAAACAAAACCTGCTCGCCTTCAACGTGAACGGCGCGCGCTCACCCTCCGACGTTCACGTTTGGTCGCCCGGCGCGGGGAAGAACCGCGTCACCCGCTGGACAATGAGCGAGACCGGTGGCATTCCCGAGTCGCGCTTCGTCGAGCCGAGCCTCGTCCGTTGGAAATCCTTCGATGATCGCGAGATCACCGGCTATCTCTATCAGCCCGACCCACAGAAATTCCCCGGGCCGCGTCCGGTCATCGTGAACATCCACGGCGGCCCGGAGTCGCAGTTCCGGCCCGGGTTTGCCGGTCGCAACAACTACCTCTTCAACGAACTCGGGTGCGCCATGCTTTTGCCTAACGTGCGTGGTTCGGCCGGTTACGGGAAATCGTTTCTCCTCCTCGACAACGGTTTGAAGCGCGAGGATTCCTACAAGGATATCTCGAGCCTGCTCGACTGGATCAAGACCCAGCCGCAGCTCGACGCCGGGCGCATCATGGTGCTCGGCGGCTCCTACGGCGGGTTCATGACCCTCGCGGTGGCGAGCAATTATGCCGATCGCATCCGTTGCGCGATCGACGTCGTCGGCATCTCGAACCTCGCCACGTTCCTGAAGAACACCGAGAGCTATCGGCGCGATCTGCGCCGGGCGGAATACGGCGACGAACGGGACCCCGAGATGGCAGCCTTCATGGAGCGCATTGCGCCGTTGAATAACGCGCGCAAGATCACCAAACCGCTCTTCGTGGTGCAAGGCGCGAACGATCCGCGCGTGCCCAAATCGGAGGCAGAACAGATCGTGGCGACGCTTAAGAAGCAAGATACGCCCGTCTGGTACATGCTCGCGAAAGACGAGGGGCATGGTTTCGCGAAAAAGAAGAACGCCGACTTCCTCTTTTACGCCGAAGTCCAATTCATCCGCGACTTCTTACTGAAATAAGCGGCCGACGTGGCCACTGCGCCGGCGCTTAAACGCGCGAGATCGCGTCGACCATCCGCTGCCGCATTTTCGCATCCGGCAGCGAGCCCACTCCCGACCCCATGTTGTCCTCCAGGTGCCGGACATTCCCCGTCGCCGGAATGACGCAGGTGACGTCCTCGTTGCCCAGGATCCACTTGAGGAAAAGCTGCGCCCATGATTTGCAGCCAAATTCCTGCGCGAACTCCGGCAGCGGCTCACGTCGGACGTGGGAAAAGAGATCGCCGCTGGCGAAGGGCCGATTGATTAACGTGGCGACCCCGCGCTCCCGCGCCAGCGGCAGGATGCGCTCCTCCGCTTTGCGGTCGCTGATCGAGTAGTTGATCTGGAGGAAATCGAGTTTTTCGCGGCGCAGGACCTTTTCTACTTCGGGAAAGGCGGAGTCGACGTAATGGGTGATGCCGATATAGCGGATCCTCCCCTGCTCTTTCCAGGCGCGCATCGTCGCGAGCTGCGTCCCGACATCGACCATGTTATGCACCTGCATGAGATCGAGACGCTTCGTCTGCAACCGGGCGAGCGAGCGTTCCATCGATTCGACTCCTGCCTCCTCCCCGCTCGTCCAGACCTTTGTCGCAAGGAAGAGCGAATCGCGCAGGTGCAGCTCGCTCGTCAAGTCGCCGATCACAGCTTCGGCCTGGCCATACATGGGCGAGCTGTCGATCACCTTGCCGCCCAGCAGCACGAAACGTTGCAGCACTTCCTTCAGCGATGCGCGTTCGTTAGGCAACTCGCTCACGTCGAAGACCTGCCAAGAGCCGAGGCCGACTACCGGAATCTTCTCCCCGGTCGAGGGGATGGCTCGTAGGAGCATGGCCGGGGCGGCTTTCTCAACCGCGGACGACGAACCGGGCCAGAGGACCGCCGCCGCTGCGCCGCCGATCAGTCGCGTGGCTTCGCGCCGAGACATCGGAAAAGCGTCCATCGGCCAAGATAGCAAATCTTGTCACCGTGGCAGCGGCTGCTCGAGGTTAGCCAGGGCGTAGGCGAGGACGGCGTTGACCGCCGCGTTCTCCGCCAGCTCCTGCGGATCGATCTTGTCGAGCGTGTCCGCCGCGGTGTGATGGTAATTAAAATAGAATCGGCTGTCCTGGATCGGGCTAAAGTTCGGCACCCCGAGCGGCAGGAGCGGATCGACATCGGTGCCGACTCCCTCCCGCGCTTGGAGCAGGCCCGCACCGGACGCTTCCAGCACCTTGGCGACCGGCGCCAGCACCTGCTTCAAGCCAGGTTTGCCCGCGAAATAAATCCCGAGCGGATGACCCGCCCCGCCATCCGTCTCAATCGCCGCGAAATGATTCGCCGCCTCGCTCGCGTGTTCGGCCGCGTAGGCCTTCCCGCCCGCGACTCCGTTCTCTTCATTCATCCACGCCACCACCCGGATCGTGCGGCGCGGCTGCAACTTGAGCTGCCTAACGAGGTTGGCCGCCTCCATCGCGACCGCCACCCCGGCACCGTCGTCGATCGCGCCGGTACCGAGATCCCAGGAATCGAGATGCCCCGAGACGATCACGACCTGCTCGGGCTGCTCGCTCCCTTTCAGGTCGCCGATCACGTTGTAGCTCACCGCATCGGGCAGCTGTTGCGGCGTGAGCACGAGTTTCATCCGCACGGTGCCCTGCGGCGCCAGCGCGGCGATCAATTTCGCATCTTCTTCTGTGACAGCGGCCGCGGGGATTTTCGGGGCGTCATCGTCGTACTTAGTCAAGCCCGTGTGGGGCAGACGATAAGCCTCCCCGCCAACCGAGCGCACCAGCGCCGCGATCCCGCCCAGGCGGGCGGCCGCGCTCGGTGCATTGCCGCGATAGACCACCGCTTCGCCGTAGGCCTCGCCTCCGCGGCCCTGGGCGGCCATGCGTTTATCAAACGGGTGATTGAAGAGGACGATCTTGCCGCGCACTTTTTCTTTCCCTAACGACTCGAGCTCGTCGAAATCCCGCACCACCACGACCTCCGCGGTGAGCCCTTCGGGCGGCGTGGTCACGCTGCCGCCGAGAGCGGTGAGCACAATCTTCTGCGCGGTGTCGGCGGCCTGCCCGGGAAACTGCACGAGCTCAGCCGTCTCCTCGCCGCGCACCCAATGGGGCACCATGACTTTTTCCAACTGCACCTCGAGCCCGAGCGCCTTGAGTTCGCTCGCGACGTATTCGACCGCCTTCTGCGCCTGCGCCGAACCGCTCAGACGTGGCCCAATGTTATTCGAAAGGTGCGCCACCTGACGGTAGGCATAATCGCTCGTGAGCGCCGCTTGCTGCAGCCTCTTCAGCTCCGCCAGGGTCTGCGGCGAGTAGAGCCGCGGCGTAGGCGACGGAGACGGCGTGGGCTCAGCCTGAACCGACGAGATACTGGCCAGTAAAAATAAAGCGCTCAGGGCGCGCCAACCGAGGCGTCGAGACATGCGGCACTTTCCCGCGAAACGGCGCGATCTCAATCGGGAGAGACGACTCGCTGCGGTTTCACATGATCCTCCGCCGCTTCGCTCCAGGTTTCCACTCCTGCCGGCGACAACCCCCGACCCGCGGCTCGAGCCGTGCGCGGCCCGATGGTCGGCGTCCTCGGCAATCACGATTTTGAATCTGGCGAACCGAAGCTGGTCCGGCGGATCCTCGAAAGTCGAGCGAGGTCGGCGGGGTGGGGTTCGCCGGCGTCTGCGGATTCGGCGGCGGTTTCGGGCGCCGCATGCTCAACGCCTGGGGCGAGCCGCTGATCAAGCAATTCGTGCAGGAGGCGATCGATCAGGCCCTGCATCTGGAGCAGCGCTCGGCAGGTTGCAGACCGACCGACGGGTCGCCGTCCTGCATTACTCCCCGATCCGCGGCACGGCCACAGGCGAGGACCCGGAGATTTTCCCTTTTCTCGGGTCGAGCCGGCTGGAGGAACCGATCAACCGTTTCCGGGTTAACGCAGTTTTCCACGGTCACGCCCATAACGGCACGGGGGACGGCGCCAACGGCAGCGGCGTGCCGGTCTACAACGTCTCGCTTCCGTTGTTGAAAAAAAAGAGGGCGTCTCCTGCCGATTTATCGAGCTGTGAGTGGCGCTGCGCGGCGGTTCGCGTTTATTGGCCTGCCACCCGTTCATCATGCCTAACCAAATCGTCGTGACCCTCGATCTGCCCGGTCTATCCAAATTGCGCAGCGGCAAGGTGCGCGAAGTGTTCGATCTCGATGCCACTACCCTGCTCTTCGTCGCGACGGATCGGCTCTCGGCGTTCGATGTCATCCTGCCCGATCCGATTCCCGATAAAGGCGCGGTCCTGAACCAGATCTCCGCTTTCTGGTTCGATAAAATCACGCTCGCGAAAAACCATTTTATCACGGCGGATTTCGCACAATACCCTGCCTCGCTGCAGCCGTTCCGCGCGCAGCTGGCGGGACGCTCGATGCTCGTGCGCAAGACCCAACCGCTCACTGTGGAATGTGTGGTGCGCGGTTACCTGGCCGGCTCCGGATGGAAGGATTACCAGGCGACCGGGGAAGTCTGCGGGCACAAGCTCCCGGCCGGCCTCCAGCTCGCGTCCGAGCTGCCCGAACCGATCTTTACCCCCTCGACCAAGAGCGAAGCGGGACACGACATCAACATCGATTGGGCGCAGTGCTGCGCCATGATCGGCGAGGACCAGACAAAGCGCGTGCGCGAGATGAGCCTGCAAATCTACCGGGCCGGCAAAGCACACGCCGCGCAATGCGGAATGATCGTGGCTGACACCAAATTTGAATTCGGCCTCGACGGCGAGGAGCTGCTCCTGATCGACGAATGTCTCACCCCTGATTCCTCGCGCTTCTGGCCGGCCGACAGCTACGTGCCGGGCAAGAGTCCACCCAGTTTCGACAAACAATTCGTGCGCGACTACCTCGAGACGCTTGACTGGAACAAGACCGCGCCCGGCCCCTCTTTGCCTAACGAGGTAATCGAAAAGA
>JBDTOL010000137.1:0-31880 GCA_039933235.1 Spartobacteria bacterium | reverse complement strand
GGCGCGAACCGGAAGGCACGATCGCGCCGGAGGATTACGAGAAGGTGCGCGACGAGCTGATCGCGGGACTCAAATCGATCCCGGATGAGCACGGAAAAGAAATCGGGACAAAAGTTTACCGGCCAGAGGAACTTTACAAAGAGGTGCGTGGAGTGGCCCCCGACTTGATCGTCTACTTTGGCGATCTCTACTGGCGATCGGTCGGCACGATCGGTGGCGGCAAACTGCACACTTTCGAGAACGACACCGGCCCCGATGGAGCTAACCATGCTCAGAATGGAATGATCCTGTGGCGTTCCGCGGGCAACGCGGGCCGCGCACCGCGGCTCGAGGGCGCACAAATCACCGATGTGGCGCCCACCGTCCTCGATATTTTCGGATTGGAAATCCCCCCGGACATGGAGGGGAAATCGCTCGTTAGCTGAGGCTCGTTATTATCCGTGATCATGACGCCACATCCGAAGAATTTTCTCAGTCAGATCAAAATGGTGCGCGCGCGCACACCGCTCCGCTTGAGTTTTGGCGGGGGCGGCACCGACGTTTCACCCTACGCCGACACCCACGGCGGCTGCGTGCTGAACGCGACGATCTCGCGCTACGTTTACGGCACCCTGGTGCCCAAGTCCGAGCGCTCGATCGGCTTTCGCTCCTTCGACTACGGGACGGTCGTCTATTGGACTGAGGAGGCGCACATCCAGTTCGATGGCCAGATGGATTTGGTCAAAGGCGTTCTCAAACGTTTCGACCTCGACAAGTTCCAGACCGACGGATTCGACCTTTTCGTCCATGCCGACGCGCCGCCCGGCTCCGGCCTCGGCAGTTCTTCCACCTTCACGGTCGCCTTGATCGGCCTGTTCCGTGAATTGCTCGGCCTACCGATCACTTCCGCTGGGATGGCTGGTCTCGCCTACGACATCGAACGCAACGACGTCGGGATTAAAGGCGGCCGCCAGGATCAGTATGCCGCTGCCTTCGGCGGCTTCAATTTCATGGAATTTAATGGTGAAGAGGTCGTGGTCACCCCGCTCCGCCTAAGCGAATACCTGATCAACGAACTCGAATACAACCTCATCCTTTGTTTCACTGGCAGCCGCGAATCGCAGCCGATCATCGACAGTCAAATGAAGAGCGCCGAAAAGAACGAAGCGGCCCCGCTCGCCGCGATGGACCAGGTAAAAGCCATCGCCTACGAAATGAAGAAGGCGCTCCTGGCGGGCGACCTCGATCGTTTCGGCGAAATGCTGCACGAAGGCTGGCTCCAGAAAAAGCAGATGGCGAAAGGCATCACCACGCAGCGCATCGACGAGCTCTACGACGAGGCCCGCAAGGCCGGCGCCATCGGTGGCAAGATCACCGGCGCAGGCGGAGGCGGGCACCTCCTGCTCTATTGCCCATTCAATAAGAGGCATATCGTGCGGGAGCGCCTTGCCGCGCTCGGCACTTCGGTCACCGACTTCCGATTCGATCCGGTCGGCATGCAGACATGGCGAGTCTACAAATGATTATTACGTTTTTCGGTCAAATCTTTACGCCACTGCACCGGTCAGCTACCCTCGTCTCCACATGAAGAAGGTTCCCAAGGTCGTGGTCATTGGGCTGGATTCCGCCACGTGGACGGTTATCCGCCCTTGGATGGCGGAGGGCAGCCTGCCGAATCTGGCCAGGCTGATGGAACGCGGCGTGTCGGGGGTGCTTGAATCCGTCCTCCCGCCCATCACTCCACCGGCCTGGACTTCGTTCATGACGGGAAAGAATCCCGGCAAACACGGCATCTTCCATTTCGTGGAGACTGAGCACGGCGGCTACGCGATGAATTATGCCAACGCGACCTCCCGCCGATCCCCCACGATGTGGAAGCTGTTGAACGACGCGGGCTACTCGGTTGGCACGATGAACATTCCGTTCACCTATCCCCCGGAGCCGTTGCGGGGCTTTCAAATTTCCGGAATGGATACCCCATCGGAGGCGAGTCCCTTCATCCATCCTCCGGAGCTGCGCGAGGAGCTAATCGAACACCTCGGCAAGATCCAACTCGACCTTCGCTTTCTCGGCGCGATGTCGACGGACGAGCGGCGCAACCAGGTGCTCGACGAGATGGAGCAGTTGGATCAGCAATGGACCAAGGCTGCACTCTACCTGCTCGAGCATCACCCGCAGGACGTGATGATGTTCGTCTTCATGTCGATCGACACGGTCCAGCACTATTTCTGGCAGTACATGGACAAGGATCATTTCATCCATGATCCAAAGCTGGTGCCAAAGTTTGGCGACGCCGTGCGCAAGGTCTACGAGCGCCTCGACGCCGCTGCAGGTCAGATCATCGATCGCCTGCCTGAAGACTCCTCTGTCTTCGTCATTTCAGATCACGGCGGAGGACCGGTCGTCGATCGCACCATTTACCTGAACCGCTACCTCGCTCAGCTCGGGCTTCTGCACTACAAGGAGAAAGCGACTTCCGGCGTCAGCACCCTGGGAAAGAAGATCCTGCGTGGCGGATTTTCCCTGCTCCGAAGCACGCTCACTTCTCGCCAGAAGAGCCGCCTCGCTCTCCTCTTCCCGAAACTCGTGCAGAAAACCGAAGCGGCTTACTCCGCCTTCACCAGCATCGATTGGAGCCGGACCAAAGCCTACTGCAGCGAGGTGCTCGCTTCGCCGCCCAGTATTTGGATTAATCTCACGGGCGTTAAACCAGAAGGCATCGTTGATCCGGCAGATTACGACGCCGTGGTGAGCCACATCATCGCGAAACTGGCCGAGCTGAAGGATCCGCGCACCGGAAAGCCGGTCATCAACCGTGTCTACCGCCGCGACGAAATTTTCCATGGCCCCTTCGCCAACGAGGGAGCCGATCTGGTGCTTGACTGGTGGAGCGAGAACAGCCTCTTTTCGACGCAGCCGAGTTTCCCTGAAGAGACCGACAAGCCGGCCCTCGTTATTCGCGAACACAAGCCCTCCGCCAGCTCCGAATGGGGCGGCACCCATCGCCTCGACGGGATTATCGTGGCGTGCGCGCCGGCTTTGCAAAGAGGAGCCACGATTGAGAACGCACACCTGATCGATCTTGCCCCGACCATCCTTCATCTTCTGGGTGTCCCCGTTCCTGAAGACATGGACGGCAACGTCCTGGTGGACGCTTTCCGTCCCGCGTTCCTCGCCGAGCACCCCTTGGAAGCTGGCGCTGCCTCCGGCACCTCCGGCGGCGATCGTCCCAGTGGCTACACCGACGAGGAGTCAGCCAAGGTTGAAGAGCGGCTGCAAGCTCTCGGATATTTAGACTAAATCCTTTACCCGCATTTCCTTTATGTTCCAAAATATTCGCGCCGACATTAGCCGAAAGATCAATGGCTACGGGGTTCGCCCGGAGGATCAGACATTATTCCGGAAAAGGATCACGCCTTTACTGGAATTCGGCACCTTCGCCGTAATAGTGTATAGGTTTGGTTTTTGGGCGTACTCGATAAAGATCCCCGTGATTCGCCAGCTTCTTATTGCTGCGTACCTGATCATCGATGTTGTTTGCATGATTGTAACGGGGATAAAAATCCAGCGCGAAAGTATTATCGGACCCGGCCTAGTTATTCATTGCTTTTCCTGTATCCATGTACTGGTCAAACTGATGGGGCACAGCTGTACGATAAACCAAGGGGTTTCTCTCGCCAATATTCGCGGTTCTGGGCGTCCTACTATCGGTAACAACGTCTACTTCGGCGCGGGTTGCCGGGTACTGGGTAACGTCGTGATCGGTGATAATGTCGTTGTCTGCGCAAATTCGCTTGTAATGTCTGATGTCCCAAGTGGCTGTACAGTCCTGGGCGTGCCCGCCCGTATTATTTCCAGGGAAAGCACGAGTCCCTATCTCAAAACCCCGATCGCCCCCACGAGTAGTCCAGAGACGACTAAGGTTGACTAATGGACAAAATCGCATCCAATCGACCAACCCAGTCTAGGGGCTACACTATAGCTATGGTCGCAGCTTGTCCTTTCCCGGCTAATCACGGCTCGGCCGCGAGCATCCGTGAAATGTCTGATACTCTCTCGGCAATGGGTCACCGCGTTCACATCGTGACTTACGCTTTTGGTCAGGAAGAAATTGAGGTTCGCCGAGCAAAAGTGCATCGGACGGCTCCATTTAAATCCGAACAGAATGCCAAAGTTGGACCCTCGTCGAACAAATTTCTGTACGATTTCCAATTATGTCGGTTACTTATTCGCGTAATCCGCGATGAGAAGGTAGACATTATTCACGCTCATAACTACGAAGGCGCTCTAGTCGGGATTATGTCCAAATGGATTACTCGCCGACCGCTTCTCTATAACGCAGTCAACCTCATGTCAGATGAGTTGGTAGGATACCGCTTTATTCGACCAGATTGGCTAGCCCATGCAATCGCCCGTTTACTGGACTGGTTCATTCCGATCTTCCCGAACCATATCACCGCCGTTTCCCCGGAACTAAGACAGTGGTTCATGCGCCACGGCGTCCCCGAAGGTAAGGTGGATTTTGTTCCCGCTGGGATCGAGCCAGGGCTTTTCGATGATCCACGTCCCGAACGGTTCCGCATGATTCATAATCCAGATGGCGCCCATGTGGTCATGTACACCGGCGTGCTTAATTCCTTCCAACGCATCGACTATCTCTTGCAAGCCTTCGCGATCGTTCGGAAACAAGTTTCACATGTTCGTTTGTTAGTGGTGAGCCCGCTGGTCTCCGAGCGACATGAGAAGGAACTTAAACTCATGGCGGAGGAACTCGGGATTTCGAATTTCACAACTTGGATTTCGCCGCATCCCCTTTCGGACTTGGCAAGCTATTTGGCACTTGCTGACGTCACAGTTGTACCTCGTCCGGATTGCCCCGGCCATCCCGTCAAGCTTTTGAATTACATGCTGGCAGGAAAGCCTGCCGTTTGCTTTGCAGGGTCAGCGAAAGGTGTAACACATTTACATGACGCATTCATCGTGCGTGACCACGATATTGAGGCGCTGGCCGACGGTATTCGTATCGTTTTGCAAGATAAGGTCTTGGCTGCCAAGCTTTCTGCTAACGCGCGCGAGACGGTCTTAAATGATTTTGATTGGAGGCAGATTTGCCAAAGGATCGAGCGCATCTACCACGACCTTGTGGGCCGGCCGCGTGCTCTTGCGTTTGCCCCGGGCGATCCTAGAATGGCAGACGCTGAAGTTTAGAAGGCGTTCTTACGGTACGATCCGAAGTCCACCTGGAACTTTTGGAGGGGTTAGGCCGAGGAGTTGTGCGCCAGCTTGGGAAAGTGCTTGTACTGCGATTGGATCGTTGCAATCGCCGCTGTAGACTTCGATAAAGTGGGCTCCGAGATTAATTCCAATTGCGAGCGATTGATCTAAGACAAGGTTGCCGTTGTCATCAACCTCGCCTTTGGACGGCAAGGCCATCTGGAAGCCGACTGTCGCGGTCGGTGAGAGGTATTGGATTTCTTTCGCTCCAAAAGTATTCGGCCCATAGCCTGCAGCCAGCCCATCCGACTTGACTCCGAAGCGACTAGGATACTTTCCTACTGCGTAGGCGCAAACGTCCGACAAAGCGGCTTGACCTTGTTCGGTTGGCACTGGCGCGCCTAGGTCTAGAATGAACGGGGTTGTGGGGAAATGTTTTGCGTATTCGTCAACGATCCACTCGACGCCTGCCTTCCATGCGTCGGTGCCGCCCAGTCCATCAAATTTCGCCTGGTCCTCAGCGGTAAAGACGAAATATGATTCAGCTCGTCGGCCCGAGCCTCCCATTACGACGTAAACGAGCTGTGGATTCCCCCCATATCGTTGTCCGAAGGAGCGAATCACATTTCCCCATTTGGCTTGAAAAACAGGATCCCACGGGAGAGGCATTGGCATGACGGGACCTGCCTGCGTTGTAACCTGAAATTTGTCCGCGCCTGCAGCGTAAACCCACTCCGGAGTTGTCACTCCGGCGGTGATTAAAACGGATACTTTTTTACCATGTTGAGCCGCTAGAGCGACTCCTTCGTCCAGGAAGGACCAATCGAATGTCGCCTCAGTAGGTTGAATTTTGCTCCACTGCGTGCGCAAGGCTACGCCTTGAACATGGGTATTTGTCCAACCTGGGTCGCTTGAGAGATCGTAGGGAGGATTCCCGAGAGCATCGCTTTTTGTTAAATACATGATTCCAATCGCCGGGGGCTGGGCAATCGTCGAAGCACAGAGCAAAACTGAGAGAACAACCGGCCCCGATGCGGTCAGTAACGCTGAGGTGAAGCAAATTTTCCTCTGCGACAAAGTTTGCGCGAGCCTTGTTTGGGTCCTGTAAATCTCGATCAAGGGCTCCTTTTTCTTAATCTTTAGCGGCATGTAGTAATAATGATAATTATTCTTATTATAGCAATCACCGTGCCGTTTAACTCTAGAAGTGGTTTCAAAAGTTGTGAGGGAGAGGCGTGAATTTATTTTAGGCTACCCGATTTCGTGCTGGTACGATGGGGCGCTTTGGTGTGGAAAACTTGGGATGCACGACCTCACATTGCCCAACGATCCCCAGTGGAGAAACATCCAACCGCTCTTGCCGCCCCAGGGAGCTTTGGGCCGACCGCGCGCCGATGACCGACTGGTTTTGGAAGGCATCTTGTGGGTGCTGCGCAGCGGGCGCGATTTGCCGGCGCGGTATCCCTCTGCGAGCACTTGCTGGCGCCGGCTGCGCGACTGGGAAGAGGAAGAAGTCTGGCTCAACATTTGGCGATTATTCCGTTCGGATGCCCAGGGGCGGCTCAACTGGGATGAGGTGTTCATGGACGGGAGTTTCGCCCAGGCCAAAAAGGGAGCTCTGCGTGGGTAAACCAAACGTGGCAAGGTACAAAGTGGATGGTGATGGCAGACGGCGCGGGTATACCTTTGGGAGGTCGACTCTTTTGCGCCTCGCCCCGCGGAAGTCCGCCTCGCGAAAGAAACCTTGAAGAGCATGCAGGTGCCACGGGCCAGGCGCGGCGGCCCGCGCAATCGCCCCGCCCGGCTCATTTGCGACCGGGCTTACGATGCGCAGTGGTTCCGGGGGCGCCTCGCTGCTCGGGGCGTGGATTGAAGTGCCCGCACCGCCGCGGCCGCAAAATCCAACTCCAAGATGGACGCCCTCTGCGCCGCTATCGCAAAAGATGGAAGATGGAACGCACCTTTGCCCATCTCGGCAATTTCCGTCGTCTCCTGATTCGCTACGAACGACGCCTCGACCTTTACCAAGCCTTCTTTCACTTGGCTTGCCTCATCCTTACCCTCAGACACTTTTGAAACCACTTCTAGAATTACCGGCCATGGTTTTCGAGGACCGTTGGTGTACGATTTGAATGCCCGCGAAGGCAACGGGTAAGCCTGATGGACAGCAGGCCTCGGCAGGCGCCTAGATTCCTATGGTCACAGAAATCGTGCGTGCCTGAAAAAACGAAGGGGAAAAATCCCTGGGCTGGACGATTGTCGAGCGAGACCGATTCAGAAATGGGGTTTCGACAACACTGCCTTTCTGGCACTTTTCAGTCTATCGGATGCTTTATCGAGAATCGCCGCATTGCGGGAATCATCACAATCGACGGCGTAAACCTCAACGAAATGGGCACCCAACTTGGACCCCAAGCTAAGAGCGCCGGCCAATAGCGGCGTTCCCTGTAAGTTTGATTTCCCCTTAAAGGGCAACAGCATCTGAAATCCAACGGTTGTGGTAGAACTCATCGCCTCGACCTGCAGCGCGCCAATTGAAGAGAGTTTGTAGTTCGCCGTAAGCCCGTCTGATTTCACCCCAAAGCGGTGAGGATATGATTCTGCGCCGTAAGCACACACCAGCCTGAGGGCGTTCCGCCCAGAGGCGCTAGGCACCGGGGCACCAAGGTCTAATAGAAAGGGGGTGGCAGGTAGATATTTGGCGTATTGATCGGTGATCCACTTCACTCCTTCGATCCAGGATGGAAGCCCGCCTACTTCATTGAAGGCAGCAATTTCGCCGGGGGTGGAAACAAAAAACGCCTCGGCCTTTCGACCCGGCCCTCCCATAATGACATAGGCGACCTCCGGCTTGCTATCATAACGCGTCCCCAACTGACGAACCACCTCGCTCCATTTTGCCTGAAAAACTGGATCCCACGGAAGCGGCTGTTGCATCGTCGAAGACTTCTTACCGCGGCGAAGCTGCCTCACCGTCACAGAGTGAGCGCCTGCTGAGTAGACCCAGAGCGGTGTTGTCACCCCTGCGGTAACCAGTAATCCAACCTTTTTCTGATGTTGCGCGGCGAGAGCAACTCCCTCATCGAAAAAGGACCAATCAATCTCATCTGGGGACGGTTGAATCCTATTCCAATGGGTGCGAAGCAAAATGCCGTCGACGTGGGGGTTGCTCCAGCAACGCTGCTGTGCAAGGTCGCCTAACGGAGCATCCGCGCGGTCGGCTCGTAGAAGATATATTATGCCCGAAGCGGAAGCCTTGGGACCCGCCAGTGCCGAAACGCCAAATGTAAAGATAACTGCCGCGGCCAAGAAGGCGCCAAGCCGATTGGCGACAGCGCTCCGCCTTGGCCTGTCACGAAAGCGTACAACTCTCTTGTCACCGCGGCACCCATTCCCAGGCGCCAGCCGAAACTCTTTGGACACGGGCATATTGAAATAAAACGTCGTAATGCGCCTGCTCAAGTGCTTCTTTTGAGTCAAGCAATTTTAGCTCGGCAGAATTTAAATCACTTAAGAGGGCTTGATCTACCTTAGCCTGTTCCCGCAACCGATTCGCAATGCGTTCCTGTTCAGCAACATCGCTGTTGGCTTTTGCAAACGCTGCCTCGGTTTGCTTCAGTTCAACGAAGGCATCCAGCAATTCCTTTCTTACGTCCTGTCGAACGGCCAACAGACGTGCACTTTCCGCGCGCATCTTTACACTCGCCGATCTCGTCGCAAAAGCCGCTTCACCAAAATCGAACACAGGAACGCTCACGGACATGAAAGATACCCACTGATTTGCGGCCTGACCATGGAAATCACCATATTGAAAGTCGAAACTCTCCGCTTTGACACTTGGGTACTGCCGACTGCGCTGGAGGGCAACATTAGCCTTTGCCCCGTTAATCGCAGCCTCTTGTAGCCTTACTTTGGGATGGTCAAGCGCACTCAATTTTGCAACCATTTCGAAGTCAGGCAAGGCCGCAGGCTTAGGATAAGCTTCTTGAATTCGGAGCTGATTTCCGTTTAAACCCAAGAGATCGGCTACCGCGAGGAATGAATAAACTGCCGACACGCGCTCAGCTTCGAAAGAAGCTCTGCTGGTTTCGCGAAGCAGCCTCGCTGCTCCAAGTTCTTCTGCAGTCGCCAGATTGTCGGACGCTCGATTTTCTACCCTCTCGGCTTCCTTTGCTGCTACAGTGTAATGTTGCCTGCGAAGCTCCAGCAAATGGGTTGCTTTAATGGAGCTAAGATAGGCCCCAGTCGCCGATAGCACCAAGTCGCTAGTCGTCAGAGATCCACGAAACTTGATGATCTCCCTTTCGGCCCGCTTACGTTGGACTTCAGGCGGAACATTAATGCCCAAGAAACTACCTTCTTTAAAGACAGGTATAACCAATCCTGGGCCCTCTTGAGTGAACGAACGGTCAACCGGAATTTCGGGGCGATTATTAATGCCCCCGCGAGGCTCGTCCAAGCCAGTAAAGCCAATCAGCCTCTTACCGCGCACATAGCCAATCCGCGCTTCACCGACAAGATGCGGGAGGTACGAAGCATACGCTGATCGCGCCTCATAATCGGCCGCCGCAACATCCAAACGCGATGCCAGAATCCTCGGACTCTCAGCGGCAATTCGATCAATAAAATCCCGCAAGTCCAATAGAACGACATTTTTGGATTCCAGCGGCGCACCTTTTTCCCCGGCTGAAAGTTGAAAGGTGACTGAAAATAAAGCGCAACAGACTACGAGCTTATTAAATGCAGATGAGGAAGTCACGCAGACTCCAATACTTTTGAAGCAGTTATTCATCGGAATCGGCTTTCTCGGGCTTCCGCGGCGGTTGTAACGGCTGGACTGTCGGTGCCGCATTAGTGCGGGTAGGATCCGGTTCCAGCACGTTTTGACGCGTCCACTGCGGATACAGGTTTGACTGGCTAACATGCGGACTAAAGACTGCAGATCCCTCATCATCGTCTCCTATGATTTCCTCCGGATCGGGCTTTTCTGGGGAGAGATTTGGTTGGGGCGGCAGCGCGGGGTTGACCACCGTTTGCTGTGCAAGAGTCGGGACTCCATCCCAGAGATAGACTTTGGTATGATAGGTTGCAAACACTACTTTAGAGCGCTGGGTTATGAAATCGAGCGCGTTCTTCAATTCTGAGCGCTCGACCGTTATGGGACCGCCGCCGATGTACCAGACACGTCGGCCTTGACCAAAGATACTATTGACGTCACGCAGATTTCGAACCATCGGTATACCCACAAATCGATGTCGGTAGCCGCCAAAGTCATTCAGATAAATCATTCTTGTAGCAAGGAGCGTATTTAACGCATAATCCGGCATTCGGTTGCCATAGAGATAGAATGCTTGGGTAAGATTCGCGAGCACAATGTCCCCGGGGCGAAGATGTGATGCGACGTATTCTGCCGGAGTTTTCGTATCTTGGCGTACCACGCCATAGCGCAGGCTCGGCTCTGGACGTTCCGCGAGTCGAAGAACTTTGAGTCCCGTCTCCGTCGTCACTCCAAAAACCAAGAGAAGCAAGACAACGCCGCTAAGCCAGACAATCGGCAGCGCCGGTTTCCAACCATCGGCTAGACCACGAATTTGATCCCACAGAATAAAGAACACTCCGCAACCGATCACCGGCATGAGGAACTCGTAGAAATAGAAATAGCGGACCGAATAGACCGGCATACACAGGGAGAAGGCGGCGAGCAGCGCAGCGAAGATAACCAGGCAATAGCGGACAGATAGATTACCCCAAGCGTAAAATACCCCGATTATAGCCAGCAGGGTAAGCGGCAGCAGCGGTGTAGTGAAAAGCAGGCTCGAGATATAGTAGAACGGCATCGACTCTGGATTCAAAAAGTAGAGTTGCGGTCCTCCGAGCTGAGCCAGGCCGTAGCCCAAAAAGATAAAGCCTGGCGCCACCATCTTGCGTAGAGAAAGTTGAACCAATACTATTGCCGCCACGATCGCGAGGCCAATCCACAGGTGGGGTTGCCGAAGCCAAGTCCATCTTCCGGGATGCATGAGCATCAGCGTTCCGGCCATGATTGGGAGCAGAAAACCCACACCTTCCCATGATAAGTAGGTAAAGAGAAACCCGAGGACCGCTCCGTAGAAGTACTTAACATTAAGTTTACCAGGCTCGCGGATTGCAAGATAGAACGACCAAATCGTGAGGAGGGCGAAAAATTGATCCTGGGAAGGATGAAAGCAGTGCTGAGACCAGAAGACGTTCAGCGGGTTGAAGGCATGGATCAATGCCGCACAAAGGCCTACTCGCCAGTCGAACAAATTGCGAGCCATGAGACCGACCAAGACCACGGTCGCCGTTCCGAAAGTCAGCGCAGGCAACAATACAGCCCAATCACTCCAACCGAACAGGAGGCAGGAAAGTGCGATCGGGTAGGGTAGAAGCTCGTAGGTCGTGGTCGGTATGACGTATCCGTAGAAATTTAGAGAGGCAAATCCCCGGTCGAGGATGCCTTGGGCATAGTTGCGAATCAAGATGTCGTCCTGATCAAGAGGGAAAGTATTCAGATCCCGTAAGCGAACGATGAAACCTGCGAGACCGATCAACCCGAGAGCAATCCAGAATCCATGGCGTTTCGCCCACTGACTCCACTCTCTTCGCTCCGCAATGAGCGACTGTACAGGACGAACTCCGCCTTCCCAGAATATCGCCAGCAGCCGCGGCAGCAACAAGACCGCGACCAGGGCGAGAAATACTCCGCCGTTGATTAAAGCATCCGGCCTGAATCGAATGTCGAACCTGACGAGAAGCAACGCCAAAGTGGCGACAAGAACAGGTAGGTGCAAGGTGGCATCGACTCCAAGCATCTGCTCCGATTGCTCATGGCGTCGGCGCGCTAAGAAGTTCCCAAACCAAAACCAAAGGAGCAGAACCGCAGAAACGGAAATTAGAATGAACACCCATCCATTGATCTGCTGTTGCATCGCCTCGACAGCCGAGAGCGCGACCGGGATACCCACCTTCCCGGGGATTCCCCATCGATCACCCGTGTAGTTATACACCCCAATTGTAGCAGCATTTCGCGCGTTAGGTAACTGCCAGGTTGCATCCGAATTGATGGCGCCGACCTTTGCCTGACCAGACAAAAATGAGATTTCCGCAATAAGGGCGGGCGCACTATCGGGAGTTTGAACCTGAACCAATAGTTCGTTCCCCTTTGGCCGAATCCAACTCCTAAGGTTGATCAGTTTCACACTTGGGACTGCATCAGTAAAGTTACCCAAGTAGTGGCCATTAAGAATTACCGAAAAAGCGCCATCGGAAGCGATTTGAAGCCAAGCGTCCCGCGCCCCATTGATTTTATCAAAGCGACAAAGAAAAGTGGAATTTCCACCGGGTTCTGCTTTCTCGTCAATGATCCACTGTCCTTTGATCGGCTGCTGCAAAAGAATAGGCGGGATCGGAACGGGCTGGTTAAGGTTGCCGCGTTCGACTGAAGCTTCCACCGCATGGCGCCAGGAAGAGTCATCGAGGGTCGGGGATATCCATGTAACGAGCGATGGAACAGTTCCTGGAACATTTGAGACTCGCCAAGTCTTATCAGAGACAAACTCGGTTGTTCCCGCTGAGTCAGTAATCTCGCCCCGGCAGATAAACTTCGCGTTGCCCGGAAAACTTCCACGAGTAACATTAAGAGCGATCGTGTTTTCGCCAGGAACGAGGAACTGACTGATGTCGCAGATAACCGATTGATTTCCCCCCAGAAAAAGACCCCAAATAGTCGGGTCGTCTTGCAACGCCTTTCCACCAACGCCCGCGTGATGCCCGTTGACGAACAAACTAAATCCATCCACGCCAGTGATTTGTACCCATGCATGGCGGGGAGTTTCTCCGAGGTAGAGATTTTTGCGAAAGCAGACGTTATTGCCCGGTTGCGCCGACTGCATCCAATGCGCAGAACCAAAATCGAGGCGATAGGTCTGTGTTGGGGGCGAAATCAGCGAAAGCCTTCCATAATAGCCAAGCGAAAGACCAGTCAATAGGACTAACAGAAGCGCCGCTGCGCCACTACGAGATTGGAGCCAAATCATTCGATTGTGGTCGCTCATTTATAGTAGCTTTCCGTCAGACTCTTTAGCGCCCGAAAGTTCGCCCGGTCGTCGAAGGCGCGCGATGCTATGTACCACTTTCGGGCCTGCTCCACTTCACCGATACGATAGTAGCAATCACCCAGATAATTTGCTGTATCGGAGAGAAGGTTAGATTGGGAGGTCTTAGTTAAAAGCGATTCGAAATATTTGATTGCATCGGGATATGCCGCCACATCATACTTGGCTCGACCTACACCGAAGTACCCACTGATCCATTCTGGTTCCGCCGCGATACTGATTTGCCAATAGTGGCTTGCCTCTCCGATGGCTCCTTGCCGATAAAGCGTGCCGGCATAATGGGAAGCTAGGCGAGACTTCTCTTCCAGCGCAATCTGTTTGAGAGGCGAGTTGCTCAAGCTGGCAGCTTGGTCAAACTGCGCCAAAGCTTCAGGAACCAGACCGCGCTGCTGAAGCGAGGCCGCCTCGGAGAGATGGCTCTCGGGCCGATCGCGAAGGCCCATTCGCGAGTAGAGTTGCCCAAGCTGCAGATAGGCCCCGGCGTTGAGGCGATACCATTCATCGATTCGCATAGCGTGTAGAATATTCTCTTTCGCTTTTGCAAATTCGCCATGTGCCTCGGCGACCTCTCCCGCCGCCAAGGAACGCAATGCTATGATGGGACGCCAAACCTGCAAGAGACCAAACACGAGGGATGTTGCGAGCATAACCGGCGCAAGAAACTTCAATCGCGCCAAATTATTCATTTGCGCAAGTCCAGCTCCGCAAACCCAAATCGAGCCGGCGAGAAAAAAGGACCAGCCTACTCCAAGAGCGGAAGTACCCGCATAAAAGCGATCGGTAACGCCTTCGACCGGCTCGAACAATCCTTTTGCAGGAGAAGCAATCACGGCATTGGGAATGGTATAAGCCACGGAAAAGCGATAGCAACGTTCGAAATCTTGGCCACCAATCAAAGCTGCGTGTAACCAAGTCGACTCCCAGCAAGTTATCTGGAGGTAGAACGTCATGCCTAAGAGCACGAAAATCCACCCTAAAGCGAACACGACGCCGCCTTTGTTTTTCAGCCAAGCCCATACTCCTAAGATGACAAGGAACAGAATCAGCGTTCCGTAGGAAAGAAGTAAAAAATGGGGCGGCCATAAAAAGGCGGATCGCGCCAATGGAAAATTGAGGGCATTGAAGCGTGGCGTGGTAACAGGGTCGAACCAGGGAAGGATCAAGCTCACAGCAACCACCGCGAAACCGAAAGGCCAATAATTAGTCTTCAAGCCTCTCGCTCCCTATGCCGTCGGTACCGACTTACGTATACGTTAAAGAATCCCAAACCATCTCGCATCAAATGCCGTTCGTCGCTGGAGAAGGTGCGAAAAACAAAAAGTGCGCCCAGATAGACAATTCCGCCCGCTGCGGCCACTGGTAGCGCGGGGAAGAGAGTCAGGTGTCGAGCTGGATAGAAAATTGCAGCCATCAAAAGTCCGGCCAGCAGAGGCTTTACCAGGAAGTTGGCAACCCGAAGGGCGTAGCCTTTGCGTGCTAAAACGTAAACAAGTATTGCGAACGCTGTGATTTCACTAAATGCGGCAACGGCGGCTCCTCCGACATAGCCGAAATAGGGTACAACGGCTAGGTCCGCCGCGACTCGCATAACTACCGCTAATGCCATCGCCAGACAAAATACTCCCTGGCGCCCGAGTGCGGTATAGATAAACGGGGAAAGCGATGATACGAACATCGGAACAAAGGCCAGCCCGAACCACTGCATCGCCGGTTGCGCACTTAGGAACTTGTCACCCAGCAGTACTGCAATGATCAAACGGGGCCAGACAATGAAAATTACAGCACCCGGTACGGCAAGACAGCAGAACCACTTCATTGCGCGATTGTAGAAGTCGCTAAAGTTGTTATTCTCTCCCTGCGTGGCACGAATAATTGCAGGGTAGAGGGGAAGAGCAAATGCCATAGAAAACATGCGCACACCAAGCAGTATACGATACGGCCCGCTGAACAATCCGAGTGCGCTCGAGTCGACGAGCCACATCAGGACTAGAACGTCGGCTTGCCAGGCGAATTGCCGGAGCACGAGACCACTCCCAAGCGGGATTGCTTCACGGAGCATAGACTTCCAAAGAGCGAAGTCGATTCGCGGAGAAACTCGGACGACCTTCCAACTGACGACGCGCCAGTTAAAAAACCAAAAAATCAGACTGGCTACAAGATGGGAGATCACCACTCCCCACAGGCCGAAATGTAAATAAAGACTGAGCCCAACAAAGCCAGCAAAAAGTCCTTTATGGAGAGTAAACGCGATGGCATTAAATTCCATGGCCTCGATCGCTCTCAGAACCGCCGAATAGCTGATAGCCTGCAGAAGCGTGAGGCTCGCAATCCCCATCACGAACGCCTGCGCTTGCGTCCTGGCAGGCAGGTCTATGAGTAGCACGATTCCGAGCAGCAGAGTCGCGGATGCAAAAAAAAGCGCCCACATCAGCCCTTTGGCACTAGCCAGTAAGTGACCGACGTCATCCGGACGTCGTGCCACTTCGCGGATAAGGATGTTGGTTAGACCAAAATCAGCAAGAAATTGAAAAACGGTCGCAAAAGATAGGAGAAAGTTAAAGGTGCCGAAATCCGGCAGAGGTAGTCCCCGCGCCGCGAGAAGAACGGCTAGCATCTGCAGAACAGCACCCAAACCGCCAGCCAGCAGCATCCAAGCCGTATTTTTGGCGACTCGCTGGGAGGAATTCATCGAGACAATTCTACCGAGACGCGATCATTATTCTTCAGATCTACAGTTCCAGCGGTTGCAACACGAGTTCCCTCCTTCAGCCCGCTTACGATCTCCATCATTCCGTTTGCCTCTAGGCCGACGCGGACCGGCGTGAGAATAGCCCGCGAGTCGTCATTGATTACAAAGACACTGGCATGCTCTCCAAAAGGATTGACCACAGCCACGGTTGGGACGGCTAATGCGGTTTTTTGAAGTCGGATACGAGCAAAGCCAGTCAGCCCCGGTTTCAACTTTAAATTCGAGTTATCAACCGCTACGTAAGCAGTGAACGCCCTGGTCTTGGGGTCAACCCGCGGATCAACTCGTTCCACTTTACCCTTAAATGTGGTTGTTGGGAAAGCGGAGAAAAAGGTTTCGGTCGGTTGTCCCTCGTGAATGCTGGCTATTGATTCTTCCTGCACTTGGGCAAGAAGGTAAACCTTCTCGAGATTTCCTAGTTGCATGAGGACTTGGTTTGCTTCGACGCGCTCATTGGCGTTTACGAATCTCGCAAGAACGATGCCGTCGACGGGCGAAGCGACCCGGGTGGCTTCTAAATCGAGTTCTGACTTGAGCAATTTTACTTTTGCCTCTTCGAAAGCGGACTGCTTTGCCGCTAATTCGGTGCGAGCATTCAGGACCTCTAAGCCCGTCGCCATCCCTTTGGCTTTCAAATTCTCCACCGATTTGAGAGCGGCCGCGGTCTGCTCCATTGCCGCACGGTCCGATTCTAGTTGTGCTTTTGAGGATTGCAGTGCCGCCTGGAAGGGGCGTTGATCGTCCTCAAGCAACACTTCGCCAGAATGGATAGTGTTGCCGACGTTGGCCGGCACCTTCTGCGCGGTTGCCGCAATTCGAGACGTTACGGTGATGGTTGTATATTGCAAAACCTGCCCCCCCGCCCCCACGGTGGCATCCAAATTGGTCACCTTCGCCTGGGCAACACCGATTGGAATAGGAAGAGATGCTTTGCGCGCCTCCGCGGCGGTGTAGTGCTTTTGGTAGCGACTAGATTTCCACACCGTGAATAGCGCAAAGAGGAGAAGCGCAATCAGTAAAACCCAGACAAGTGAGCGGGAGCGGTTTCTAGTCATGGCGGATCATAGCAGGAAGTTTTCCAAAGCGTCTACGAATATGTGCTCGGCGCTCGCACTACTTCAGCGTCGTTTCAAAAAATGCTTCCGCATCGTTGACGGCGGCCAGCAGCGCGCCTTGGTGCCCTTGATTGGGCATAATTTTCAACTTCGCCTTAACACCCGCATCGCGCAGTCTTTCATAGAAACGATTACTTTGGTCCAAGGGCACGATTCGATCGAATTCCCCATGCAGAATGAGAAACGGCGGATCATCCGCCGAAACATATTGAATCGGGCTGGCCTTCACCACCAGGGCGCCCCTGTTATCCCCGCTACCGAACAGACCGTCCAGCGCCTCTTGCGCGCGCCTCCCAATCTGGGGTCTCGCGGAAGATCCGCCGGATCCGCCCCGGGCGACACCAAACTGCCGGAAATCGGTCGGAGCAGCGACTGCACAGACCGCTTGGACGCGACTCGAATATTCGAGATTCTCGCCGTCCCCTTCCAGATCTTTGACGCCGCCGGAGGTCCCCAACAGAGCTGCTAACTGGCCGCCAGCTGAAGTTCCCCATACGCCGAATCTATTTGGATCAAGGCCGTATTTGGCCGCGTTTGCGCGAAGCCAGCGGACAGCCGCCTTGCAATCTATAATTTGAGCCGGAAATAGAGCTATCTGACTGAGCCGATAATCGATGCTTGCAACCGCAAAGCCTTTCGCGACCATTCCAAAAGCCGGACATTGATGTCGGCTTCCTTTCTCCCACCCACCCCCGTGGATGTAGATGACCAAGGGAACCGGCTCGGAATTTCCGTTCGGGAGGTATAAATCGAGCTGCAAGCGTTGACCCCCGACCGTCTTGTAAACCAAATTTGGAACGGATTTAGCATTGGCGGGCACTGAGGAAATTCCTCGAGCCAACGACGAACAAACCAACAGGGACGCCACGAACAAAAAGCCATTAAAGTAAAACAAGCGAATTGTCGTTTTCTTCATAATAACGTTAACATTGGGAGCGAAACGCGATTATCGACTGCACAGGCAACATAATTTTCTTTCACTGTAGATTACGCTTTTACTGGTTGTCATTAACTCTTTCCCTCAGCGAGGAGCTACAAATGCAAAGGTTCGACGGACAGCACATCTCATTTGGTGAAATAAAATGCCTCGTTCAGCATCGGGCGCGGAATGTGGGACTTGCAAAATGCGTGGCTTTGGCAGCATACAGCAAGAACAACGCCATCTAAACCAGCCAGCAGCCCGGCTATCAATTCGACTATTCTCTTATTTTAGGCCTGCCCAAATTTTCTTATGACCTTTACCCTTCACCATCTCCTTACCAAGAGCGCCGCGCGCGACTCGGAACACGAGGCTGTTCGGCTTCGCGACGAAAGCATTACTTATGGAGGCTTGGAGAGAGCCAGCAACCAATTGGCCCACGCCATGATCGCAAGCGGTGTTAACCCTGGGGATCGCGTGGGCATTTACCTGAATAAATCCATCCGCGCCGTGATTAGTCTCTTCGCCGTTTTAAAAACTGGCGCTTGTTATGTACCGGTGGATGCGAACGCTCCTGGATCGCGCTTGGCGGAGATCGGTCGCCAAGCCGGATTTTCTTCGTTAGTCACGAGCTCAATGCTCTATCGAGGCTTGGCGGACCACCTCACCAGTGGATCGTCACTGAAGTCGGTTTTTTTTAGCGATGACCTGCCCGAATTGTCGGCCTCGGCGCCCCACTACGCTCTGAACGACATTCTGCACGAAAATGACACTGCGGCCCCGCAGGTCAAGGTCATCGATCACGATCTCGCCTACATCCTCTTCACCTCTGGCTCCACCGGCACACCAAAAGGCGTCATGCTCTCGCACCTCAACGCGCTGACCTTCGTGAACTGGGGCGTCGACACCTTCGGCATCGCTGCGCATGACCGCCTTTCGAATCACGCCCCGTTCAATTTCGATCTCTCGGTCTTCGACATCTTCGTCGCGATCGCGGCTGGTGCGTCGATTTCTCTCGTCCCGGAGGGATTGGCGGTTTTCCCCCTGCAGCTCTCGGCCTTCATCCAGGACCAGAAGATCACCGTCTGGTATTCCGTTCCGATGGTGCTCACGCTTTTGCAGGCGCGCGGAAAGCTCGAGCAGCGCGATCTGTCGGCGCTTCGCCTGATCTTGTTCGCCGGCGAAGTCTTCCCGACCAAGCACCTGCGGGCGTTGATGGAAAAACTGCCGGACAAGCGCTACGCGAATCTCTACGGCCCGACCGAGACGAACGTCTGCGCCTACTACGAAGTGGAGCCGTTCTCCCCCGAACAGACCGCGCCCATCCCGATCGGAAAGGCTTGTGCCAACACGGATCTCATCGCCCTCAACGCCAAGGGGGAGCGGGTCGACGGCCCAGGCGAGGAAGGGCTTCTCTACGCGCGCGGTTCGACCGTCATGCAAGGCTATTATGGCCGTCCGGAAAACACCGCGGCTTCATTTATCCCGAATCCCTTTGCCGCGGGCCGGGAGGAAAAGCTCTACTGCACGGGCGACTGGGTCACGGTCGACGAGAAGGGCAACTATCTCTTCGTCGGGCGCAAGGATCACATGATCAAGACCCGCGGCTATCGGGTGGAGCTGGGGGAAATCGAAGCCGTCATGGTCGCGCACCCTTCAGTCGATGAGGCCGTCGCGCTTCCGATCCCGGACGAGGCGATCGGCAACACGATCCACGCGGTGGTGACCCTCGGGAATGGAGCCTCCCTCGATTCCATGCAGCTCAAGCAGCATTGCGCGGAGAAGCTGCCGGCTTACATGGTCCCGGAAAAAATCGACTTCCGCGATTCGCTTCCCCGCACGGACAACGGAAAGATCGATCGGCGTCGCCTCGTGGGGGAATTCACGCCGGCGCAGAAATAAGAGCGCCGCTCAGGCAGGCCGAAGAACCGTCTGCGCGCGCTGCAAATCGTCCGGGATGCCGATGTCGATAAACGTCCCGCGGGAAACGATCCCGAAGAATTTCTTCCCGAGGAACTGCGGAAAAACATCCCGCTCCAGCGAGACGGCGCGACCGGTCGGCAAAGCGGTCACGATCTCCTTGCGCAGCAGATAGATCCCGGCGTTGATCAGGCCGGCGCCGGAGTTGGAACCTTTTTCGATGAATTCAATTACGCGCCCGTCCGGCTCGATCGTGACGCTCCCATAGCGGCTCACGTCAGCGACGGCCTGGAGGACCATCACGATATCCGCTCCTTCCCGGCGGAAAATCTCCCTCATCGCCGCGAGACTCCATTCGACATAGCTGTCGCCATTCATGACGGCGACCGGATCGCTCAGGAGCGGCTCGGCCAGCTTCACGGCACCTCCAGTCCCCAGCGGTTCGTTTTCCCGGGAATAGAAGAGCTGCAGGCCAAGATGCGCGCCTGTCTGGAAATGACCTTCGATCTGCTCTGCCCGGTAGCCCGTTCCGAGGACGACCTCCTTCACCTCTTGCAACCTCAGCCCCCGCAGCAGCAACTCAAGAAAGGGCACTCCGCCAATCAGCGCCATCGACTTCGGCCGATCGTTCAAGACTGAACGCAACCGCGTGCCGAGGCCGCCGCACAGAACAAACGCTCGCACTCCCTCGCCGGAATCGTTTGCGGTCTCGCTCTTGTTCATCGTGCGCTTCGAAACTAGCCTTCCCCTCTTTTACGACAACAAACCCTTTTCTGAAGCAGACCTTCGGCCGCTGCGCACCCCGCTTCGGGCCCCCGAATCGCGTTCGCAAATACAAGGAAGTCGGAGTATCTTCCAGTTCGCAAATTATGGATCAATTGGTCATTCAGGATTTACACGTCTCGATCGCCGAACAGGAAATCATCCGCGGTCTCAGCCTTACTGTGCCGAAGGGGGAAGTGCACGCCATCATGGGCCCAAACGGCTCCGGTAAGAGCACTCTGGCGAAGGTTTTGGCCGGTCACCCCGATTACACCGTCACCTCCGGCTCGGTCCTGATGGACGGCGAGAACGTTCTCGAATACGAGCCCGACGAACGGGCCCGTAAAGGGCTTTTCATGGCGTTCCAGTACCCGAGCGAAATCCCCGGCGTGACGATCGCCAATTTCCTCCGGGCCGCCGTGAAGGCCCGCCTCCCGGAGGGTGAAGAGCTGGAGGCGACCGATTATTACGCGCAGCTTTACAAGAAGATGGATCTGCTGGGGATGGATCGTTCCTTCACCTCGCGCTCGGTCAACGAAGGGTTCTCCGGCGGCGAGAAAAAGCGCAACGAAATCCTGCAAATGGCCATGCTCGAGCCGAAATATGCTGTCCTCGACGAAACCGATAGCGGGCTCGACATCGATGCGCTCAAGATCGTCGCCCAAGGCGTCGAGTCGCTCCGCGGACCAAATCTCGGCGTGCTTTTGATCACGCATTACCAGCGGCTTTTGAACTACATCGTGCCCGATCATGTGCACGTGATGGTGCGTGGACGAATTGAACTCAGCGGCGGCAAGGACCTCGCCCTCCAGTTGGAGGAGAAGGGTTACGATTGGGTTAAGGAAGATGCTAGCGAACCCGCGCTCGCCTGACGGAAAAGGAGACAAAAATGGTTAAGGAAAACACGACACTCGATATCGAACGCAACAAGGGGGATTTCTTTTATCCCGAAACCCATACTCACGATGCGGGCACCGGCCTGAGTGAGAAAACGATTCATTACATCTGCGACGTTAAACAGGATCCCGACTGGGTGCGGGAATTTCGGCTCAAGGCCCTCCAGACTTTTCTGAGCAAGCCTATGCCCACGCATTGGGCGAGTAAGGATCTGGAAGCGATTGTCTTCGACAAGATCCGCTACTACCTGAGTGGCGGCATCCAGCCGAAGCGCACCTGGGAAGAAGTGCCCGACGACGTCAAACGAACCTTCGAGCGGCTCGGCATCCCGGAGCAGGAACGCCAGTTTCTCGCCGGCGTCGAAGCGCAATTCGATAGCGAAGCCGTCTATTCCAATATCAAGAAGGCGGTCGGCGAACAGGGCGTTATTTTTGTCGGCAGCGCCGATGGATTGAAGGAACACCCGGAGATCTTCCGGAAATGGTTCGGGAAAGTCATCCCGACCGGCGACAACAAATTCAGCGCGCTCAACAGCGCCGTTTTCAGTGGCGGTTCGTTCATCTATGTCCCGCCGGGCGTGAAGGTGAAGCACCCGCTCCAGGCTTATTTTCGGATCAACGCCGAGAACTTCGGACAGTTTGAGCGCACCCTCATTATCTGTGATGAAGGCGCCGAGCTGACCTACATGGAAGGCTGCACCGCGCCGAAGTTCAACACCGCCACCCTGCATAGCGCGGTCGTCGAGCTGGTCGCGATGAAGGGCGCCAAGATCCAATACATCACCGTCCAAAACTGGTCGAACAACGTCTTCAACCTCGTCACCAAACGCGGCCTCGCGCATGAAGAAGCCGAAGTGAAATGGATCGATTGCAACATCGGCAGCCGCCTGACGATGAAGTATCCGGGCGTGGTCATGAAAGGCCGCAAAGCCCGCGGCGAAGTCATCTCGATTGCGCTCGCCGGCGACGGCCAGCACCAGGACACCGGCGCGAAAATGGTTCACGCCGCCGACGAAACGACGAGTAACATCATTTCCAAATCGATCAGCATCGGCACCGGCCGGGCCACCTATCGCGGCCTCGTCCACGTGCCGAAACATCTCAAGAACTGCAAGAACAACACCGAGTGCGACGCGCTCCTGATCAACTCGAACAGCCGCACCGACACCTACCCGGCGATCACCGTCCGCGGCACCGGCAACGCCGTGCAGCACGAGGCCAGCGTCTCGCAGGTCAGCGCCGAGCAGATCTTCTACATGCAGCAGCGCGGCCTGACCGAAGCGCAGGCGATGAGCCTGAGCGTGAACGGATTCGTCAACGATCTCGTCCGGCAATTTCCGATGGAATACTCGGTCGAGCTCAAGCGCCTGATCGAACTTGAGATGGAAGGTTCCGTCGGCTAGGTTTCGCCCGCAGAAACGGACGCAGTGCACGGCGGTCTCGGACCGCCGTTCGCGTCTCTGCCCGCTATGAGCAACCCTTCCGCCGTTCTCGAAGAGAAACCCGCCGTCGCGCCAAGGAACGTCGGGATTCTCGGTGGCATCCAGGGCCGCATCGATGACAAGCTGCCGAGTTGGTTCACCGATCAGCAGCGGGCGGGTTGGACGCAGTTTGAAAGTCTCCCAATGCCTTCGCGCACCGATCAGGCGTGGCGTTTTTCGAATGTAAGTCTGCTCGATCTCGCGCCCTACAGCGTGGCTCCCGCTTTGCCGGACGCGGATGCTCACGATATTCTCGAACGCTCCATTGATCTCGATGACGTCTCCGGTCGGCTCGTTTTTGCCGACGATCACTTTCTCGAGCGCGATGTGATCTCGGAAAAGCTGCGCAAAGCCGGTGTCATCTTCCAGCCGCTCGAGCGGGCGATGCTCGAACACGAAGAGTTATTCCGGCAGCATTTCATGAGTCAGCCTGCCGGACTCGGGTCGGCCAAGTTTGCTGCACTGCACGAGGCTTTTGTGCGGTCGGGAACGTTTCTCTACGTCCCGCGTGGGGTCGAGGTCGATCTGCCGCTCGAAACATTTCATTGGTTGCATTCGGAGAACGCGGCCATTTTTCCGCATACGCTCGTCGTCGCCGAGGAACTCTCAAAGGTAACCCTGCTCGAACATTTCCGCTCGACCGATCGTTCCCGCGCCGGGTTCGCCTGCGGCGTGAACGATCTCATCGTCGGCCCCGGCGCCAAGGTCACCTACATCTGTGCACAGGATTGGAGCGACCAGACTCTCAGCATCCAGATTAACGCTACGACCGTCGCTCGCGATGCCACCGCGCTGAATCTGCATCTCGGCCTCGGCGGGAAATATTCCCGGCTCGAGAGCCTGAGCCGCCTGAACGGCGAAGGGGCGCATAGCGACATGCTCGCGGTCTCGATTGGCGACGACGCGCAGGAATTCGACGCGCGCACCCTGCAGGATCACGCTTCGCCGCATACCAACAGCGACCTCCTTTTTAAAAACGCCCTCAACGGACGCGCCCGAAACACCTTTGGCGGGCTGATCCGAGTCGAGCCACACGCGCATTTCACCGATGCCTACCAGAAAGTGCGCAATCTCCTCCTGAGCGACGACGCCGAGGCCAATTCCATGCCGGGCCTCGAGATCATGGCCGATAACGTCAAATGCAGTCACGGCGCGACCTCCGGCCAGATCGATGACGACGAGATGTTTTATATGCTCGCGCGCGGCATCCCCGCGTCGGTCGCGCGGGAGCTGCTCGTCGGCGGGTTTCTCAACGAAGTGCTCGAGCGCCTCCCCGATGCGATCCTCACGGCTAAGCTCGAGGAGTTGATCGCAGAGAAGTTCGCGCGCCGCGGACGTTAATTGTTTGCGTCAATTTCCGCCGTCGGCTATTCTCGCCGGCATGGATGTGAGCGGCACGATCGAAAAGATCCTATGCCAGAAGAGCGGCCAGATCTGGTCGGTCTCGCCCGAAGCCACGGTCTACGACGCCATCGCCATGATGGCGGAGAAAAATGTCGGGGCACTCCTCGTGATGGAAAATGAACAACTCGTCGGCATCGTCTCCGAGCGCGATTACTCGCGCAAAGTGATGCTGAAAGGCAAAACGTCGCGCAACAGTATCGTGCGCGAAATCATGACGACCGAGCTGACCACCGCGCACCCGCGCGAGACGGTCGAGGAATGCCTCCGGTTCATGACCGAAAAACGGATTCGCCATTTACCGGTCATAGCAGATGGCACCTTGCGCGGCGTGATCTCGATCGGCGATTTGGTGAAGGAAGTGATTTCCACCCAGAACGCCGCGCTCGACCAGATGCGCGATTACATCTCAGGCGGCTACCCCAGCTAGGCGAGCTGCCAAACGGTTTCCCCGCCCACGATCGTCCGCACCGCCCGCCCTTTCAGCTTCCAGCCATCGAAGGGCGTGTTGCGCGAGGCCGACTGAAAGCTGCTCGCATCAACCGTCCATTCCAGACCGGGATCGATCAGGGTGATATCGGCCGGCGTGCCTAACGAGAGCGTGCCGGCCTCGAGCGCCAGCAACTTCGCCGGGTTCACCGTCAGCATCTCGATCAGGCGCGGGAGACCGATCGTTTGATGCCGGTGCACGAGCAGGTCGATGAAAAGACCGAGCTCCGTCTCGAGCCCCACAATGCCGAAGGGCGCGGCATCGAACTCGACTTCCTTTTCAAATTTTGCGTGCGGCGCGTGATCGCTCGCCAGGATCTCGAGCGTTCCGTCGGCGATGCCCTCGAGCAGCGCCTCGATGTCGCCTTGCGCCCGAAGCGGCGGATTCATTTTGAAATTGGTCTCAAAATTCTGAATCGATTCGTCCGTCAACGCGAGGTGATGCGGACAAACCTCGCCGCTGATTTTCACTCCGCGGGCCCGCGCTTCCCGCAGAAGTCGCACGCTCCCCGCCGCGCTGATGTGCTGGCAATGGATGCGATGGTCGCAGCACTCCGCGAGCAGAACGTTGCGCGCCACGATCGCTTCCTCGCCCGCCGCGGGCCAGCCGGGCAAGCCGAGCAGCGTGCTCCAATAGCCTTCGTGGACGACGCCGTTGCCGACCAGGTTGTAGTCTTGGCAGTGATCGAGCACCGGCAGGCCGACCATGCGCGCATACTCGACCGCGCGGCGCATGAGTTCGTTATTCTGCACGCAATGGCCGTCGTCGGTGATCGCCACCACGCCCGCCTGCGCGAGCGAGCCGATCGGTGCGAGTTCTTCGCCCGCCAGATTTTTCGAAATGGCCCCGGTCGCAAGGACGCGAACCTGCGCCACTTCCTTCGCCCGGTCCTTGATCCACGCGATCGTGCTCGGGCTGTCGGCCACGGGGGAAGTGTTCGGCATGCAGACGACGGTCGTGAAGCCGCCGGCCGCCGCGGCGCGCGCGCCCGAGGCGATCGTCTCCTTCCAGCCAAAACCGGGCTCCCGAAAATGAACGTGCAGATCGATCAGGCCCGGACTAACGACCAGGCCGGTCGCATCGATCTCTTCGATTTTTTTGGATTTCGGATTTTGGGCCTGGGTATTCTCCGCAATCCGTCCTTCGCTGATGAAAAGGTCGCCGACCTCGTCCCGGCCGTTTGCCGGATCGATGATGCGCCCATTGCGAATGAGCGTCTTCATGATCGGGCGAGACCTCCGCAGAGATAAAGCACGGCCATGCGCACCGCGAGACCGTTGGTCACTTGATCGAAGATCACGCTCTGCGGGCCATCGGCGAGATCGCTGTCGATCTCGACCCCGCGGTTGATCGGCCCCGGGTGCATAATCAGGCAATCCGGCTTGAGCAGTTTCGCACGCTCTTTCGTTAGGCCGAAAAGGCGGATGTATTCGCCGAGGCCGGGAAAGTATTCCTTGCGCTGCCGCTCGTGCTGGATCCGGAGCAGATTGACCACGTCCGCCGTCGGCAGCACTTCCTCGAGCCGGTACGAGACGGTTACGCCGAGCTGCTCAAAAACGCGCGGAACGAGTGTGCTCGGTCCGACGAGAGTAACGCGCGCGCCCATTTTGAGGAGAGCGAAGATGTTCGAGCGCGCCACCCGGCTGAAGAGGATGTCGCCGATAATCGCGACATGCAGCCCTTCCACCGAGCCTTTCTTTTCCCGGATGGTGTAAAGATCGAGCAGTCCCTGGGTCGGATGTTCGTGCGCACCGTCGCCGGCGTTGATCACGCTCGCGCCGATGCGGCTGGCCAGGAACTGCGGCGCGCCGGCTGAGCTGTGGCGCAGCACAATGATGTCGGCGTGATTGGCTTCGAGCACCTTGGCCGTGTCCTTGAGGGTTTCGCCTTTCGTTAGGCTGGAGGCGGACGCGGAGATGTTGACGATGTCGGCGCTGAGGCGCTTGGCCGCCAGCTCAAAGGAAGTTCGGGTGCGGGTGCTTGGCTCGACGAAGAGATTGATCAAGGTCTTTCCCTGCAGCGCCGGGACCTTCTTCACTTCGCGCGTGCCGACCTGCTTGAAAGCGTCGGCCGTCTCGAGGACCAGGCTGATCTCCTCCGCCGACAGCTCGCGCAGGCCTAACAAGTCTTTGCGCGTCCAGCGCTCCGGGCCACTATTCATCCTGCCCCGCTTTCAGGAGCCAGACTCCATCCGGCTCGTCATCGATCCCGGTCAGGCGCACCCGGACTTTTTCTCCACGCGCGGTCGGTAGATTTTTGCCGACAAAATCGGGGCGGATCGGCAGCTCGCGATGTCCGCGATCGATCAGGGTAGCGAACTGGATGCAGGCCGGCCGGCCAAAGGAACCGAGCGCGTCCATCGCGGCGCGGCAGGTGCGACCGGTAAAAAGAACGTCGTCCACAATCACGATGGTGCGGTCCTCCAGCGGGAGCGGAAGCTGGGATGTCCGCACCACGGGCAGGCCAATTCTCGTCCCGAGATCGTCGCGGTGCATCGAGACGTCAATCACACCGGTGGCGACAGTCACCTTCTCGATCGCTGCTATCTCGGTCGCAAGGCGACGGGCCAACTCCACCCCGCGCGCTGGGATTCCCGCCAGGACCAGCGCTGTCAGATCACGATTGCGCTCGATGATTTCGTGCGCAATCCGGCGCAAAGCCCGGCGGGTTGCGTCCGCATCGAAGATGCGGGTGCCTTCACTCTCGGTTTTTTGGCGGGTTTGCTTCATTTCCTTTGCGACCTCGCAGGATCGCCTTAAAGGAAGCGGGCGAAATCAGGCCGGCACTTTCGCCAGCTTCATCTCGCGCACTCTCCGGTCGCGCCAGTTGGAACGATGTTTCACGATCCAATCGAGGAGCGCCTTTTCAAAACCAATGTCGGATCCGGCTTTTTCGCTTTCGATCCACTTGTGTTTCAGGATTTCCTCGCGCTCGGCCAGGAACTCTTTATAGAGGACCGAATTCTTGAGAAAATGGGAGCCGGCGTCATCGGACAAATCGATTTCAGCGGTATTATTCATTGCGACTATTTGGCCATTTATCGTGGCAGGTTCTTCAGCATTAGACGAACCAAGTCGGCTCTTATTTATCCAGCTTGCGATGTTCTGGCAAGCATTACCCTGTCGGCAACGTCTCGCGGAGGGCTCGCGCGATCTTCCGAAATTCGGCGCTGACGGGAGAATCGCGGTCCTCCGCCGTGACCGGCATCCCGCGGTCGCCCGCCTCCCGAGTGGCGATGTCGATCGGGATCTGGCCGAGCAACGGCGCGCGGATCCGTTTTGCTTCCCGCTCGCCGCCGCCGCTGCCGAAAATGTCGTAGCGCTCTCCATCCGAGGGAGAAATGAAATAGCTCATGTTCTCGATCAGGCCGAGCACAGGCACATTGACCTTATCGAACATCGCGGAAGCCTTGCGCGCATCGATCAGCGCGACTTCCTGCGGCGTCGTCACGATGATCGCTCCTGCCAGCGCGACCGTTTGAACGATCGTGAGCTGGATGTCGCCCGTGCCAGGCGGCAGATCGAGCACCAGGTAATCGAGCTCGCCCCATTCCACCTGCCGCAGAAATTGCTGCGTGTAGCGCGTCACCATCGGCCCGCGCAGGATCGCTGGCGCCGCATCGTCGAGGAGAAATCCCATCGACATCAGGCGCAGCCCATACTGTTCGACCGGGATGATGCGGTTGTCTTCGGTCGCCATCGGGCGCTCACGCGAGCCAAACATGAGTGAAATGCTCGGTCCGTAGATGTCGCAATCGCACAATCCGACGGCGGCTCCGGTCTGCTCGAGCGCGACGGCCAGATTTGCGGCAACGGTCGATTTGCCGACGCCGCCTTTGCCGCTGGCGATCGCGATGACGTGCTTGATCCCGGCGATCCTGGTCGCGCCCACGCCGGCGGCACCGCTCCCCGCGGGCGGCGCCTGAATGTCGATCCGGACTTTCGCCTCGCGTACGCCGGCGACATTGCGCAATGCTCCTTCGGCCTCGTTCTTGATCGTCTGCGGGATCGCAGGGTCGTTCGTGGCCAGCGCGAGCTGCACGACGACGTTACCGTCACTTGCCTGGATCCCTTTGACTAGGCCAAATGAAACGATGTCGCGACTGAACCCCGGATATTTCACGGTCCTGAGCGCGTCCTTAATCTGATCCTCGGAAACAGCCATGGGACAGGGAAGGTACCGCGCGCGCTCCCGGAGTAAAGAATGGCGCTGTCGCGGCCCGGTATGCGACCTGCTCTCCAGCAACACGATGCGCCGGATACAACTCAGCGGACGCGAACGCGCTGTGCTCAAGGCCGTCGGTTTTGCCGAGCCGGTGCCAGGCTCCGCGATCGCGGAGCATACGCAGATGCCGCCCGACGATCTGACCGATGTGCTGAATGCGCTCCTCGCCGCCGGCTACGTCGAGAGCAAACCGTATCGTGAACAGGTCTCCTCCGTTGAGATGCCGGCGATGGAGTTCGAGGTGAACCCGGGCTACGTGCACGAACTCAGGACTACGATGAAACGTTCCTGGGTCTAGCGCGTCAGGCTTTGGCTTCCTGAACAGCGCGATTCTCCGCGCTGCGTTCGCCAAAGAGCTGTCGGATCACGTCCTCGACCGGCAATTCCTGCACGTTGATATCAGACACCGAACAGGCGCTCAGGAGTTGCCGGGCGACGTCGGTGACTTTGGCCCGCGGCACTTTCAGCTGCACGCTGAGCGGGGTCTGCTCGACCACCTCACCGAGCGTGGAAAAATCGCGTTCCTGCTGCTCCGCGAACGTCAGGCTAATGATCTTGTGCCCGGAGAAGCGATCGATGATCTGGCTGAGCGGGCCATCGAAGAAAATCCTGCCGTGATCGATGATGATGACGCGATGGCAGAGTTCCTCGATGTCCTGCATGTAATGGCTCGTCAGCATTGTGACGATGCGATGCTCCTGGTTATAGAGCCGGAGAAATTCACGGACCCGTTTCTGGCTCACGACGTCGAGACCGATCGTCGGCTCGTCGAGGAAGAGGACGCGCGGCTCGTGGATCAGCGCGGAAATGAGCTCCATCTTCATCCGTTCGCCTAACGACAGCTCGCGCACCATCACGTTCATCTTGTCCTGCACCTCGAGCAGCTCGCTCAGGCCGCCCACCACTTTCTTGAAGCGCGCGCGGTCGATCCCGTAGATCGCCCGGTTCAGTTCGAGCGATTCTTGGGCCGGCAAATCCCACCAAAGCGCATTCTTCTGGCCCATCAGGAGGCTGAACTGGCGTTTCATCTCGTCGCGCCGCTCCCACGGAACAAAACCGAGGACGCGCGCTTCGCCGGAGGTCGGATTGAGCAGTCCGGAAAGCATCTTCAGGACGGTGGTCTTTCCCGCGCCGTTGGGTCCGAGAAAACCAACCAGCTCGCCCTCCTCGATCGTGAAGGAAATATCGTCGGCGGCCCGGGTTTCCTGGTAGCGTCGCCTAACGAGACCTTTGACCGAGGCCCAAAGCCCGCTCTCCTTGCGGTAGGTGCGATAGACTTTGGTCAGCCCGGAGGCCTCGATTGCGCTCATTTTCGTAAATCAGCCATTCAGGCTGACTTGTCACGCGCGCTTCCGCGCTGCAAGTGAATGCGGCGGTCTATGCCGCGCTCGGGCGCGTCTTCTCCGCCTGCTTTTTCAGCAGCGGCAAGACCTTCTCGACCAGCGCGTCGCTCGTCAGGCCGTGCTTCTGGCGCAGGATCGGGATCGTGCCATGCTCGATGAATTGGTCGGGCCAGCCGATCCGCACGACCGGAGTGTGGATCATCTGGGTGTAGAGGTGTTCCATCACGCCGCAGCCAAAGCCGTTATGCAAAACGTGGTCTTCGATCGTGCAAAGGACCTGCACGCTGCGGGCGAAAAACTCGAGAGTGCCGGTGTCGAGCGGTTTAATCCAGCGCGGGTTGATCAGGGCGACGGAGTAGCCTTGGGCCTCGAGTTTTTGGGCCGCTTCCTGCGCCATTTCGAACATGTTGCCGAGGCCGAAGATCGCGACATCCTTGCCGTGCTGGACCACTTCGGCCTTGCCGATCTCGAGCAGCTTCGGCGTCGCCTTTGGCTTCGCGCCGGTGCCCGCGCCGCGCGGGTAACGAACTGCGATCGGGCCGGCGTTGTAATTCGCCATCGTCCAGAGCATGTCGGCAAATTCGTCCTCATCCTTCGGCTGCATGTGCACGATGTTGGGCACGTGGCGCAGGTAACCGATATCGAACACGCCGTGATGCGTCGGGCCGTCGTCGCCGCTCAAGCCGGCGCGATCCATGCAGAGCGCGACGTTCAGATTCTGCAGCGCAATGTCATGGATGATCATGTCGTAGGCGCGCTGCATGAAGGTGGAATAGATCGTGAGGAAAGGCTTCAGGCCCTGCGTTGCGAGACCGCAGGCAAAGAGCGCGGCATGTTCCTCCGCGATCCCGACGTCGTAGTAGCGGTCGGGATGTTGCGCCTGGAAAAAGCCGAGGCCGGTGCCGCTCGGCATCGCGCCGGTGATGGCGACGATCTTACGATTGGTATCGGCAAACTTGCCTAACGTCTTGCCGAGGATCTCGGAATAGGTCGGCGCGGTGGCGGCCGCCGTCTCACCCGTCTCCGCGGTAAATTTCCCGAGGCCGTGAAACTTGTCTGGCTTGGCGATGGCGGGCTCGTAGCCTCTGCCCTTCTTAGTCAGGATGTGGAGCAGGACGGGCTCCTCCTGCGATTTCAGGAACTCAAAAGTGCGCGTCAAGAGCGAGATATCGTGTCCGTCGATCGGGCCGTAGTAACGGAGGCCGAGTTCTTCGAAAATGACGCTCGGCACGAGCAGGTTTTTCACCCCTTC